>NZ_JBHSBI010000014.1:0-296765 GCF_042650645.1 Nonomuraea purpurea
GAGACAAACGATGCTAAAGTGAATATTGAGGCGATTGCTTCCTAATAGTCACCGATTACGGGTGACCTTCTCAAACACCATCTCCCTGGGCGCGGCCTGGGCTGGGGTGGCGGGGTCTCGGTAGTGGGCTGCGGCGGCTTTCAGTGAGTCGATGAGGATGCGGCCGGGGTAGGAGGGGTGGGAAATCTGTTCCGGTAGTAGCAGTTCCAGTAGCTGGCGACGCGTTGGCTGGTCAGGAAGAGGAAGTCGGGGTTGGCGGCGATGAACCGCCCGTAGGCCTGGTGGTGGGGAGTGCCGGGTTGGTCGATGTCGGTGAGTCCCCGCTTGATCGTGATCATGATGTCAAGCACGTATTCGCCGATGAGCTGGACCACGAAGGGGACGATCCACGGATCTGTGGCGTCGCTGATCTGGCTGAGGTGGCGCTGGCGGATGTGGCCGTCGTGGTGGCGGGTGTAGAGGCAGTGCAGGACCTTGGCCTGTACTGCGGGCAGGCCTGAAAGGTCGTCGGCCGGTACCGGGTTGTACAGGCGGTAGGGGATGGTGATGTGTTCGCCTTGGATCCAGGCGGTGAAAGAGCCCGCGGGTTGGAGGCGCGATTCCGGCAGGGTCTGCACGACGGCGCGGACGTCGGCGGCCAGGGCCGTGGGGAACGCGGGGAGAAGCGCGAGTTCGAGTGCGGTGTCCATGTGACCTATCGGGCGGGTCGAGGTTGCGAGTCCATCTCGACGGTGGTCCTGGATACGGCACGGTCGAGGACGCGGTAGACGGTGGCGCGGCCGGCGGAGAAGACCTCCATCAGCTCGGCGAGGTAGATGCGGTCGTTGGCGACGCCGAGGTCGGCGAGGATCTGCTGCTGGGCGGTGAGGTGTTGGAGGGCTGTCGAGCATCTGGTGAAGCCGATGAGGTCTCCCACCTGCTCACGGTACCGTTTAGCCCCCATCACCGGACACCAGCTACCTACCGGTGGATGACCCAGACCGCGAGTTCATGGCGGCCGCTGCGGCGCATCGGCTGCTCCCCGAGAGCCTGTCAGGGATAGCGGGACGGGGCTTTGGGTCAGGCATCGAGGAGCGCGGCGATGGCGTCGGCGCCGCCTTGATTCAGCCAAGTGGGGAAGTCAAGCAGGTCGGGGTGGCAGTGGCGCAGGGCAGGGATGTCGGCGCGCCACAGTCCCCGTTGGGCGGTGAAGGCACGCGAGGCGTCCTCGTTCAGGTTCAGCTCCTTGCCGGCGACCTGCTGGTAAGTGATCTGGCGTCCGAGGTGCCAGCCGATCAGGCGCACAGTGGCGTTGGGGCTCAGCTCGTCGCCTGCCAGCTCCAAGGCCTGGCCCAGGTATGTGGCCGGGTCGGCGAAGGCGAGGGCGGCGAACGCGCCGATGTCGGTTACGGCGATCAGCTGCACGGGGACGTCGGGGGCGAACAGGTGGCGCAGCACCCCGTCGGGGGAGATGCCGCCCAGCCCCAGCTCGGGGATGGCATGGTTTTCCATGAAGCGCACTGGCCGCAGAACGGTGGCTGGTAGCCCGAGGGCGGCGATGTGCTGCTCGATCGCCCACTTGCTCTCCCAATACGAGATGCCGGTGCCTCGTTCGGCGCCGCCGACGGAAGTGAAGACCAGATGGGCGACCCTGGCCGCTGCGGCGGCGTCTGCCAGGTGCCGGCCGCGCCGGATCTCGCGTTCGGTGTCCAGGTCGTCCGGGGTGACGGCGAAGACGCCGTGGGCGCCGACCATGGCCGCCTTGAGGCTGCCGGGATCGTCCAGGTCGCCCCGGTGCAGTTCGGCGCCTGTCGCGGCCAGTTGGCCGGCGGCTTCGGTGGCGGGGTTGCGGACCAGGATGCGGACCGGCCAGCCGTCGGCCAGCAGGTGCGTGGCGGCGGCTCCGCCCTGCCGGCCGGTGGCGCCGGTGACGAGTATGGGCTTGCCGCTCCTGATCGCGGCGGTTGTGGACGAGAGTGAACGCTCTTGGGGCGTGGTCATGCGGTGGGATCTCCCGAATCATAAGATGAGACTGTCCCGAGAAATATACTGAGACTGTCTCAACTTTGCCAGTGAGGATTCTGCCCATGGACACCGGCACACCGGCGCCCCGGCGCCGCATGCGCGCGGACGCACGCCGTAACTACGAACGGCTGCTGGCCGAGGCGGCGGCCGCCTTCGGCGAGCACGGCGCGGACTTCTCACTGGAGGAGATCGCGCGCCGGGCCGGGGTGGCCAATGGCACGCTCTACGGCCACTTCCCCACCCGGCGTGCACTACTGGAGGCGCTGATGGGTGACCGGATGCGGACCCTGGCCACGACCGGCGAGGAACTGCTCGCCCACCCCTCGCCCTTCGACGGCCTGGCCGCATGGGCGAGGGCGGCGATGGCGCACACGACTCTTTACCGCGGACTGGGAGCCACGTTGATGCAGGCCATCGAGGACGAAACCTCGGAACTGCACACGGCATGCAAGGCGGTGCTCGCCGCTGGAGAGGGGCTGGTGGCGCGGGCCCGGGCAGCCGGTGCTGCGCGGCCGGACGTCACAGCCCCGGACCTGTACGCGCTGGTCAACGCGGCAGCGTGGGCGGGCGAGCAGAGCTCCGCGCTCCAGGCTGAGCGACTGCTGGCCTTCGGGCTGGACGGTTTCCGGGCATCAACCACAGGCGCGGATGATCACATGCCCAGCCAACGATAACGGCGAAACTCGGCTGCGTGCTGAAGATCCTGCCGGCTCCCGAAGCCCGGCCATGAGACCGGACCGTACTCGGCGCCACCGACGGCACCGGCCGGCTCATCGTCCGGCGAACCCGTTGGGTGTGCTCCTTGTCGTGGCAGGGCTGATCGCAATCGCAGGGAGTTGGAGTGTGGCCATGGTAATGACAACACCGGATGAGCCGGCACGGACTGGGAGCAGCGAGGACAGGGCCAGGCTGGAGCGGCTCGAACAGCAGCAGGCCGACGCCTGGGCGCGGGGTTCGCCGCCACATTCACCCAGGACGCCCTCGCCAGCTTCGCCGTCGCCCCGCACACCCGAGGCAAATGGGTCGTCTCCATGGCATGATGGCTCGCTCACGCCGGGTGGTGAACTGGGCGACCCCCCTCACGTTCGCCAGACGTTCAGGCACCGCGCCATGACCCGGAAGGGGATGGCCTGCCCCTTGGTCTGGTCAACGGTGCCTGCCGCAGGCAGTAGACGAGCCAAGTCCCGGTGGCTCCCGGGTAGCCACGAGCGACCCCTCAGCGTACGACGCTGGACTAGAGCATCGCCTCACACCGCTTCATGCTCGATTGGTTCCGCGATCACATTGAGCGGTACGAGCCGCCGAACCGCTGATGGGAGCTGCCGGGCAGCAGCACTGGAACGGCTTGAACGCCATCACGTTGAACAGGCGCACGCTCACCCCGTGCGGGTGATTGTCGCGCAAGAGGTCGGCCACTTCGTTGAGCGGGCCCTTGAATCCTCCCTAAAAGGATCATTAGCCTAAATAAGGAAACGTAGAACCTCGAGCATGCATGCGTTTGGTACCTGCATGGGAGGTACGGTGACACCGGATTCGACCCCTGCAATCGATCACATTTCTGCCGGATACCACCCGAATCCCGCGCTGTCGATGTCATTGCACGCCGATGCCTACACGGATCCGAAGTGGTTCGACGTCGACCAGCGGGCGATCTTCGCTCGTACGTGGCAGTGGTTATGTCATGTGGAGAAGCTGCGGGAGATGGGAAGCTATGTGACGGGCACGGTGGCCGGGATGCCGATCGTCGCCGTCCGGGACGAGGCCGGCACGCTGCGGGCGTTCTACAACGTGTGCAAGCACCGGGCGCACGAACTGCTGTCCGGGTCCGGCGTCCGGCGCAGCATCGTGTGCCCCTACCACGCCTGGAACTTCGACCTGACCGGCCGGTTGAGGCGAGCACGCAACACCGGCGGCATGCCGGGCTTCGACATCTCCACCGTGTGCCTGGACCAGATCCAGGTCACCGAGTTCGGCGGCATGGTCTACGTCAACCTCGCCCCCGAGGCGGCTTCCCTGTCGGAGCAGGCCGGAGGCCTGGAGGCGGAGATCGAAGCGCGGGCGCCGGACGTGGCCAAGCTGACCCTCGCCCGCCGGCTCACCTACGACATCGCCTCCAACTGGAAGAACGTCGTCGACAACTTCTTGGAGTGCTACCACTGCCATGTGGCCCACAAGGACTTCGTGTCCCTGGTCGACATGAGCACCTACAAGGTCACCACGTACGGGATCTACTCCAGCCACATGGCCCAGGCGGGGCAGACGGAGAACTCCGCCTACGACGTGTCCGGCGCGACGGTCACCGAGCACGCGGTCTGGTGGCTGTGGCCCAACACCTGCCTGCTGCGCTACCCCGGCCGCGGAAACTTCATGGTGCTGCAGATCATCCCTGACGGTCCGGAACGCACTCGCGAGATCTGGGACTTCTACCTGGAGACCGCCGAGCCCAACGAGGCCGAGTCGGACAGCATTCGCTACATCGACGAGGTTCTCCAGGTGGAGGACATCGCCTTGGTGGAGAGCGTCCAGCGCGGGATGCGCACCCCTGCGTTCACCCAGGGAAAGATCGTTTACAACCCCGACGGGTCGGGGTTGTCGGAGCACGCCGTCCATCATTTTCACGGCCTCGTCCTGGACGCGTACCGACACGACTTTGAACGATCCCGCCCGTGATGGGCGTGTGGGCGTTCTGTCCGGGCTGCCGGTTGAAACGTTGGGAGTGTCTCGTTCGTCCTTCAAGGTGTGACCAGCTCACCAGATCTTGACGAGCGACTGAGGGAAGCAGCCGCCCGCATACGCCGGGCCAACCACCTGCGGCGCGTGCGTGAGGCCACCACGGAGCAGATCCAGCGAGCCCACCGCACCCTGGCCGACCTGGAGCTGGAGCTGTCCCTGGAGGAGGACGACGTCACCCGCTTGGAAGGCGGATTATCCGCCGTCCTGGCCCGCCTGCTGGGTAACCGCGAGGAGCGGCTGGACCGTGAACGTGCCGAGGCGGCCGCCGCCAGGCAGCGGGTCGAGGGCCACCAGGCCCGCCTGTCCCAGCTTGAGGCGGATGCGCGTGCGGCCGAGGACGAGCTGGCCGGGCTCGCGACGGCCCCGGAGGAGTACGCAGAATTGCTGGCCGAGAAGGAGCGGCAGCTCATCAGCGATGGTGATGCCCGTGCCAGGGAGTTGGCCGACCTCGCTGCCACCCTCGACCGTGTGACGGCGGACGTGCGTGAGCATGCGCAGGCCCATCGGGCCGGGCGGGCCGCACGTGACGCGCTGGGTCATGTGCTGCGCCATCTGAACTGGGCCGTGAACGCCTCCACCTGGGACATGTTCGGCGGCGGCGTGATCGCCGACCTGATCGAGTCCAACCGGCTGGACGCCGCCGACGAGGCTGCCTGGCACGCCCAGCGGGCCCTGGACGTCTTCTCCCGCGAGCTGGCCGACGTCGGCGTCTCCGCGCGTCCTCACCTGCCGCAGGTGGACACGCGGTGGTTCGTCGACTTGTTCTTCGACAACATCATCACTGACGTGATCAAGCATCAGCGCATCGAGAACACCCGCGCCGAGGTCGACAAGACGATCCAATGGGTCCAGGAGACAGGCGCCCACCTGCGGGCCCGCCACACCGAGCTGTCCGCCGAGCGTAAGCGGCTGCTGGCCAGACGGGAGAGACTGCTGCGCGGTTAGGCAGCACCTCCTGGCTGTACTTCCCTGATCAGCCCAGCAGCAGCCAGCGCAGGATGTCCGGCGTGGCGGCGAAATGACCGGCGTGGCCTGCCTCCGGATCAGCCAGCAGTTCCGCTGCGGGGACCCGGGCGGCGATCCACCGGGCGTGCGTCACCGGGATGACCGTGTCGAGCTCGCCATGCCAGACGCGGGCGGGCGCCGAGATGGCGGCCGGGTCAAAGCCCCACGGCAGGCCGTACAGAGCCATCTCGTCGTCGATCCAGCCATCCTTGCCCGGGCGGACCGCCTCGGCGAAGGCAGCACCCAGCATCGCCCGGACCTCCGGCCTGGCCAGGACCGCCTGCTCGGCGGCGGGCAGCAGGGAGGCAGGGCTCTGGCCCTCCTCGTCGTCCTGGGCGAACAGCTCCACCAGCGCCTCGCGCCCGCGCAGGGCCGCAGCCGACGACCTGCGGTTGGACTCCATCATCCCGGCACCCCACTCCAGCCCCTCGGCATCGACCGGGGCCGGGCTTGCCAGCGTCGCCACGCGGGTCACCCGTTCGGGGCGTAGGGCAGCGAAGGCCAGCGCGTGCGGGCCGCCGCCAGAGACGCCGAACAGCGGGAAGCGCTCCAGACCCAGCTCGTCGGCGATGGCCTCGATGTCGGCCGCCGCGTCGGCCACGCTGCGGCCCCGGTGCGCCTCGGACTCACCGAAGCCGGGGCGGTCGTAGGTGATCAGCCGTACGTTCAGGTCAGTGAACAGGCTGTCGTCGGGGTAGCGGGCCAGCCTGCTCATGGGCGAGCCATGCGTGTACAGCACCGGAACACCGCCGGGCACGCCCCACTCCTCGACGGCAAGCAGACGGCCGCCGGAACTCTTCACTCTATGCACACCCGCAAAGGTAGCCCGCCCCACCCGGCCCCCACCGCCCGTACGCGCTTGGCGTAACGAAGCGCACCTTCCAAGGCTCAGCTGATCAGTGCGGTCGAAGGTGCCGGCGGGGTCCGCGTTCGTCACCAAGTCGAGTATCCGCGAACACTGCTGATCGGCACTTGAAGGTCGGTGAAGCCGGCGATCTTGACGTTCACCGTGCCGGCCGTCTCGGGCAGCGCGAAAAGGCTCCAGAATTCGCGTTGCCGGCTGGGGTCGAACTTCTCGGTGCCCAGGCGTACGCCGGACACGTCGGTGCAGGCGCAATAGGAGTCCACGCTGTCGCCGTCGGCCACTTGGAGACGGGCGGGCAGGTACTGGCGGCGGGCCGCCACGTCGGTAAGCGTGATGTTGGAGGCGGCCCGGCGCTTGAACGACGTCCAGTCCTGTGCCCGGTGGAGTTCGTTGAACCGGGCTTCGCTGTCGCCCTGGTTCGTGATCCGGTACGTCAGCAGCCCGAGGTCGCCCGCCAGCCGTCGCAGGCCGGTGATCTCCATGGAGATCGGCTGGCCGTCCGCCTTGCCGGTTCCCGTCAGACCTGTCGTGCCCGGAGCGGGGGTCGTGGGTGGCGTGGCGGCCGTGGCCGGCTGAGGCTTGGCGAATGCCACCGTGACGCGGCGGTTGCGGCGTTTGCCCTCGTCGGTGTCGTTGTTGTACAGCGGGCGGCGTGAGCCGTACCCCTTGGCCTGGAAGTCCACGCCCTGCCTCGTGACCACCGTGGACAGCGCCTGGCGCACGGCCTGGGCGCGGCGGGTGGACAAGGGGTCGTTGATGGCGTCGGTGCCGGAGGAGTCCGCATGCCCCTCCACCTTCACGCTCGCGCCGGACGAGGCATCGACGAGCTTCGCCGTGCGGGCCAGGATCGTTTTCGCCTTGGGCGTGAGCGTGGCCTTGTTGACCGCGAACAGCACGTCGGAGGAGAGGCTTACATGAAGATCCGTGCCGTCGTCGGCTGTCTCCTCCGTCCTGTCGAGTGATTCGGATGGGGTCACGAGGCGGCGGGTGACGGTGGTGACGGGCTCGGCGTCCGGGTCGGGGATCGTCATCCCAGGCGGTGTGACCGGTGGGTCGTCGCTGATCGGGACGTCTACCATCGGCGGCCCTACGGGGGTGACGACCGTGGTGCTCACGGGGTTGCCGGAGGGGGCGGGCATGACCGCGTACAGGCTGATGGACTGGCCCGGGTCGATGAAGTGGTCGAGGTCGTCACGGTCCTGGTCACTGCACAGACACGGGAAGTCGGCCGGTTGGTAGGGCAGGATCCAGGTACGTGCCTGGGCGTCGAGCACTCCGATGCCGGAGGCCCATCGGATCTTGCCGATCGGGCGGGTGTTGTCGCTCATCTCGCCGGTCCACGACAGTTTTTTCTCGCTGCCGGTGTTGGTCAGCTTGACCTGGGCGATCAGGTGCTTGCCTTTGACCCGGTTGAGCCCGACCACCTCGACTTTGAGGTTCTCGGTCATCGTGCTGGATGTTTGCGCGAGTGCCGGGCGGGTGTCCTGGGTGGTGATGCTCGCGTCGGCTGAGGGCGGCGGGGCGGTGGAGGGGGGCGTTGGAGCCGGTGGGGCGGACGTGCGTGGCGCGGCTTCGGGGGACAGGGCACAGGCTGAGGCCGCGAACAGAGCGATCAAAGGGATGGTGATCCGGGAACCCATTCGGGACATACTGCCGCATTCATATAGTGATGGTGTAATTATCGACAGTTTGGGCGGATTCATCGCCGGCCATCAGCAGGCGCCGACGCCAGACAGAAAGTTTCAGGGGGACCCGCACCTCTGAAAAATATTTGAGCAGAAGGCGCAAAAGTCTGGACCAGCAGCTTCTCCAGGGCGACGATGCGATCACTGATCAAAGACCGCGGATATGCCCAGACGCCCGTTGCCCCGGGCGTAACCCCAGCTCAGGACAGCCGAGTGGCGGATCGCGTACCGGACGTTGATCGCGCCACGGCGGCACGGAAGGGCGGGTCGCACCGTCGAGACCGTCTCCTCACCCCCAACAAGACCCGCCGGGTTGTCGCGCCTCCGATGACACGCTGAGCACCGCACACCTCGCTCAGCCAGCTGCCCCGTAAGCACCTGGAGAAGGTTAATGGATCTGCCGAGTGAGTTAGACCTACCCCACTCCCGATGGAACGGCCTTCAACGAACCCCACAGGATCCGGATCGCCCGGACACGTCGTGGAATCGCTTCGCGACGCAAGAGGCCAAGCCCGAATCGCGCTGGCCACGCAGGCTGGCCCCTGTTCTCTCGATCGTCCTGCTGGTGGAGATGGCGTACGCCATGCCCGCCTACGCGGCCCCGCGCTCGGCGCCGGCCGTGCAGAAAGAAGCGCCGGTGACGGGCGGGAAGGTCCCCGTCAAGTCGCCCCTGGCGGATCCCGTCGCCAAGCAGGCGTGGAAGGCGGCGCCGGCCGTCACCTGGCCCAAACCGCAGAAGGCGGAGCTGGGCGGCTCCGCCTCCACTCTGGCGGCCGGCTTCCCGGTGAAGCTGGCGCCGGAGACGGCCAAGGCGGCGAAGGCGACGGCCCCGATCAGTGTCGAGCTGCTCGACACCGACCTGCTCGGCCTGGCGATGCGAGTCACGCCGGGGCAGGGGGTGGCAGCGGCGGCTGCGGCCAAGCCAGTCAAAACCCGCCTGGAGGTGGACTACTCCGGCTTCCGTTACGCCTACGGCGGTGACTACGGCTCCCGGCTGCGCATGGTGAAGCTGGAGGAGTGCGCGCTCACCGGCGCGGCCGGCTGCGCTCAGCCGCAGCCGGTGAAGAGCGACAACAACGCCAAGAACGGCACGGTGAGCGCCGAGGTCGAGACGGGCGGCCTGTACGCGCTGACCGCGGCGGCGTCCGGCCCGTCGGGCGACCATGCCGCCACCTCTTTGACGGCTTCGTCCGACTGGAGTGTGGGCCCTCAATCGGGTGACTTCACCTGGGGCTATGAGCTGCGCACGCCTCCGGCGCTGGGCGGTGAGGAGCCGGGCGTGTCGCTGGGCTACTCCTCGCAGAGCGTGGACGGGCGCACCTCCTCCACCAACAACCAGGCGTCCTGGGCGGGTGAGGGCTTCGAGCTGAACCCGGGCGGCTACATCGAACGCCGTTACAAGTCCTGCATGCTCGACGGCAAGAAGACCGGCGATCTGTGCTGGGACCAGGACAACGCCACCATGTCCCTGGGCGACTCGTCGGTCGAGCTCGTCAAGGACGCCACCACGAAGCAGTGGCGGCCCAAGCGGGACGACGGCACCCGGATCGAGGCGCTGACCGGCGCCACGAACGGCGACAACAACGGCGAGTACTGGCGGGTCACCACTCCGGACGGCACGCAGTACACCTTCGGCCTGAACCGCCTGCCCGGCTGGGTGAGCGGCAAGGCGGAGACGAAGTCGGTGCAGACGGTGCCGGTGTTCGGCAACAACAGCGGCGAGCCCTGCTACAACAGCACCCCGGCCAACGCCTGGTGCCAGCAGGCGTACCGGTGGAACCTCGACTACGAGGCGGACACCCACGGCAACGCCACCACATACTGGTACACGCAGGAGACCAACTACTACGGCCGCAACATGAAGCCGGAGCTCGGCACCCAGTACGTCCGGGGCGCCTACCTGGCTCGCATCGACTACGGCTACCTGAAGAACGAGCTGTTCACCAAGGCGCCGACCGCTCGCGTGGTGTTCGAGACTGCCGAGCGCTGCCTGCCCAGCGGGAGCATCACCTGCGCGCCCGAGCAGCTCAAGAAGGAGACCGCGGGTTCCTGGCCGGACGTCCCCTTCGACCAGATCTGCGACGCCGGAGTGAAGTGCACCGACCGCACCACCCCGACGTTCTTCACCCGCAAGCGCCTGGCCAAGGTCACCACCCAGGTGCTCAACGCCTCCGGCCAGTACTACGCGGTGGACTCGTGGGCGCTGAAGCACCAGTTCCCCGCTTCGGGTGACGGCATGAGCCCGGCGCTGTGGCTGGCCTCGATCCAGCAGAGCGGTCACGTAGGCGGCACGCTGTCGCTGCCGCCGGTCACCTTCATCGGTGTCCAGCTCCCGAACCGGGTGGACGCCAACGAGGGCCGCGCCCCGCTGGTCAAGTGGCGGGTCCAGGCGGTCAACAACGAGTCCGGCGGTGAGCTGCGGATCAACTACTCGGCCGCCGACTGCAAGCCGGGCGACGTCCCCACGGCGGACAAGAACACCAGGCGCTGCTTCCCGCAGCGCTGGGCCCCGCCGAACGAGGCGGAGGTCACCGACTGGTTCCACAAGTACCTGGTCACCCAGACGATCGAGGTCGACAGGGTCGCGGGCTCGCCGAACGTGGTCACCGACTACGAGTATCTCGACGGCGCGGCCTGGCACTACGCCGACAACATCCTGGTCAAGCCCGAGCACCGCACGTGGGCGGACTTCCGAGGGTTCGGCCGGGTTCGCGTCCGCGAGGGCGACGGCCAGGACGGCAAGCGCACGCTGACGGAGTTCCGCTACTTCCGCGGCATGCACGGCGACAAGCAGGCCGACGGTTCCAAGCGCAGCGCGCAGGTCGAGGACACCGAGGGCGTCAAGCTGGACGACCTCGACCAACTCGCGGGGTTCGAGCGGGAGGAGATCCTGTTCGACGGTGACGGCGGGGCGCTGCTGACCGCGACCGCACAGGAGCCGTGGTCGGTCAAGACGGCCGAGTCCACGCAGGGCGGCGTCACCAAGGCCGCGCACGTGGTGCAGCCCAAGTCCATGGTCACCCGCACCGCGCTGCCCGGGGACAAGTGGCGGCGTACCGGCGAGGAGCGCTCGTACGACACCAAGGGCCTGCTCCTCCAGGTAGACGAAAAGGGCGACCTGGCCAGCGGCGATGACGACCAGTGCACCCGCTACAGCTACGCCCGCAACGACACCTCCTGGATGCTCGACTACCCCAGCCAGGTCCAGAAGGTCGCCGCGGGCTGCGGCACCTCCGTGGCCAAGCTGGCGGCGGACGAGGTCATCTCCGACGAGAAGGTCCAGTACGACGGACAGGCGCACGGTCAGGCCCCGACCAAGGGCGATGTGACCTCGGTTCAGGAGCTCGTCTCGGCGGACGGCGCGACGATCACCGGCACCACCCGCACCTATGACGCCTACGGCCGTGAGACCAGCGAGACGGACCCGGTCGGCACCAAGGCCGTCACCACCTACAGCCCGGCCTCGGGCGCGCTCGCGACCGAGACCACGGAGACCAACCAGTTGGGCCACGTCGAGCGCACCCTGCTCGAACCGGCCTGGGGCGAGCCCGTCGCCGAGATCGACGCGAACAACCGCCGCGTGGACATGGAGTACGACGCGCTCGGCCGTCTGACCAAGGTCTGGCAGCCCGATCGGAGCAAGGCGGGCGGCCAGTCGCCCAGCACCGAGTACTCCTACACGATGCGCACCGACGGGCCGAGCTACGTCACCACCAAGACGTTGCGCGCGGACGGCGGCTACACCACCAGCCACGAGCTGTACGACGGCCTGATGCGCGAGCGCCAGACCCAGGAACCCGCGCCGACGGACGACCAGACGCAGGATCCCGCGCTGCGTGACGGGCGCACGATCACCGACACCATCTACAACTCCCAGGGCGAGGAGTACAAGGCCAACACCGGCTACTTCGCCACGGGCACGCCGTCCACCGACCTGCTCGCGGTCGCCGACACCGACGTGCCCAACCAGGTCATCTCGCTGTTCGACGGAACGGGCGAGCCCAACGCCGAGATCCTCAAGGTGAAGGGCGTGGAGAAGTACCGGGTGACGGCCAAGGAGGAGGGCGACCGGCTCCACGTCACACCGCCGCAGGGCGGCACGGCGACGACCCGCATCGGTGACGCCGAGGACCGCCTGATCGAGCTGCGCCAGTACAAGGGCGCGACCCCGACCGGCGAGTACGACTCCACCAAGTACACCTACGACACGGCCGGACGCCTGTTCACGGTGACCGACCCGGCGGGCAACGTGTGGAAGCACCACTACGACCTGCGCGGCCGGGAGATCAAGACCGAGGACCCGGACAAGGGCGTCACGACCACCACCTACAACGACGCCGACGAGATCGTCACCACCACCGACGGGCGCGGCAAGACGCTCTGGTACGGCTACGACGCCCTGGGCCGCAAGACCCAGCTGCGCGAAGGATCCGCCACCGGCACGCTGCTGGCCGAGTGGAAGTACGACGCGCTGGCCAAGGGAGAGCTCAACGCCAGCATCCGGTACGTGGGCGGGCAGGCGTACACGGCCGAGATCAACGCCATCGACGCCGACTACCGCACCCTGCGCCAGACCGTCACCATCCCGGCACGGGAGGGCAAGCTCGCCGGCTCCTACCAGCTCAACACCCGCTACACGCTCGACGACCAGGTCCAGTCGGCCAGTTTCCCGGCGGGCGGCGGCCTGGCGGAGGAGTCGGTCGTGTACACCTACGACGGGCTCAGCCAGCCGACCAAGGTCACCGGGCTGTCGGCGTACGTGGGCATGACCCGCTACTCCAAGATGGGCGAGACCCTCCAGTACGAGCTGGGCGAGGGCGCCAAGAAGACCTGGCTGACCTACACCCATGACGAGGGCACCCGCAGGCTCAGCAGCATGCGGCTGGACCGGGCAGGTGCCGCCGCCAGCGATCTGGACCTCAATTACAGCTACGACGCGGCCGGCAACGTCACCAAGATCGCCGACAAGGCGAGCGGTCAAGACACGCAGTGCTTCAAGCACGACTATCTGCGCCGGTTGACCTCGGCGTGGACGGCCACCGACGACTGCGCCTCCGGCCCGACCGGGGACAAGATCGGCGGCGTGGCCCCGTACGCGGTCAGCTACGCCTACGACGTCACCGGAAACCGGACCAAGGAGACCAAGCACGCCTGGGGCGGCGCGGCCGAGCAGGCGCGCACCTTCACCTACCCGGCGGCGGGCGGCAAGCAGCCGCACGCGCTGCAGACCGTCGGCGCCGACCTCTTCGAGTACGACGCCGCCGGCAACACCACCCGGCGCAAGGTCGGCACCTCCGACCAGAGCCTGGTCTGGGACGCCGAAGGCAACCTGGAGTCGGTGACCGAGGCCGGCAAGACGACCTCGTTCCTCTACGACGCCGACGGTGACCGCCTGATCCGCAAGACCCCCACCGACGCCACCCTCTACATCGACGACATGGAACTGCGCCTCGACTACGCCAAGGACGTCGTCGAGCAGACCCGCTACTACACCATCGGCGGCGAGGCCATCGCCGTACGCACCCCGGACAACCAGGTCTTCTTCATGGCCAACGACCACCAGGGCACCGCGCAGGCCATGGTGAACGCCGGCACAGGAGACCTGGCCGTCCGCAGGCAGACCCCGTTCGGTGAGGATCGAGGGACACCACCACCGTGGTGGCCGGGCCAACGCGGATTCGTCGGCGGCACCAAGGACGCGACCACCGGACTCGTCCACCTCGGCGCCCGCGAGTACGACGCCACGAACGGCCGCTTCCTCTCGGTCGACCCGATCATCGACGAGAGCGATCCGCAGCAGCTCAACGCCTACGCCTACGCCAACAACAGCCCCGTCACCATGACCGACCCCGACGGCCAGATCGTCTGGTTCGTCGTCGGCATCGCGGCGAGGATCGCGGCGCGCGCCATCGCCAGGAAGCTGGCCCAGGCCGCAGCCAGGCGGGCCGCGCAGGCCGCTGCCAGGAGGGCGGCGCTCGCCGCGGCCAGGCGCAGAGCCGCTGCGCTGGCCAGGAAGCGCGCCTTGGAGGCGGCCAAGCGGAGGGCCGCGGAAGCGGCCAAGAAGAAGGCGGCTGAGGCAGCCAGGAAGAGAGCCGCGGAAGCCGCCAGGAAGAGGGCGGCGCAGGCGGCGAGGAAGAAGGCCGCGCTGGCCAGGCAGCGGGCAGCCGCTGCGGCGGCCAGGCGACGAGCGGCAGCGGCAGCGCGCCGGGCCGCGGCGGCCAAGCGCCGAGCCTCGGCTGCGCGCAGGGCGGTGACCAGGCGTGCGAGCAGGCCCAAGAGCACAGTCAGGCATCGGCCCGCCGTCCGTCCGACCAGTCGCAAGGCGGTCCAACGGCAGTCGCCGCCCAAGGCGCAGCGAAACCCGCCGAACACCGGCCAGAGCCAGTCGCGCGGGCTGACCGACGCGCAGAGACGCTCGATCGACGAGCAGTTGGGGAGGGTCCAACCCACCGGGTCCCACCAAGGGACCGCCCGGAGCATGGCTGATGAGATGGCTGACCAGGGCACCGGGCACGGCCCGGCCTCCAAGCCATACACGTCGGACACTCCGTCCTCGAAGACACCGACGATTATCTGGCGCCTCTGGCAGATCCTCAGGCCGCCGGCCACCCCGGGCTAGTCAGAGTGGCAGTGCCGGGCTGCTTTCGGACAGCGGCGACGCCAGTCTGAGCAGCACACGACGCCCAGGCCCTCCTGGCGGCGATGGCCGCCAGGAGGGCCTGGGCGTGGGCGACTGAAGGTGATCATGATGATGGACGCGCGGCTGACCACCCACTGTGACGTTTCCACAGCCTTGGCCCGCTACGACGACCGGGAGCTGGCCGAGTTGCTGGAGCGCGAGGCCGTGCCGCTCGGCACCGGCATCGGCGGGGCGTCCGCGCGGATCGAGGTCGGCGGTTCCTCTGTCTTCGTCAAACGCGTGCCCCTCACCGAGCTCGAACTCCGCCACCCGCACTCGACGGTCAACCTGTTCGGGCTGCCGCCTTTCTGCCAGTACGGCATCGGCTCGCCCGGCTTCGGCGCCTGGCGCGAGCTGGCCGCGCACACGATGACCACCGATTGGGTACTGACCGGCCGGTTCCCCGGCTTCCCGCTGCTGTATCACTGGCGGGTGCTGCCCAACGCCGAGCCCGCCCCGCTGTACGGAGAGCTGGCCGACATCGATCAGGCGGTCACTTTCTGGGAGGGCGCGCCCGGCGTGCGCCGCCGCCTTGAAGCGCTGGCAGGGGCGCCGGCGAGCCTGACGCTCTTCCTGGAGTACTTCCCCTTCAACCTGCACCAGTGGCTGGACGAGCGGGTGCGCACGGGCGACGCCGACCGCGCCTGCGCCCTGGCGGACCAGGGACTGCGAGAGGCCGTGGCCTTCATGAACGCGGGCGGCCTGCTGCACTTCGACGCGCATTTCAAGAACATCCTCACCGACGGGCGCCGGTTCTACCTGACCGACTTCGGGCAGGCCGTGTCGACCCGGTTCGACCTGTCAGAGGAGGAACAAGCCTTTTATCACCGGCACCTCACCTTTGACCGCACGTACACGCTGACGTACCTGGTGAACTGGCTGGCCGGCGCCTTCCACGGCGCCGACTGGCCAGGGCGTCGCGAACTGGTGCGGGGATGGGCTGCGGGAGAGCGGCCCGTCGGCGTGCCCGGCGGGGTCGCGGTCCTGCTGTCGCGGCACAGCCCGCTGGCCACCGTGCTGAACGACTTCTACCACGATCTGCAGAGTGAGAGCAGGAAGACGCCGTACCCGCTGGAGGAGATCCGCCAGGTTGCCGAACGGCACGCCCTGCCGCTCGAGTAACGTCACCCACCGCTTGAGGGAGGTGCACGCCGATCGGGAAGAAGCTCTGCTCTGGCTCGGATTCAGTCCACGGCAAAGAAGCTGGCGTATCTGCCGTGAACAGTCTCGTGCGAGGGAACCGGGATGAAGACCTTGGTCCGGCAGTTCTGGTCTGGGAAGACCAAGATCGTGCCCTCGGTCTGGTTGATGATGGTGGATTGCCCTGTAAAGCCCTGGTGGCAGACGTGGGGCTGTGGATCGTTGATCGTCTTTACCTGGCCGGATGCCGAGTGGATCCGTACAAAACCGGATGCGGCGGAGGCGGGGTCGGCGATGGAGAGGGCGAGCGCTCCGGCGGCGGCTGTGGCGAGGAGAGCTGTAGGGATGGGTCGCATCGGACGTCCTTTCGCGACGAGTAACTGATGCGATCACAGTCTGTAATGAGTCAACTTCGTAAAGTAACTATCGCGGTCGGCACATACTTCTTCCGTGTGACAACGAGGCAGCATGACGCCCCGGCATAGAGCTCGGCCTACCTGGTTCCGGTGAGATTGAGCGGGGTGGTGACGTGCAGGTTCCACTTCAGGCCGGACGGCGCGAGCGCGGAGTCGATCCAGGCGATCGCCGGGGCGCCCTCGGCGTTCATGGTCATGACCAGTCGTTCTCCGAAGCCGCTCCTGTTCTTGGACACCGGGACGCTCTCGCAGCGGCTGCCGGTGCAGATGGCGAGCATGAGCCGTCGTTGATCGAGGCTCTCGAACGCCACCAGCGGACGCCCCGCGCGGTCCAGGGCCAGCGCTGGGACGGAGTGGTACTCGCTTCCGGCACCCAGCGTGCGCACGTCGGCCTGGGCACAGTCGAGGGTGCGGCAGTCGAGCAGTTTGGCCGCATGGTCGCGCAGGTCCCGGTAGGCGATGGCGGGGCGGCCGTCGGGTCGTACCGCCATGGCCAGGCCGGCCGTCCAGACCCGATGGCCGGGGTTCGGTGCCGCGGGGGGCACGGGGCTGGTCACGCGCGGCTGATGGCAGGCGGCATCCAGGCAGGAGATCACATGGATCTGGCCGGTGGCGGGGTCGTACCGGGCGGCGACCGGACGGTCCCCGGGAGCGACGGCGACGGCCAGGTCGTGCTCGTCGGGCGAGTACCCGCCCGCCTCCAGGCGGGCGACCTGCCGGGGTTCCGGGTGCGCGCAGCTCGTGTCCTCGCAGATGATGAAGGAGACGAGGTCGTGAGTCGGCCTGTCGCCGCCCGCCGGGTCTGCGTCGGCGTAGGCCACCACCACGCCGCCGCCCTGTCGCGCGGCCAGCGCCACTCCCACCGACTCCGGTGGCGTGCGCGTTGTCGCGACGGTCCCGCTGCTCCGTTCACACCTGGTCGCCTCGCATGTGAGCAGTTCGAGCCTGGTGGAGGTCCAGGTGGTCAGGAGGAGGCGGCCGTCGGGCAGCCGTGTGCCGGCCGTGCCGGCCTGCCATCGGGTGGCGGAGTCGTGTGGCTCGGCCCACGCGAAGCTCGTCTTCCGGCATGAGGGGTCTGTGCAGGCCAGCAGGCTGGAATGGTCCTCGTAGCCGTCCATCACCGCGATCAGGCTCGCCCCGCGGCCTGTGTACAGGTCCCGGAGGTCGAAGGGGCGCACCTCCGGTCTGCGGTCACCGGAGGCGGAGGACTTTTCGGGCGGCCAGGACGCCGTCACGTTCGTCTCGCTGATCTCCGGCCACGCGAATGGGTTGACCAGCACGAGTCCGCTGAACAGCAGTCCGGGCAGCAGCGCCACCGCCAGGAGGACGGGCCGTACCGCGCGCGGCGGCGGACCATCAGGCAGGCCGTGCGCCAGGTCCGAGTCGTCCACCTTGGTACGCCAGGCCATGCAATGGAGGAACTGGCGAGCGACCACGGCGGCTTGGAAAGGCGTTACGGCCAGCCCGAGCACGGTACCGGCCAGGCCCCATCCGAGGACCGCGAGCGGGCCGGGGAGCAGGCTCAGCCCTGACCAGAAAGCCCACAACGCCGCGCCGGGAACGAGGACGACCCCGAAGGCAAGCGTGAACGACGCCGGCAGGAAACTCAGCTCGGTCAGGCGATAGGCGCGGCCGATCGAGCCCAGCCCTGAGCAGCCGTGCAACAGGATGGCCGGCACGGTCAGCAGACAAGGCATCGCCGCGTACGCGGCCGCCACCAGCACCACTGTGGCCAGCCAATGCCGATCGGCAACGACAAGAACACCGGCCCCCACGGCCCCGGCCAGCGCGACTGCCAGGAGCGGGACGAGCAGGGACGGCAGCCGCCGCACCGTCGCCCGCAACGCCTCGACGGGCGACATCTGCCGGTCGACCAGATGACCCGCGGCGATGATCACCGTCGCTGGGAACACCACGACCTGCCCGGCGAGCGCGACCGCCGCAAGCACGAGCATCCAGGTCAGCAACGGGGCATCGGACGTCCCGATCAGCTGGAACCGCTGGTTGACCAGCGCCGCCGAATCGCCGGTCGCCACCATCAGCGCCAGTAGGGACAGCGCGGCGAGAGGTACGTGCACCAGCACACCGGGCAACGCGAGCCGCATCAGATGCCGCCCGGCGTCCAGATAGCTCCGGAACGGCACACCGCCCTTGCGCAGTCGCTCGACGTGCTCCATCAAGGTCACCGGCTCCTTGCGTCATCGAAGGGTGAGCGGCTTGGTCACGACCAGGTCCCAGTCCTCCCAACCCCCGACGTCTATCCAGGCGAGCACCGGCCGGCCGCGGCCGTCCAGCGCCATGACCAGGCCGTGGTCACCACCGCGCGGGATCGTCGTGATCGGAGTCCGTGTGCAGCGCGTCCCCGTGCAGGTGGCGATGACGATCTGTTCGCGGTCGAGGTCCTGGAAGGCCACCAAGGCCCGTCCCGCCCGATCCAGCACCATCGCCGGCCCCGCGTGGCGCTCACCAGGTGTGGTCAGCATGGCTTTGTCGGCCTGCGCGCACGTGCGGGTGCGGCAGTCGAGCAGCTTGATCGTGCCGTCCGCCATGTCCTGGTAAGCGATCAGCGGACGGCCGTCGGCCCGGATGGCCATGGTGGCGTGGGGCTGACCGCGGCGGTCGAACACGTAGCCGGGCGAATCATCCCCGAGGGGCTGCTCCACGCGTGCCCGGGCGCAGGCGGGGTCGTCGCAGGAGACCACGTGGATGGCACCGCTGTCGTGGTCCAGGCGGAGCACGACGGGGTGGTCGTCCGGGTCCACGCCGGCGATGAGGTCGCGTCCGCCGCCGGTGTACCTGTTGACGGGGACCTTGGCGACCTGTTTCGTGCGTGGACGGGTGCAGGCCGGATCGTCGCAGGTGGTGACCGCGAGCACTTCCTTGTCGTCGTCACTCTTTTCCGAGAGCCCGAGGAGCTGGGCGACCAGCAGGCCGCCGCCGGGCCGCGCCGCCAGGGCGACGACGCTGTTCTGGCCGCCCCACGTCACCTCCGCGAGGGTCTTGCCGCCGGGGGCCGGCACACAGGCGGTCGCGTCGCAGAACAGCAGTCCGAGCCGGGCACGCCAGTTCTCGTCGTCAACCCAGTGGTAGCGCTCGTCCACTGCCCATGTCGTCACGGCGAGGCGGCCGTCTGCCAGCCGGGCGCCGGCCGATGTCCGCCTGCCGTCGACGGCGGTCGGCTCTGCCCAGGTGAGCCGAGAGCGGGCGCAACTGCTGTCTGCGCATGTCAGCAGCTTCGCCTCGCGGGTGTCGTCCATGAGCATGACCATGCGCTCACCCTGCTCCGCGTACAGGGCTTGCAGGCCTGACCCATCGAGCCTCGGTTGCTGGCGCCCGTCCGCCCCGTAGTCTGAACCGCGGGGCACGTTCTTGGTGACGACCGTCTGGGAGACCTCCAGCCAGCCGAGCGGGTTGATCAGCACCGCGCCGCCATACAGCAGGCCGGGCAGCAGTAGCGCCGCGAGCACCGGCACGAGCCTGGCCGCGCGGGGCGGACCTTCCGGCAGGCCGTCGACGATCTCCTTGAACTCGGTGATCGTCCCCTTGATGACCAGGCGGTGCAGGAACAGGCGGGCGATCACGGCTGCCTGGAAGGGCACGGTGACCAGCGCCAGCACGTAGCCGGCCACGGCCGGCACGATGGGCAGTCCGGACACGGCCCAGTTCACCGCCTGGGCGGCCAGCATGGGGAAGAGCGCGACACCGAAGGCCAGCGTGAGTGCGGTCGCCCACGAGGCACCGACCGTCAGCCGGTAGGCGCGAGCGAGGGCGCTCTTCACGGACCGGCCCTCCAGCACCACGGGCGCCACGGCCAGCAGGCACGGCATCGCGAACAAGGCCAGGACCGCCATGACGGCGTATGCCGTGACCTCCGCCTTGATCCACAGGAGAATGCCGAGCCCGGCCGCCAAGGTCACCGCGAGCGCCGTCACGCCGACCAGGATGAGCACTGCCATCGCGGGCCAGCGCCGGGCCGCGGCCCGCATCGCGCCGGAGACGGCGACGTCCTTGCCGACCAGCAGTCCGGCGGCGAGCACCACCGTCGCGGGCAGTGCCACCGCCTGCCCGGCCACTGAGACGACCAGCACTGCCGCCGACCACACCAGCAACGGCGTGCCAGGCGTGCCGACCAGCTCGAAGTCGCCGTTGACCACCGCCGCCGAGTCGTCCACGAGGACAGCCAACGCCGGCACCGCGAGCAAGCCGATCGGCAGAAACACCAGTAAAGCGGGCGCCAGCAGCCTGATCAGGTTCCGTGCCGTGAAAGCGTAGGCGAGCCAGACCACGCCGTGCTGCCGCACCTTGTCCCGGGCGTGCGTGTGGCGATCGTCCTTCGGGCGCTCATCGATCAACTGGCTCATTGTCCGTCCCGTCGCCGCAGGTGAAATCAGTCTTGTGCCGGCTCCGTGAGGAGTCGCGTCGCTTCCACGCCCGCGGCTCAGCACCTGCACCCAAAGGCGGGCCCACCGCCAGCCTGGAGATGGAGGCTTCCAGCGGAACAGGGGTGTGGCCATGAGCCTAGATTCCGCGTCGTGCCGTGAACGAGGACGAAGACCCCATCGGCATCGGATCGAACCCGCGGCTGGACGCGTTCCGTACTCCAACGGCCGGGATGAGGTCGGCCACGTCCATGTCAGCGAGCCGTCGGTGACTTGTCGACTTGGCGTAATGTCCGGGTTGTTGGGCTATGTGGAGAATCGGCCCATGCGTAAATCTTCCGCTGCTGTCGCCGCGCTGATGGCAGCCCTGGTCGCCGGCACCGTCACTCCCGCGTCGGCCGACGCCCAGGAGACCCGCGGCCCCTCTCTCAGCTTCGCCCTGCTCGGCGACACCCCATACGGCGCCGACCAGCGAGCGGCGTTCCCCGCGCTGGTCGACGCGGTGAACGCCGACCCGGACGTCCGCTTCGTCCTGCACGCCGGTGACGTCAAGGATGGCGCGTCCACCTGTGACGACGCGCGCTTCGCCGACCTGGCCAAGCTGTTCGGCACCTTCGACGACCCGTTCGTGCTGACCCCCGGCGACAACGAGTGGACCGACTGCCACCGCACCGCCGCAGGGGGCTACGTGCCCACAGAGCGGCTCGACGCGGTCCGCACGGTCTTCTACCCGAAGGCCGGTCACACGCTCGGCCGCCACCCCATGGGCGTGCGGACCCAGGCGTCCGACAGCCGGCACAGGGCCTACAAGGAGAACGTGCTGTTCCGCCGGCAGGGCGTCGTGTTCGCGACTGTGCACGTGGTCGGCAGCGAGAACAACCTGGCGCCATGGTCCGAACTGCCGGGCGGCGACCGTCCCGACCTGCGACTGGCCGAGTTCACCGCACGGAAGGCGGCGGCCCTCGACTGGATCGACACCGCCTTCGACACCGCGCGGCAGACGAACGCGCCCGGTGTGCTGCTCATGATGCAGGCCGAGCCGACCGACACCCCCGGATTCTCCGAGATCCGCGCCCGGATCACCGACCGTGCCAAGGCGTACGGCAAGCCCGTCCTGCTCGTGCACGGTGACGAGCACGTGTACGAGGTGGAGACCGGCTACGCGGGCGTCCCCAACCTGACGAGGCTGGAGACCTACGGCGTCACGGCGACCCAGTGGCTGCGCGTCACGGTCGAGCCCCGCTCGCGCGCGGTGTTCTCATGGCGGCCCCAGACGGTGCCCGCCTCCTGAACGCCGCCGGCCCGGAGCGCCCGCTCCGGGCCGACAGCGTCCAGTTCCAGCTTGCCGAGCCCGGTGCCGCCGATCTCGGCCACCAGATCCAGCGACTTGACCATCTGTGGCCCCGACGCCTTTGACGGACCGGTCCGCCGGCGCTCTCTCTGCAGCAGATCCAGCGTGGCCCGCTCCCGCACCACCGGCCGGGTCAGCGTGGTGATCCCCGGCAGCATGGGCAAGGGAGCGTACAACTGCCCACAGGGCGACGGCGTTGATCAAAGCGCGTCGACCAGGGTGACTTCAGCGGTTCTGAGGCTGCCGTCGGGCCTGCGGTAGGTGACGGGGACGACGGCTCCCGCTCGCAACACCCCGACGCGGGCGGCACTCTGCTCCCTGGCATTGGTGATGACCTTGCCGTTGAAGGAGACGATGACGTCACCGGGCCGGATCCCGGCCTTGTCGGCAGGGCTGCCCGGCACCACATCGGATACCAGCGCACCGCTGTTGTTGGGGGCGTCCTCACGGACGATGCCGAGCAGGCCCTGCTTCCCCTCGGTGATGATCACGTCGAGTGGTTGCCGCTCACCGTCGACGTTCAGGGCTCCGCTGTAACGGGCCCGCTGCATAGGGGCGTTGGGGGCGGCCTGAAGCCAGACCCGTACCGGCGTATTCCAGCGCCAGCGCCCGGGGCCCATGCGGACGGTGGCGGTGGAGCCGTCGGCGGCGATCGCCTCCGCGCAGGGGCGGGGGCGGCAGTCCATCTCCAGGCGGGTGATGCGGGTGTGGGGCGGGGCGGTGAAGACGAAGGTGCCCGAGTTGGGGCGGGTGCGGTGATCCGGCGGATACGTCACGGGTTTGGCGGTGCCCGGGGCATCAAGTTCAGGCACGTCTTGCTGTGGTTCGACCCGCGCGGAAAGTACCGCCGAGGCTGCTGCCGATCCGGCGGCTGGAAACGTGGATGAGGCCGGGGCGGCGGCAGCGGGGCTGACCGCGGCGGTCAGGACGGCCAGCACGAGGAACGCGGTGACCGCGGTGCGCCGGACGCGCGGCCGGTGGGCACCGGCGGGAGTACTGAGGTTCACAGGGAACGTCCTTCCTGAGGGTGGCTGGGCAGCGGTGACCGTCGAAGGGCGCCGGGTCCGGTCCATGCGGGCGGAACACAGCAGCCGATGCAGTGCGTAGTCAATTGATATCTGTTAGTAATCGACAAGATGGACCTTACTACAGGGAATCGGACCGCAGGCCGACCAACTCGTGGCCACGATGTCGTCGCGGGTGCGCAGGGCCTGAGCAGGCACGGCGGTGAGTCGCCGCCAGACCGTCCGCAGCATCCCGGCGTTTCGCTGGGACTCGTCTCGACGCCCCTGACAGGATGAGGTGACGTTCATGATCGCGGCAGGGGGGCTGGGCGCGCGATGCTGGGTCGGCTTGCCGGTCAGTTCCGGCTCATCACGCGTTCGTTTCCGGCCGCGCGACGGAGATACGGTGTCGCCCGGACGATGCGGCTGATCTCGCATGAGCTTCTGTTCGATGTCCGGTACGGGACCGATACCTCTCTGGAGTCGCCCGGCTGCACGACCGCGCACGAGGGAACCAATCCGCTGCTCTTCGCGGAGATGCTGCGAAACGCCCCGTTGGCCACCGACGGGCGGGTGCTCGTGGATTTCGGGGCGGGAAAAGGGCGGGCGCTCATGCTCGCCGCGAGACACGGCTTCGCCGCCGCGATCGGTGTGGAATCGTCGCCCGAGTTGTGCGCGATCGCGAACGCGAACATCGCCAGGTTCAGCCGCCGCCGTTCCTGCGCGTTGAGCGTCACATGCGCGGACGCCGGGTCCTTCGCCGTGCCGGCGTCCGTGACCGTCGCCTACTTCTTCCATCCATTCGGCGCCGAGACCATGCGCGCGGTCGTGGACCGCATCCTCGAATCGCTCGCCGAGGCTCCCCGGGACTTCTACGTCATGTACCTCAATCCGCGGTACGCCGACGTGTTCGTCACCGCCGGATTCGGTGAGGCGGACCGGCGGCACGACGCGGTGCTTCTGTCCCGACCTCGATGAGGGCCCGGGCCGCGCGCGAGCGGTACCAGCGGCTGAGGAAGTCATAGAGGACAAGTTCCTGGGCGCGCGCGGCGGCGGGCAGCATCCGGTTCGCGTGCATGTGCAGGAAGCTACCGGCGAGGGTGGTCACTTGACGGGTGAGCCGGTCGGCGCCCGCGCACGCCGCCAGGTCGCCGGCGACGGGACGCAACGCCTCGGAGCGTGCCCGATACAGGTGATCTGGTGCGGCCAGGAGCGGCTCCAGTACCGTCCGTTCCCGCCGGTAGCGGGCGCCGAGCCGGTGGGCGAAGGTGGCGTCGGCACCGAATTCGCGGCTGAAACGATCACGCGCCGCCGTACTGACGGAGAGCCGCCCGGCCAGGTCCAGGCCCAAATCGTCGAGCAACCGGTCGAGACCGACCAGCGCCAGCCGCCAGCGTGTGTCCATGTCGCCGGGAGTCGCCCCGATCACCTTGAGCGCGGCGTCGCTGTCGGCGTGGAACAGCCGCTCGGCCAGAACGATCCCATCGGCTCCGCCGTAGCGCTCAACCTCGCGTTCGTAGGTGTCCAGCTGGATCCGCCAGAGCGTGCCCTCGGCGTGAAACGGCGCGCAGGCGGCGAGCAGCGCAGGCAGCACCTCATTCATCAGGCGGCCGGGATCGCCGTGCAGCCGCAGCCGCAGATGCGGGTCGGGATCGGCATACCGGACGAAGAACCAGCGGTCAACCGAGGCGTCGGACACCGCCTCGCGCACCACGGGCCGCACGACCTGCTGGAGTATGGTGTCGGCACCGACCGGGCCGCTGTACAGCTTGGCGTAAAGCCAGGGCGATCCGGGCGGGAAACTCCGCGTGAGCGGCCTCTTCGGTCGCGCCGGGGCGCCGCCGGCGGGTTCGAGGGCGCTCGTGCGCAGAAACGGCACGATGATCTCGTGCGCGAAACGACCCTCTGGCCCCGTCGCGGGCACCTCATCCGGCCCGAAGAACACCTCCTCGAGCCGCACCGGCCGGTGCTCGCGGAACAGGTGAACGGCCATGTCGGCGAAGAGCGGGTTGTCCAGATCGATGGGCAACCGCCGATCCGCGTCCACCACCGCGACCCATCGCGGCAGGCGAAGGAGGCGTCGCAGATCCTGCACCGCGGCGAATCGGGCGGCGGCCGTCGGGCCTTCCAGGGACGCCAGCTGCGCATCCGACAGACGCCAGCGGGCCCGGGACAGCACCAGCCGACCGGCGGTGACCCTCGGCAGATAGGGCGCATCGCCCAGACCTCCGAATGAGAAGGACAGCCCGCCCTCCCTCCCTTGGCGCTGCAGGTGGCACAGGAAGCGATACAAGGCCGGGCTGCCGGCCCCGTCGAAGCGGTGCGCGACCGTCAGCCGGGGCAGAACCTCGCGGCCGAGCGAGCGCGAGCGGAGCACCACCCGCCCGCCGACGACGGAGACTGTGAGGTCGTCGAGGGGCATTCGCCGCTCCGGCGCGGCAGGGCGCCCGAGATAGACGATCTCGTGCTCGCGAAGGTGCGGCCGGACCAGGACGTTGCCCACCTTGCCCGGCACGGGATGCACGATCTCCGCGTAGATCGCCTCCGGTCGCAGCGCTTCTTCGGCCTGTAGATGCCGCTGCACGTGGCGGAGCAACCGGTCGTCACGACGGCAGAACCGGCCCATCAGCGTTGTTCCGGACAAACCGCCCACCGCGGACAGCATGATGCGGTAGCGTCCCGCCGCCACCGCGTCCTCGTCAGCCGCGAGGATCGTGGCGACGGCCCCGAAGGAGTCCGGCAGCGAGGCTGCGTCGCCGGCCTCCTCAAGAGCCCGCACCTCGGCCTCGCCCAGCGACAACTCCGCCACGCCCGCGCACGCGGCTTCGGTCAACCAGCGCAGAACAAGCGCGTCCCGCCTGCTGAATCGAGCGTCCTCGGCCCGTGGAGGAGACGGGAACGCCAGATCGTCCAGCAGCGGAGCCGGCGCCGCCCCAAACGGCCCGTCAGCGGGGAATCCGATACCGATCTCGTCGTCCAAGGCCTCGCACAGCGGCACCTCGCGCCGGTCGTAACGGTGGAGGAACGCCTCACGGAAGCGGCCCAGAGGGTCGCCGCGCCGCCCCACGCTGACGCGGCGCAACAGGCGCACCCCACGTTCGATCTCCGCGACCACGTCCCGTCCCAGTGTCGCCCGGGCGGGCTTCGTGAGATCGACATGGAAGGAGACCGGGACCCCGGCCAGGGCCGGAAGCGCCGCGGCGACCTCGCGGTAACGCTCCGGATCGGCCCCCGGCGGCAACTCGTCCAAACCCGCGAGCATGGTCCGGGCCTGGCGCAGGGCCGAGACGACCGGCCGGGCGCGCGCTCCGCCCACCCGGTCCAGCCGGTCAAGGAGGTCATCGACCGGCTCGGGCCCGCTCACCGTGGGAGCGAGCTCGCAGACCAGGAGCTGCGCGTCGATCAGCCGGTCCACGAAGTCAAGCGCCTCGCCCCGGCCGACCTCGGGGTCGGCGGCGTCGACGGCACAGGCCAGCTCGCCGGGCAGGGCCCCGCCCGCGGCCCGCTCAAGCGCGGCCACCAGATGGACCGTCGGTTCAACGGCCACCAGATGGTACGACGTCCCGGCGCCGGCAGGGCGCGTCTCGGTATACCTCAGACGCCCGGCCGCCCGGTAGATGCTGGAGTTCGGCAGGTACCTGAGCCGCGGCCGCAGGGCCGGATCTCGCTGCAGGGACTCCGCCAGGGCACCGAGATACCGGGAATCCAAACTCGTGTGGCGGCGGTAGGTCTCCCGACACGCAAGGCGTAGCCGGGTCTCCTCACCGATCATCCCGAGCGAGCACCCGGCGAAAAGCCCGAACGGCGTCGGGCGCCCCGCCATGCGCGCGACATACCGAAGAAGACCATGGCCGATCTTGAGCCCGCCCTGCGGGTCACGCGCCCAGCCGTCCAGCCGCCCCTCCAGCGACGGCGAGGCCACCCACAGAGCCTCGCGCACATCAGGCCGCAGGCATAGCGCCCGCAGCCGGTCGAGGGCATGAGCGTGTTCCGCCATCGCACTCTCATGCGAGAGATCCGTCTCCGCCAGGCCGCCACCGCCCAGCGCGAACAACGCGTCCAGCGGAAGGCACGGCGTGCGGAGCACGAAGAACCCCGCAGGCCGCCAGGCCGGCTCCTCCTCGGCACCCGTCATCCCCGCAGCAGTCGCCTCACCCGGGCCGACCCCCGCCGGAGCAGGAACCGCCACAGCGACGGCGTCACGATGCCCTGCGGAAACGGACGCGGCCAGAAGAAGTTGACGTTCAGCGCCCACGGCGTCACCACCGTCACCTGGTGATACCAGCCGACCGGGATGTAGAGCGACTCACCCGGCCGCAGAGTGCACTGCCAGCCCGACGCCTGCCGCGCGAGCGGGAACCTGCCGAAGTCCGGGACGTTGGGATCGAAACGGCAATGGGTGATCCGGGGAATGCGATACACCAGCCGCGACTGCGAGGGCGGGAACAGAACAAAATGCTTGCGGCCGATCACCTGGACGTTGCAGTTGGGAGTCACGTCGCAGTGCAGCCCGGAGGAGGTGCCCAGGACGCCGCACCACAGATTGGTGTCCATGGGGGAGGCGCGGAACCAATCCGGGGCCGGCGCGTCGGCGGCGAGCCTCGCTGACAACTGGCCCAGCTTCGCGTCAAGATAATAGGAGGTCTCAAAGCCGCTGGCGGCGACCGCCTGGGTGATGGCGCCGACGTCGGTGTGCCTTTCGGCGACAGGCCGTAGATCGTGCGCGGTTTCCACCACCCAGTCCAGATAATCACCGAAAAACGTGCGCCCACCGCGGGCCAGATTCTGGAAAATATTGCTGGGTGGGCCGTTCGTCTCTCGCACGGCAACCTCGCGGTGGCCGGCCACGGACTTCAGGTAGGCGCTGTTCCAGCACTCGACGGCCTGCCACCCGGGCACATTGTCCACGACCACCCGGGGAAGGCCGGCGAGGCGCGTCGGCCGGAAGTCGCCACGCGAGACGCGTGGAACCGGTTTCAGATTCAACGCCGACCCACCCTTGTCGTCTACTTGGCCCGCTCGCCCTGAATCTCCAGGCTGGCGTCGGCGTCGTCGCACGTCCACAGACTCCATCCCTGCGTGCTCAGGATGGGGTCATTGAGGTTGCGCACCGTTTCCCGGTCCAGCGAGAGTTTCTTTCGCGGCTTTTCCGTTACTGCTTCCATCACGAGTATCCTTTCGCGTTGCGACGATCGGATTTTATCCCGGGCCAATCCGAGGATCCAGCTTCATGTCAATTATTTACCAACCCCACCGGCGCGATACCCTTTATTGTTTTGACTTAACTGTAGCGGCCGGTAAATAAATGGGCGGCATTCTCAAACGACCACCCGGGAGCTCTCGAAGCGGGGGAGGAGCAATCGGGTCACCCCGATCGAACACCCTACGGAAGACGGATATTTAGCGGAGCCAGGCGGAAGGCCGAGGGGCCGCCCAATGGGGGTCTTCTCGTTTGCATTCGCTTCCACCTCGACATGGCCAAGCGCCTGGACCTGTCCGGCGTCGCCTGAACACGCCTCTTGGCCGTCGTCGCTGCCTCAACCTGCCGCCGTCCATGGCCCGGGTATTGGCTGGCCTCCTGGCATTCTTGGTGACATGTCCGGCACCTCGGCACGACTGCTGAACCTGCTGTCCCTGCTCCAGGCTCCGCGCGACTGGCCGGGCAGCGAACTCGCGGCGCGTCTGGAGGTCAGCCGGCGCACCATCCGCCGCGACGTCGAGCGGCTGCGAGACCTCGGCTATCCGGTACGCGCGACGATGGGCGGCGAGGGCGGCTATCGCCTGGTGGCGGGCACCGCCATGCCGCCGCTGCTGCTCGATGACGAGGAGGCCGTGGCCATCGCCGTCGGCCTGCGCACGGTGGCCAGGCACCCCGTCGCGGGCATCGACCAGGCGTCGGTCCGCGCGATGGCCAAGCTCCAGCAGGTGTTGCCGTCCCGTCTGCGGCGCCGGGTCGGCGCGCTGAACGCCGCGACCGAGGCTCCCCCTCCTTTCTCCGGGCCGGACATCGACCCGGAGATCCTCACCGCGATCGCCGGGGCCGCGGCCGGCCACGAACAGCTGCGCTTCGCCTACGAGGCGGGCGACGGCACCGCGAGCAGGCGGCTGGTTGAGCCGTACCGCCTGGTCACCGTGGGCAGGCGCTGGTACCTGGTGGCCTTCGACAACGACAGGGACGACTGGCGGACCTTTCGCGTGGACCGCGTGAGCGAGCCCCACCCGACCGGAGTGCGGGTGCCGCCGAGGACGCCGCCCGCCGAGGACGCCGCAGCCTTCGTCACGGCCAGGCTGTACTCGACGGCGCCCACCTTCCGCGCCGTCGCCACCCTGCACGCTCCGGCCGAGCAGGTGGCGGCCCGCCTCGGCGACGCCGCGGGCGAGTTGGAGCCGATCGACGCTGACACCTGCCGACTGTCCGGGCAAAGCGACACCCTGGAGTGGCTGGCATTCCGGCTGGTCATGCTGGGGTGCGAGTTCGAGGTGCACGAGCCGCCCGAGCTGGTCGACTACCTGCGCGAGATGGCGGCCAGGACGCTTCGTGCCGTGTAGGTCAGAAACTGACCTACACGAGGCCTAGCGTCGGTGGCACATTCCGGCACGCAAGGAGGCACCCCAGATGTCTGTCAAGGCGATCCCCGAGGGCTACACGACCGTCACGCCGTGGATCATCTCCCGGGACACGGCCGAGCTCATCGACTACATCCGAAAGGCGTTCGGCGCCGAGGAACTGGGCCGAGTGATTGACGCACGCGGGGTGATCGGGCACGCGGAGGTCCGCATCGGCGAGGCGATCGTGATGCTGTTCGACGGCGACCCGAGTTGGCCCGCGACGCCCGCGTTCCTCCGCCTGTATGTCGAGGACGCCCGCGCAGTGCACCGCCAGGCGGTCGAGGCGGGAGGCGCCTCCATCTCGGAGGTCACCCACCTGGCGTTCGGCGACCTGGTCGGGCGGGTGCGCGACCCGTTCGGCAACGTGTGGTGGATCCAGACCCACATCGAGGATGTGACGCCCGAGGAGATGGAGCGACGCTTCGGCGACCCGGAGTTCACCGCGGCGATGGAGTACATGCAGCGCCCCGAGACCGAGATCTTCCCCCGGAGCTGACCTCGATCTGGAAGTACGCCGCACCGCTGTGGTCCACAATCCTCACCTGGCTCGCCCTCCAGCGCTGTCGATCCTCTCGAGAGGAGTGCGGGGGATGAGTGGCACAGCGGCGGCCATGCAGGCAGGCGTTGTCGCCGGACGTAGCGGTGGTCGTCTGGGTCAAGGGGTGCGCTGGGCTTGAGTTTGGGCGAGCGGAGTCGGTGCCGAGGCGCGCGCCCAGGTCCAAGTGTCGAGAAACGATTACGCCCCCACAGGTCGGGAGTGTCGACGACTCGCGCCGGAAATCAACGTCGGTTAACGGTTCGGGCCAGATATTCCGACGCATGCTCATCGGTTACGCGCGGGTCTCGACCGCCGACCAGAAGCCGGGGCCAGATCGATCTGGCCCCGATCACGAAGGGCTACTTTGCCCCTCGCCGTAGCTTCGGGAGTACTGAGCCTGCACGGCGGGGGTGTTTCCTCAATGGGACGGCTACAGGAGGCGGTTCCTGGCGATTGCGGCAAGTGCCTCCTGCGGGCTGAGGAATTCCTCAGTGCCCGCCTGCGGCTTGTCCACCAAGACCTCGGTGCCCTGTTTCACGCAAATCCAGCGGGTGCCGCTCACCGGGAAAATGTCCAGCCAGACAGTGTCTGGGGCGTAGACGCCCGCCCGGAACTTGCCCGGCCAGACGTCGCTTGCCGTCACCATTCCCACGATGATGGAGCCGTCCACGGCGTGGAGCACTTCGTCGGGGTTGTATTGGGCGGGAGTGAGAATCAGCTCACCTCGGCGCTTCCACAAGGGCATCCAGCACCAAATCCCTTCCGAGCCATCACGGACAGTTATGGCATGCAATCACGGGGACCCGGTGATGTGCAACGGTGCGTCCGGCTACGCAGTCGAGAGCCGGCCCGCCAGGCGCTGGGGCACGGTGGGATCGCGGCCGTGGCCAGGCCGGGCGGGACCGGGTCGCCGACCACTTCGACGAGAAGCAAGTCGCCGCTCTGATCCTGCTTTTCGGCGTGATTGACATGTTCAACCGGCTCAACGCCTCCAACCTAGAGGCGCAGGTCAGGGCGAAATCTCGGTTTCTGGTACATGAGGCACGTGGCTGGCGGCCGCATGGCAGGACCCGCCCGGCTCCGGCCGCCTGATCTCGACCGATGTGAGGGTCCCCGCCGCCGGACGGCTCTGATCAGCGGGCTGTCGGCGTCAGGTCCGACAGGTGGACGGCGCTGTCCCACCTCCGGGTGACGGCGGCCGGCGTGCCCGCGACCTCGGTGGCCGACTCGAGGAAGTGGCCGGTGAGCGGCTCGCCGATCTGCTCTCCGCGCGCCAGGTCCCACACGAGGGTCGTGGCCCAATCGTTGGGATCGTCGCCCCCGGTCAGGGCGATTGCGCGGCCACCCACGGTCGCGGTGACCACGCGCTCGATTTTGCCGGTGTGCCCGGTCAGCGGCGCCCCGATCGGCTCCTGGGCCGCGAGGTCCCAGGCGCGCAGCCTGGGGCCGTCGCCGGCCAGCACCACGGTGCGGCCCTCCACCTCGGTGATCGCGATGCCGCCGACGGGAGACTCCAGCCCCGGCAGGTCCGCGCCGAGCTGCTCGCCGCTCAGGACGTCCCATGCCTGGAGAAACCGGTCAGCCCCGCCGGTCACGGCGACAGGGCGGCCGTCGACCACGGCGGCGGCCATCTCCCCGTTGTAGGAGCCCTGCCGCTCGATCACCTTCACACCGGTGGCCAGTTCCCAGGCCAGCAGCAGGCCCGTCTCGCAGCTGCTGACGGCGAGGAGGCCGCGCTCGGACCGGACGGTCGTGAGTGAGCAGACACCGAGCACATGACCGAGCATGACCGAGCCGATCCGCCGCCCCGTATGCACGTCCCAGGCCCGCACGATCCCGCCGCTGACGTCGTCACCGTCCTCGAGGCGGAAGTCGAATCGGCCCCCGCCGGTGACGACCACGGGTCGGCCATCGACCTCCGCCACGGTCACGCGCTCGGCGATGAGGGAGGGCTCGGTGACGAGCCTTTTCCGCTCGTCCTCATCATCGTCCTCGTCCCACCACTCGTTCTCGATGTACCAGTCGTCATCGGGCCCGGCCGCGTCGAGGTCCAGCGGACGGCTGACGCATCCGCCGCCGCGGAGATCACACGTCCACAGCAGCCCCTCCTCATCGACGCTGACCGTGACGGGGGCGCCGTCCAGCTCGATCACCGGCGTACCGGAGTAGGTGGCACGTCCATGCGAATGGCCCACATAACCGCGCATCATGCGCTCATCAGACATGCGCCGAACCCTAACGATCTCCACCGCGCGACGGAATCGCTTCAGCACAGCGGCACGGCACCGGCGATCTTGACGCGCGGCCTGGCGGCGCTCGGGCCGCGGCTCCTGGCCGCCCGCCGCGCGGATGCCCAGGGCCGAGAGCAGGTAGCTGACCGCGTCGGCCACCACCGTCACCACCGGACCGAGAAGCCCGATCGCGGCACCGCCCAGAGGCGGTCCGATGACCGTGGTCGTCCAGGCCGTCGACTCGAATCGGGTGTTGGCGACGAGCAAGTCCTCGGCCGGCAGCAACGTCTTCAGGTACGCGCCGGAGGCGGCGCGGAAGGTGATGTCGGCCGCCGCGACGACGACCGAGACCAGCAGGAGCTGGACGAAGGAGAGCACACCGAGCGCGAACGCGGCGGGGATCGTCAGCAGCGCCGCGAACCGCACCAGGTCCATCCCGATCAGCACCGGCCGCTTGCGGCGGAACTCCACCCACGGGCCCAGCGGCACCGCCACGGCCGCGCCCACCAAAGCTCCCACCGAGGACAACGCCGCGACCTGCGCCGGCCCGGCGTGCAGCACCTGGATCGCGATCAGCGGGAACGCGCCGAAGGCGAGCCACGTACCGAGCGTGCTGGTCCCGTACGCTCCCCAGAGCCACCCGAACTGCCGCCCCAACCGGCGCTCGCTCCGCATGCCCGACGCTCCTCGCCACTCACTCGCACAACCGATTTGCGATCGCAAGCATCAAAGCGCGCGCCGTACCAGGGGATCAAACAACTTCGGAGCCATTGATTACAACGATCGGTTGTATCAGTAAGGTGTGTCCGCATGGACCTCAACACCGTCCGGACCTTCGTCGCCGCCGCCGACGCGGGGCAGTTCCAGGAGGCCGCCGCCGAGCTGGCGGTCACCCAGCAGGCCGTCTCCAAGCGCATCGCCAGGCTGGAACGCAACCTCGGCGTGCGGCTGTTCGCCCGTACCCCGCGCGGCGCCGAGCTCACCATCGACGGGCAGGCGTTCCTGCCCCACGCCCGCGAACTGCTCCGGGTCGCCGAACGCGCGGTTGCGTCCGTCCGCACCGGCAGCCGTCCGCTGCGCGTCGACGTGATCGCCTCGCGCAGCGCGCAGTCAGGCATGATGCGCGGCTTCCACCGCGCGCACCCGGAGATCGAGCTCGACGTGGTGATGCTGTTCGACATCGAGGCGGCCGTGGCCGCCATCAGGTCAGGTGCGATCGACGCGTCCTTCCGTGCCGTCGGCATGCCCGCCCGGCCCCTTCCCGAGGACATCGAGTCCGTCCGGGTGCTTGACGAGGCGCACGAGCTCCTCACCGGGCCCGCCCACGCGCTGGCGTCGGCCCGCTCGGTGACGCTGACCCAGCTCGCCGGGCACCGGATCTGGATGCCCGGCATCGTCCCCGGTACCGAGTGGGCCGCCTACTACGACGACCTCGTCGCCGAGTTCGGCCTCACCATCGAGGCGACCGGCCCCAACTTCGGCTCCGACGCGCTCCTCGACACCATCGCCGACACCCCGGCCCTGGCCACCTTCATGGGCGAGCAGACCCGCCTGGTCTGGCCCGCCGGCCACGGCCTGCGCCGTATCCCGGTGATCGGCCCCACGCCCGTCTACCCGCACTCGCTCCTGTGGCACCGCGACAACCCCCACCCTGCGCTGTCCACCCTCCGCGCCCACCTCGCCGCCACAGCGGCCGGCCACGGCGCCGCCGGGACGTGGGCGCCAGACTGGGCAATCCCGCGCTGAACGCCGCCTCGGCGGGCCGACCGCTGGACCGTGATTCAGGAGGCAGGCGTGGCCATCAGCACACTCCGGCCCTGCCCTCCGTATGTCTCATATGAGGCATGAGCAGGCACGTAGGACCCTCAACCAGAGCAAACAGCCGTCGAGATCGACTCTCTAGCGCCAAAATCCGGTCCAATCCTCCCTGGAAGCCGATCAGGGTGTACGGATCGCACGGAGGGTCGCTGCGCTGGCGGCACGCTGATGAGGGGGACGCGTCAGAACTTGGCCCCCGGCCGTCGCAAGGTGCCGCAGGTCCGCGCTGGTCAGGTGCGCGCCGCGGGTACGGATGTTGTTCAGGTCAGGCTCTGGGCGTCTAAGCGGGTGTTTCGGCGGCCGATGATGGTCAGCGCGGCCTGCACATCGGTATCGGGCACCGGAGGCAGCTTCTCTGCTTCAACGCTTCGTGTTCACGGATGAATGCGGTCAGCACGTCGTAGACGGTCTGGTGGTCACGCGGCGAGTCTTGTGCGAGCCGTTCGAGCGCACACATGCCGCCCAACCGGACATCCAGCGTGCCGGAGCCGATCTGTTCGACTGCCTTGGTGTAGCGGTCGGCGATTTGTCCTTGCTCGGCGGTGTGCTGAGCCTGGCGGGAGGCATCGAGTGATTGCGCCGTGTACGGCGCGATCCTCAAGCGCGCAGGGTGCCGCCGCCGGGGCGGAGCTGTCGTGACGCCTGCCGATGATCGAAGATGGCATCGAGCGAGCCGCTCGGCGTCGTCGCCGGGCGCGGTCAGGGAGGATGGGCGATGGACACGACGTTCTGGGATGAGGCGGACCGCCTTCTGATCCGCTACGGAGTCGGCTTCACCCCGCGAGTCATCGAACGGGCCCGCGGCGCGTACGTCTACGACCGCGAGGGCACGCCGATCCTCGACTTCACCTCGGGGCAGATGAGCGCCATCCTCGGGCACGCGCACCCGGACATCGTGGCGACGGTGTCGTCGGCGGTGGCGTCGCTGGACCACCTCTACAGCGGCATGCTCAGCGCGCCGGTGGTGGAGCTGGCGGGCAGGCTCACCGCGACCCTGCCCGCCACGCTGGGCAAGATGCTGCTGCTCACCACGGGTGCCGAGGCGAACGAGGCCGCGATCAAGATGGCCAAGCTGTGCACGGGCAGGTATGAGATCGTCTCGTTCGACCGCTCCTGGCACGGCATGACCCAGGGGGCGGCCTCCGCGACGTTCTCGGCGGGGCGGCGCGGCTACGGTCCGCCCGCTCCGGGCAACCTCGCGCTGCCCGCGCCGAACGCCTACCGGTCGCCGTTCCGGTGCTCCGACGGGTCGTACGACTGGGAGGCCGAGTTGGCCTACGGCTTCGCCCTGGTCGACCGGCAGTCCGCAGGAAGCCTCGCCGCCTGCCTGGTTGAGCCCGTCCTGTCCTCGGGCGGGATCATCGACCCGCCGCCTGGCTACCTGCGCCGCCTCAAGGAGATGTGCGAGGAGCGCGGGATGCTGCTCATCCTCGACGAGGCGCAGACCGGTCTCGGCCGCACCGGCACGATGTACGCGTTCGAGCGCGACGGCGTCACCCCCGACGTCCTGACGTTGTCCAAGACCCTCGGAGCCGGGCTGCCCGTGGCGGCCGTCGTCACGACCGCCGAGATCGAGCAGGTCTGCCACGAGCGGGGGTTCCTGTTCTACACCACGCACGTCTCCGACCCGCTGGCCGCCTCCGTCGCGCTGACCGTCCTCGACGTCATCGACCGGGACGGCCTCGTCGAGCGTGCCGCGCGGCTGGGCGGGCAGCTCACCGAGCGACTGCTGGCGCTTCGCGACGCCTACGAGGTCGTCGGCGACGTACGCGGTCGTGGTCTGCTGCAAGGCGTCGAGCTGGTCAAGGACAAGACGAGCAAGGCCCCCGCCGACGCGCTGGGCAAGGCGGTCACCTCGGCCTGTCTCGAACGGGGGCTGCACATGAACATCGTCCAGCTCCCCGGGATGGGCGGCATCTTCCGTATCGCCCCGCCCCTCACGATCGGCGACGACGAACTCCACACCGGCGTGGACCTCCTCGAAGCATCACTGAAGGCCGTCCTCGACGCCGCCGCCCGGTGAGGCCGCGTCCGAGGGCGGGCTGATCGTCGATCAGCGGCTACGACCTCATCACCGGGCTCTACACCGTGCGCAATCCCCAGAAGCTGGCGTATATGGAGCGGAGGCCACCCTGCACCACTGAGTCCAGGACCGCCGCCGCGCCAGCTGAAACAGAGTGGGCCCGGCGTGAATGTCCGATCGCATGTCACAGGCGGCAGGACCGTCTCGTCTCGGGTCTCGACAACGGGTTCTGAAGGAAACGCCGGGCGAGGAGCCATCCGATGAATGAGCAGGCCATACAGAAGATCGCACTGGTCACCGGTGCGAACAAGGGGATCGGGCGGGCGGCCGCCGAGCGGCTCGCCGCGCTGGGCATGACGGTCCTGATCGGAGCCAGGGACCCTCGGCGAGGCGAGGAGGCCGCCGCGGAATTGCGCGCGGCGGGCGGCCACGTGCACGCCATCACCCTGAACGTCACCGACCAAACCGCCGTCCGGGAAGCCGCCGAGCAGATCCAAGAGCGCTTCGGCCGTCTCGACGTGCTGATCAACAACGCCGGCATCACCGGCTCCGGAAACGTCTCCCCTGAGGACGCCACCGATCAGATCCCCAGCGCCGTCGACCTGGACATGGTGCGGGCGGTGTTCGAGACCAACGTCTTCGGGGTGATCGCCGTGACCAATGCCATGCTGCCGCTGCTGCGGCGGTCACCGGCGCCACGCATCGTCAACGTCGGCAGCCACGCCGGGTCGTTGACCCTCATGAGCGACCCGGACGGGCCCTTCGCGGCACTACTGCCGTCGGCCGCCTACTCGCCGTCCAAGTCCGCGCTGAGCGCGCTGACCGTGCAGTACGCCAATGAGCTGCGCAAGGACGGCATCCTGGTCAACGCCGTCGCCCCCGGCTTCGTCGACACCGACAGTAACGACCACACCGGGCACCTCACGCCCGCGCAGGGGGCCGCGATCCTGGTGCGCATGGCCACGCTCGACACGGACGGGCCGACCGCGGGGTTCTTCGGTGAGGAGGGCCCATTGCCCTGGTGAGGGCGATCTCGGCCCGGCCACTCATGCCGGATGTCACGGACAGGTTCTGATCAGGAGAAGGAAGAGGTATGACACCTGCGGAGGAGTTCCAGGATCTGCGACCGCTGCTGTTCTCGATCGCCTACCGGATCCTGGGCAGTGTGAGCGAGGCCGAGGACGCGGTCCAGGAGACCTGGCTGCGCTTCCAGGTCTCCCCGACACAACCCACGTCCACCAAGGGCTTCCTCGCTGCCACGGTGACCCGGATCTCGATCGACGTACTGCGCTCGGCTCGCGTCCGGCGGGAGGCGTACGTCGGACCGTGGTTCCCCGAGCCCCTGCTGACCGACCCCTACCAGGACCCCGAGCGGTCGGCGGAGCTGGCCGACTCGCTGTCGATGGCGGCGCTGGTGCTGCTCGAGCGACTCAGCCCGCTCGAACGCGCGGTCTTCGTCCTGCGCGAGGTGTTCGGGTTCGACTACCCCCAGGTCGCGTCGGCGGTGGGACGTTCGGAGGCGGCGTGCCGCCAGCTCGCGATGCGGGCGCGCCGCCACATGGACGCGGGACGGCCCCGGTTCGAAACCGACCGGAAAGAACGCGACGAGCTCGCCGGGCGATTCCTCGACGCCTTCCGGGACGGGGACGTCGGCAGGCTGCGGGAACTCCTGGCCGCCGACGTCCAGATGGTCGGCGACAGCGGCGGCAAGGCCCCGCAATGGGGCGACCGCTTCGTCGGCGCCCAGAACGTGGCCCGGATACTCGACGCGCTCGTCCCGCGGTTTATCCAGATCGGAGCGAAGGTGGAGCCGCACCAAGTGAACGGTCGGTCAGGCGCGATCTTCCGCGACCGGGACGGCAAGGTCCTCAGCACCTGGGTGTTCGACGTCCTCGACGGGCGGATCCAGACGATCCGCACGGTGAACAACCCCGACAAGCTCCGGCATATGGGTCCCGTGGCGGACGCCTGGGTGTCCCTCCGCGAGGCGAACCGGGCCACGGGACGATCTAGAAAGGGTTCGCTATGACCAGGTCGCGTGACCCGTCCGGACCGCGAGCCAACAATTGTCGGATGGGTCCGGCAGGATGGCTGCCATGGTTTCTTACCAGCTGGTCATTGACTGTGCGGAACCCGAGCGGATGGCCCGGTTCTGGGCGGGCGCGCTGCGGTACACGGTGGAGCCGCCGCCGGGTGGATTCGACACGTGGCGGGATTACTGGCGCACTCTCGGAGTGCCGGAGGACGAGCTGGGCGAGGGGGACGGCAGCGACAGCATCGTCGATCCCGAGGGGTACGGGCCGAGGATCTGGTTTCAGCAGGTGCCTGAGGGCAAGGTGCTCAAGAACCGGTTTCACCTGGATGTGAAGGTGGGCGGCAAGCGGGAGGACGTACCGCTGGAGACCCGGAAAGCGCGGGTGGATGCCGAGGTGGAGCGGCTTGTCCAGGCGGGGGCGTCCGTTGCGCGGGTGCTGTCGCAGCCCGGGATTGATCACTATGCGGTGGCGATGGTGGATCCCGAGGGAAACGAGTTCGATGTGGTCTAGCGCCGTTTTCCACACGTCATCCGTGGGGCTTCTCATCCACCACTTTCCTGACGCCTCGTAGCCGCGGCACTGGAGTGTCCGGTGGGCCAGTCATTGACCTGTCTCGCGCAGTGAACGGCCAGCCGGTGCACGGTCTCCCAGAGATCGGGACGCCGGCGGAGCAGCAGATAATTCGAGAGGGTCGCCGCACCGCGCTGTCGTTGAGCTCTCAGGCAAGCCACACACGATTGGCCAAAGGTGGGCGGACATCTCCCCTTTCTTGGGGAAGAGCCCTGCCGTCGACGTCGCCGCCGGACACGCATACCTCGACCTCGTTGAGGAAACCCTCGGCTGACGTCGCCCCCCGAGGACGCGGTCAGACGGCTGCGTACTCGCGCGTTCCATACACAGCGAGCATTGGGCCTAGGTGATCACCAACAAGTTTCAGGGATTGAGCTCCGTGGGAACCGTGGGAACCCGCCAGAGAATGGTGGGGGCAGGCAGGCGGCGCCTGCGGTGGAGTCGGCTGGCGGCAAGCGCGCCCGCAGCGAAGGAGAGCGCCATCATCCTGCCCTTGGGGCAGCACGACCACCTCGGACACGAGTGGGAGCCGATCACAGGACGGAGCGAGACTGCGCCGGTGGTCGGGGTGATATTCCCTTGCCTTGCCTCGGGCGCTATGGGTGGCGATGAGAAGTTAGGTGACTCCGCCAGGGGTTGCGACGAGGGAACGTGATGAGCTGGCTCGGCTGCGGGTCGTGAGATGGTGCGGCGGTGGACCGGCTTGGCTTTCTGAGCGTCGCGGCCGTGTTTGGGCAGGATCAGTCGCCATCCCGGTTCCAGGGCGTCCGGGTTGGTCAGTCGTGCCCCGCCGGGCTGTGTGTGAGATATCCCTCTCCCGTCGTCGTAGCGCTGGTGGTCTGGGGGAGGTGACCATGTGGTGATGACCTCCTCGCCCCGCCCGCCGCACGTCGGTGGCCGACCGGATCCGATAGGCGGGACTACCGCGCTCGGTGGAGAGCCCGCTCCCGCCCGCGGGTACTTGCTGGACAACGCGCGCGCCGAGGCGGGCGAGCGATTCGTTTGGCTGGCCGAGCTGTTCGACGGTGTGACGCGGGGACACTTCGATCGACTGGGGGTCAGGGTTGGCTCGCGCTGCTGGGAGGTGGGGGCCGGCGGCCGCAGTATCCCGGAGGCGCTCGCGGCGGCCGTCGGTCCGACCGGGTACGTGCTGGCCACGGACATCGACCCGTCGTGGCTGAAGGCAGGCGGCGGGTACGAGGTGCGCCGGCACGACGTCGCCGCTGATCAACCCCCGGAGCCGGGGACATTCGATCTGGTGCACGCCCGGCTCGTGCTGGTCCATGTACCCGACCGGGCTCGGGCGTTGGCCACGATGGCGGCGGCGCTGCGGCCCGGCGGCTGGCTGCTGGTCGAGGACGCCGATACCGCTCTGCAGCCACTGGCATGCCTGGACGACAGCGGCCCGGCGCAGCGACGGGCCAACCGGCTGCGCGACGCGGTCCGGAAGCTGCTGACGCGCCGCGGCGCGGACCTGCGTTACGGCCGGACACTGCCGCGGGCATTGTGTGAGGCCGGCTTGGTAGATGTCGCCGCAGCGGGCTCTTTCCCGGTGGGCGGGCTGGCCTGCGACAGGCTGGAGGCGGCGACCATCCGGCATGTGCGCGGCGAGCTGCTCGCGGCCGGCCTGGCCGACGATGCCGAGATTGACGCGCACTTGGCCGCCATCCACGCGGGCGAACTCGACCTGACACTCGCGCCGCTGATCTCGGCCTGGGGACGCCGTCCAGCCGAGCACCCGCCGGCACGCGGTTAGATGCGGATCCAGGCGTTGTCCGACCTGCCCACAGGGAGATTTTCGGGCCGCAGGAGTAGCCCCTTACGGGGGCGGTCGTCATGCCGAGCATCGTCTCGGAAACGTCCCGCAACCCCGGTGCCGACACACCGGTCGGTACGCCCCGTGTCAGTTTCCGAAGTCGTCTGCACGAATGCGCGAAGTGGTCTGCACACCCGCAGCGTGCAGACCACCGGGTGACGTGCGGCGAAGGTGTGCCGGTGCGGTGGGGGTGGTCGCCCTCGTGTTGGCATGGAACTCCCGTCGCTACGGCGAGCCGCCACGCTGTTGATCGTCTAGAGGGATCGAGTGGTGAGCCGAGACCGGCCTCGGCGAACAATGCGCGCCCTGGCCGACCCCGGGCTGAGCGAGGGGCCGCTAGTCAGGCGAATGAGGTGCTGCTGATAGCGGGCCCGACTATGGGAAGTTCGGTGATGCTGAGGGCGAAGTCCAAGTTCCCCACCCCGTGGTTGGCGAGGCCCACCGTGACCACGCCCGCTCCTTCCAGCCAGTGCGCCATCTTCAGGCCGCCGACGTCCAGCGGGCGCAGCCCGAGGCTCTCGATGAACGCCGCCACACTTGCCTTGGCCTGCGCATTGTCGCCGGCGATGAAGACGTCGGGCCGACCCTTCTCCAGGACATGACGGAAGATGGTGTTGAACGCCTTCACCACGCTGGCGCTGGCCGGGGCCGCCTTGGCGACTTCCTGCGCGATCGAGGTCTCCTCGCGGTGGGCTAGCCCGTCGAACGTGGAATTGAAGGGATTGCTGATGTCGACGATGACCTTGCCCGCGAGAGCGTCTCCGTACTGGGCGACGACCGGCACGACACCGTCGTACAACAGGGCCACGATGACGATGTCCCCGGCCGGGGCGGTGCCCCATTCTCCCGTCGTGGCGCCGCCGCCGAGAGCCTTGGCCAGGTCAGCGGCCTTGGACTGATCGCGGCCCATGACCTCGACGGTGTTGCCGCCCGCTACTGCCCGCGCGCCGATGGTGCGGGCCATGTTCCCGGTGCCGATGATGCTGATGTTGCTCATGAGATGTCCTGCCCTGGTTGTGCGTTGTTCGGTTTAGATGGCGGTGGTGCCGCCGTCGGCGACGAGTTCCATGCCGTTGACGTAGCTGGAGTCGTCGGAGGCCAGGAAGAGGGCGGCGGTGGCGATTTCGTCGGGGCGGCCCATCTGGCCGCGGGGGATGAGGGACTCGAACTGGCGCTTGGTGGCCTCGTCGAAGAGTTCTTCCTGCTTGGCGGTGGCGACCTGGCCGGGGGTCAGGACGTTGACGCGGATGCGGCGGTCCTTGAGTTCGTTGAGCCAGACGCGGGCCCAGGCCTGCTGGACGGCCTTGCTGCCGGCGTAGACGCTCCAGCCGGGGAAGGCGCCGAGGGAGGCGTTGGAGCCGGTCATGAGGATGGAGCCGCCGTCGTTGAAGAGCGGGAGAGCCTTCTGGACGGTGAACAGGGTGCCGCGGGCGTTGAGCCAGAATGCGGCGTGGAAGTGAGCCTCGGTGATCTCGCCGAGCGGGGCGGGCTCGCCCACGCCGGCGCTGGCCCACAGCACGTCGAGGCTGCCCTTCTCCCGCTTGACGGTGTCGTACAGGCGGTCCAGGTCGTCCAGGTCGGCGGCGTCGCCCTGGACGCCGGTGACGTTGCGGCCGATCTGCTTCACGGCCTCGTCCAGGGCGTCCTGGCGGCGGCCGGTGATGAAGACGTGCGCTCCCTCGTCGACGAAGAGCTTCGCGCCGGCCAGCGCCATGCCGGTGGTGCCGCCGGTGATGACCGCTACCTTCCCGTCAAGCTTTCCCATGGTTGCTCCTTTGGGTCGGTGGTGCCGTGCGCACCTGGGGTGTCGGCGTTATGTACACCGCTCTGTGTGCTTACGGTATGGGGCGAGCGGCCGGGACGCAAACTATGTACACCGGTCGTTACCCAACTGGGTACCATTGACCCATGACGGAGTTGGAGAAGGGCCCCAAGGGTCACCGCCGTGGCCGGGGCGCCCGCGAGCGCATCCTCAGCGCGTCCCAGCAGCTGTTCCGCGAGCAGGGCATCAACCGCACCGGCATGGACCAGCTTTGCGCGGCGGCCCAGGTGTCCAAGCGCACGGCCTACCAGCACTTCACCGGCAAGGACGAACTCGTCGCCGAGTACCTGCGCCGGTTCGACCCCTCCGTTCTATCCACCCTGTTCGACCGCACCGACCTCACGCCCCGCGAACGGCTCCTCGCCGCCTTCGACATCCCCCCCACCACCCCCCTGTGCCCCTACATCGCCGCCGCCGTCGAACTCCACGACCCCCAGCACCCCGCATCCCAGTACGCACGCGACTACAAGAAAGCCGTCGCCGCGCGGCTCGCCGACACCGCCCGCGAAGCCGGCGCCGCCGACCCTGAACAGCTCGGCGAGCAGCTCGCGCTGCTCATCGACGGCGCCGCGGCCCGCACCCGGGTCCTCAACGCCGACGCCTTCCCCGCCGCCGCCGCCATCGCCGCCGTCCTCATCGACAACGCCATCCCCGCCACAGCCGGCGATGACCGGCGACGGGAGGAAGTGTCAAGTTAACTCGGTACTCCGCGGCCGGGCTGGACGCGCTGCCGGTCGCGCGGCACCTGGCCCGGACCTGCTGACTTTTACGGAACTGGTCGCCCGCCTGCTGAAGGCCGCAGCAGAAGCCGCCGGGGAGACCGGCGACCCCCGAGGACCCGCCGACGTGGTCGGCCTGGCAGCACGTACACCTGGCGCCGCGAGATCCCCAGTTCGGCCGCCGCAGCGTCCGCGGCCGCCAACCCCACCCGCGCCTCGGCGGCCAGCCGGCCGATCACCTCCGCCTGGCGTACCGCCACGTCCCATGCCTCGTCCGGGGCGGTCAGCACGCCCCGCTCAATGATCTGCGCCCGCCCGCCGTCCATGCCGGGACCTCACCGTCGCGCACGCGAGGTACGGAACAACTGCACCGTAGCGCAGAGGACTCCGAACAAGCCGGTGCTTCACAGATCTCCGGAACCCCTATCCGGGCGCGACGAGACGTGCGCAGGGGAACGAGCTATGCACCGTCGTTGCCATCGCGTAGGGAACGGATCATGCTCTGCAGGATCCGGAACGCGTCTGACTGCTCGGTCTCGGTCATGCCGGCCAGCATTCTGACCTCGACGGACCGGACCGCTACGGTCGCCTTCTCGAGGCTCCGTCGGCCGCGAGGTGTGAGCCGCGTGGGAAGAGCCTTCCCGACGGGTGCCTCCGCAGGCCTGGTCACGTAGCCGTCTCGTTCCAGGGCCTGGAGCAGCACGTTCATCGTCTGCCGTGTCACGAACGCGCCCCGCGCGAGCTCGGAGTTCGACAAGCCCGGTCGTTGAGCCAGCAGTTCGAGGCAGGAGTAGTGCGTCACGCTCATCCCGAGCGGCCGCAGCACCTCCTCCATGGCTGCACGGAGGGCGCTCGACGCCTCTTTCAGCAGGTAGCCCAGTGACGTCTCCAGGTCGACGCCGACACCGTTTTGACTCATGTCAGTATTCTGACATAGATTGACCTGTGTCAGGAAACTGACACGAAGAGAAGGAGCATCATCATGCCCGCCACCGGCCCCGACTTCATCTCCCTCCAAGCGCGCGACCTCGACGCTTCGCAGGCGTTCTACGAGCAGTACCTCGGCCTCGTCCGCTCGCAGGCCGGGCCTCCGCACGCCGTCGTCTTCGAGACGAAGCCGATCGCGTTCGCACTCCGCGACGTCGTTCCCGGCACCGATCTCGCATCCGTCGCTCAGCCCGGCATCGGTGCCGCGATCTGGCTCCACGCCACAGACGTCCAAGCCATTCACGATGCACTGGTCGCCGACGGTCACACCATCGTCTCCGCACCGATCGACGGCCCCTTCGGTCGGACATTCACCTTCGCCGACCCCGACGGCTACCAGGTCACTCTCCACGATCGCGCCGGATAGGCCAAACACCACCGGACAATCACCGGCCCCCGAAGACCGCGGTTGCGCCCGAGGTTCGAGAATCCGGGCGACGTTTGTTACCCCGGGGTGATCACCTGTCCGGCTCTTCACACTTGGGGTGGACGGAGTGTGACGTCGAGGCCGGGCGGTCATGGTTCGGCGCGTCGAGGGCCGGATAGGGGTTCCTATGCCGCCCATCCGTGGCAAAGCCAACACATCACAAGCCGGTTCACCGACAACAAGACCTGACGACGCTACGGTGCGGCCGAGGCCGTGCTTGAGGTCCAGACACTTTTCGTCAGTTCGCACGCGCCCAGAAAGCGTACGGGTCCTGCCCAGGGCGGAATCCGTGCGCCTCTGCCATGTCCGCCGCCTCTCGGAACCTGTGAGCGACGAGGGATGGGTCGTGAGCGTCGCTGCCGAAGCTGACCGCCGATCCACCCTCCTCGTGCCCCCACCGCAGGATCACCGATGACAGCGGCAACCTCGTGTTGATCTCCAGGCACCGCCCTCGCCACGACCGCTGCCTACACCCCCTTCGGCGAAGTCACCGCCCAGACCAGCCTCGGCTACCAAAGCGGCTACCCCGACCCCGACACCGGCAACGTCAACATGCACGCCCGCTGGTATCAACCCAGCACCGGCGCGTTCACCAGTCGCGACGACTGGACCCTTCCTCCCAGCCCCTCAGCTCAGGCCAACCGCTACACCTACGGCAACGCCAACCCCCTCATCTACCGCGACCCCACTGGCCACTTTCCCGACGCCGGATGTCTCAACCCAGACCGGCCGGACGACTCAATCCGTGAACGGCTTTCCTACCGAAACAGCAGTAGTTCCGGCGGCTCCGGCGGCCCCTGCGACGCTCGTGATCTGGAAAGGGGAGGCGGCACTGACATCACCGCCACGAGAACCGCACGGTCCGCACCAAATCCCTCCGCAGGAAACGGCCGAGGCCGATAGGGCCCAAATGGCAGAGGTAGCCAATCCCAATCAGCAAGTAGGGAAGTTAAGCGCAAGAACAAAAGGGAGGGATTGGCCCGCAGCTCTCGGGACCGTGACCCAAGACGGACGGAAAAATTTCCCTGACCGGCCCTTGCCGCGTGAATTCGGCTATAATGGTGAGGTTATGCGCGACTTCACCTCTCATGGCCGGCCCGATATTCCCGGCCATGAGAATCCCCATCAGCATCGATACACAGGCAATCCGACGGGTGGAAATAAAAAGTCAACTCGGAAACGGAGAGGAAATATGAGGTTATTTCCGCGCATGAGCGGCAGGAGTTATTGGGACTCATATCGGAGCCTGTTTTTTCTCGGGCTAGCCTGTTTCGGCATTCGAATCCTGGTTGCCGTAACCATGGAGATCCCCATCGGACGTGGAGAGTTCATAATTTACGGTGTGGCAGAGCTCGTCCTAGGCATTCTTGCCTTGAAGGAGTGGCGGGCTCGGTCCTCCTCAAAGGATTAGGCGTACCGCTCATACGCGCCTGGCGTGGTGATGGTGGAGTCCGATATTGGCATTACCCCGTTGCCTCGGGGAGTCCTGCCTGTCGCCCCTGCGCGGCGGCCTTCCGAGAGGGCGCTTGTTCGGCATCGTGGCCTCGACGGCGGCTGGACGGGCTGAAGCATCCTTGGCCGGCGCGGCGACTACCAGGGATCTCACATCGGTGGGCAGCGGCGAGCTGTCCACCCTTTATCCGCCATGGCGCAGGAGAACCAGGCCGAGCGTGTCGACCAGCAGGCCGTCGTCCCGCGAGCCGCCGAACGGCGGCCGAGGTGAGTGGGAGCTCCTACGAGTTCGGTGGCTGCGCTCACGGTGTCGATGTCTCCAAGGACTGGCCCCCGTACTGAGTGTCTCGGTTACCCATGGATCTGTATGGGTTCCGGTGGTCGGCGCAGCAACGTGCTCCTCCTACGTCGAGATCGGCCCTTGGGGGTCGAGGTGGCGGTAGATCGTGGCGCGGCTGACGCCGAGCCGGTCGGCGATCTGCTGGACGGTGTAGCGGCGCTTGCCGTCCACGCCCTTCATCTTGTACAGCGCGCTGGCCATCTCCACCCCGTGGGTGTCCAGGGCCGCCGGGCGCCCGCCAACGCGCCCGCGTGCGCGGGCCGAGGCCAGTCCTTCCAGGGTGCCCTCGATGATGAGTTCGCGGAGGAACTCATCGAAGGCGCCGAACATATGGAACTGCAGGCGTCCGCCCGGCGTGGAGGTGTCGATGCCCTTGAACACCGCCGGGCCCGAACGTGGACGCCATGACGACCACGATCCTCACCGCGATCGGCGCAACCGTCCTGCTTCTGCAGACCGCCACCCGCATCCCGCCCGCCCTCACCGACCTCGTCCGCGCCCTCATCCCCGTACGCGAGGCGCTACGCGAACTTCTGCACCGGCAGGACTCATCCCAGCAGCCCCCACCCCAACCAGAGCGCTAGCGGCTAGCTCCCCCGCGACGGCGGTACCCGAGGGCCGCCGCTGCCAGGTGTTCCGGAAAGGGGTACCGGGACGAGTTGCGGAACGTAACATCCGATGGACCAGACGCCGGTGGAACATCAAGATGCCGTACGTTCGCTCCACGACCCATCTCTTGGGCTGGGGGACGAACCCCTTGCCGGCGGGGTTACGCTCGACGATCTCCACGTCGATTCCCAGGTCGGCGCCATGCGCGACGACGGCGTTTTTGAATCCCTGGTCGATCAGCGCTTTGGTCACCGTGCCCTCGGTGCCGGCGGCGACCCGGTTCAGCAGGGCGATCCCGGCGGTGTTCTCGTGGGCCGAGGCGGCCAGCATGACCACGGCGATGACCAGGCCCAGTACGTCTACCGCCCGGCCGCGTTTCCTGCCCGGCACCTTCTTGGCGGCGTCTTTTCCGGTGGTGGAGGCGGGGACTCCGGCCGCGACGTGGAGGCTCTGGGTGTCCAGCACGACCAGGCTCGGGTCGGCTAATCGTTTCTTCTTCTCGCGCAGATGCCAGCGCAGCAGGTCGTGGATCGTCTTGTCGGTGCCGTCGTCGCGCCACTTGGCGAAGTAGTAGTACGTCGCGCTCTTGGGCGGCAGGTCATGCGGGAGATAGTGCCATTGCACGCCGGTCCGCCCCTGGTAGCGGATGGCATTGACGATCTCACGCAACTCGTAGTTGCCCGCGTGGCCGCTCACGGACGGATGCGCGACCTTCCATGCCGTGAGCACCGGCTCGATCAACGCCCACTGGGCGTCGGATAAGTCGCTCGGGTACGGCTTGCGCTCAGTCACTCAACCATCACAGCACGACCGGACCCGCCAACCGGCAGTAACGCTACAAATCCATACGATCACACTGCGACATCGCGGGCATAGACTTGCGAACCGCACTCTAAGTGGATGAATCCGTGGGCGTTGGACCCTGCAGGCACCCGTCTCCCGAGCCTCTCCACGCGTCGGCGTGTGACGACAGCGGGCACACCGGGGAGGTGCGCGAGTCCGTGTTCCTCGCCTGTCGGTGCCGGATCGGGCCTCAGGTGTCATACCGTTGACCAGGGGTCGCCGTAGAGTGGGGTGAGCTCGAACACCGGGTGGCGTCCGGCCTCGGCGACGAAGTCCTCCACCGGGGAGTCCTTGGTGGCCTGGAAATACGGTCGGGCGGGTGCCGAGAAGCCCGCATAGCGCTTCAGAACGGGTCCGGCCTCCGCGGGCGCGAGCTCCCGGATGGTGTAGGCGCGTGCGGTGAACCGGCGGCGCAACATCACCTTTCCGGTGGCACGAGCGTTGAACACCCAGGAAACCGCCCCATAGGGGGCGACCAGCCAGCGCCTGCCCTCGTGTTCGACGATCGCCACGGGCTGGGTGCGCAGGCGGCCGCTCTTGCGGCCTCGGGTGGTCAAGAGGTAGCCGCGGGGGATCAGGCCCGCACGGATGAGCACGCCGACGATCGCGTTGCCCGCCCGGATGATCCGGCCCGCACGGTACGGTCTGGTCGGCCCGGCGACCTTGCCGGAGCGGCCGGTGGCCATGTCAGCCATGTCATGCGCCTTTCGTCGATCGTGCGATGGGGGCGGCACTCAGAGCGCCCTTCGTCATCGTTTGTCCGCTCCCTTCGGCTTCAGCGGAAGTGGTCGGCGTGTCTGTCGGCCCACTCGGCATATGTGCCCGGCGGGCCGCCGGTGGCCTGGTGCACCCCTGGGAGGATCGGGGCGGTCGCGTCAGTGGCGGCGGCCAGGACGCCGATCATGGCATCCGCGATCACGGGTGGGTGGTCGGCGACGAGGGCCGTCTGGAACTCCAGCGGCGACAGCTTGGTGAAGCGAAGGGGCCGCCCAAGCGCCTCGCCGAGGATCGCCACCCGTTCGACGGTGGTCAGCGGTTCCGGCCCGGACAGTTCGTACGTGTGGCCCACGCGGTCGTCGTCCAGCAACGCGGCGGCGACGACCGCGGCGACGTCGTGTTCGTCGACCGGTGCCAGCGAGGCGTCGGGGAAGGCGTTGCGCACCGTGTCCTCGGCACGGATCGCGGGCGCCCAGGACAGGTCGTTGGCCATGAACGCGGTCGGCCGGACGAATGTCCAGGGCAGGCCGGAGGCGCGTACGGCGTCTTCGTTGGCGCGATGCTGCCGCTCGATCACGTTGGGCCCACCGGGGAGCGACGCCGAGGACAGCAGGACGATCCGGCGTACGCCGGCCTTTCGCGCGTGCGTCAGCAGGTCGGCGAGGGGCCACCCGGGCACGGGGAACAGATAGGCCACGTCCACACCCTCGAACGCCGCCCCGACGGACGCCGGTACCCGGAGATCGCCGAGCATGGCCGCGGCGCCGCCGGGCAGCCGAGCCTCGTCGGGACGCCTGGTGAGCGCCCGCACTGCCGCGCCCGCCGTGGTCAGTTCGTGAATGACCCGGCCGCCTATCCGGCCGGTGGCCCCGGTCACAAGGATCATGTGCCTGCTCCTTCCTCAGATGCTCAGCAGGGAGATGCTGTAGACGACGATCCAGGAGGCCCAGCCGAGCCAGCCGAACAGGCCCGTCAGCGCGATGCGGTTGGTGCTGTCGGCGTTGTACGGGGCGGCCGTGGAGGAGACGAACAGCAGGGCCGCGCTGATCCAGCCCAGCCACGCGTGCCAGGCGGGGATGAACGCGAGGCTTGCTCCGGCGGCGGTGAAGCCAAGCACTGCGATGGCCAGGAAGACCTGGTTGAACCCGAACAAGACGGTGCTGAAGGCCCACAGTCCGGCCACTGAGCCGCGGTGGTGCCGGGCGGCCGCGGCCATCCCGAACCGCAGTGATTCGACCACCATGAACGTCGCGTTCTGCATGAGGACGCCGGCGAAGCCGGCCAGGGCCCAGATGTTGCTTCCGATCTGGTCGCCGCGCCAGAGCACGGCGAGCAGTCCGGCGGCGAACAGGGTGGTGAACAGCCAGGAGGCCGGCGCGAACACCGAGGGCGCGTTGATCCGCTTGCCGATGCCGGCCAGCGCGTCGGTGGCCGTGTCCAGGGATTGGCCGGAGGTGGGCAACGGGAGTCCGGCGCGGACGTAGATGACGTTGATGACGACCGCGAGCAGCACGAATCCGATGCCTGCCGCACCCGCCAGACTGGTGATGGTCACGGTGACCACCAGTTGAATTTATGATGCATATATTGAATATAAGCTACGGAAAGGCTCGATGCAATCATGGAGAACGAGCCAGGACGGCGCCGCTACAACTCACTGCGCCGCGTCGCGCAGGCACACCAGACGCGAGCGGAGATCGCCGACGCCGCGCGCCGGCTGTTCCTGTCACAAGGATGGGCGGCGACCACCGTGCGCGACGTCGCCCGGGAGGCGGGGGTCTCCGTTCCGACCGTGTACGCGGCGTACCAGAACAAGGCGGGGCTGGTCTGGGCGCTGGCCGACGCCGCGGACCTGGCCGCGGACCTGCCCCAGGCGATCGACGAGTTGGAGGCCACCGCCGACCCCCGGCGGCACCTGGCCACGATGGCCGGCTACGACCGGCGCCTGTATGAGCGGGCGGGCGATCTCATCGCTCTGATCCGTGACGCGGGCCGTACCGAGCCCGAGCTCGCGGACACCTATCTGCTGGGCCGGCGGCAGGTCGGCGAGCACCGCCTCCAGGTGTTCTCCTCCTGGCCGGACGGCACGCTCCGTCCCGGGCTGGACGCCCCCACCGCCGTCGACATCTACGCCGCCCTGTGCAACATCGACGTCTACACCACCCTCCGCACCGAACGCTCCTGGTCACCCGACCGGATCGAGCGCTGGTGGGGTGAGGCGCTGGCCCGCGAACTGCTGAGCCGTTCGGCGACGGTGAAGCCCAGCAGCGCCATGGCCAGGAAGATCTGATTGAAGCAGATCAGCGCGTCGGTCAGCCTCCACGGGCCGGCGGTTCGATCGGATCAGGCCGACCGTTCAGGCGGATCATGTGACCCTTCATCCCTGACTGCCAGCCCAACGCACTTCCGACAGGCTCTCTGGGCCGAGGCCACGAATCGCAGGGACCAGCCGTAGAACTGCAACGGGCGCGTCTCGGCCCCGCAAAGACCCGTGCTCGTCTCCGGCCGCATTGCATGCTGAACGATCCTCGCGCCACGCCCGGTACGCCCAGGTGATAGACGGTTTCCTGTATGCGGCCGTCTTCATCGGTTTCGATCACGGTCAGATCATCCAAGGCCACCGACCAGCGCCGCACCCCTCGAGGCCAATCCCACGGGTTACCGTCGAGTCGCACCACGGCGACCTTGCCGAACCTCGTCAGGGACATGATGACGCCGCACCAGCCCTCCAGTTCATCTCCGCAGGAGCGTGTCATCGCTGGACTGTGCTTCAGCTCCGTGATCATCACACGGTTGTCCGGGATCTTCAGGCTTGTCACCACCAGCCCTTACCCTCCAAGGCACGACGACCCCGCCCGCCGGTTGGCATCGAGACCCACTTCATCGAAGGTGTCCCATCAGTACGGCAGTCCACTGCGCCATGGCTGCCCCGCCGTCCCATCGCGGACGTTGGAAGCTGAGACGAGTAGGACCGGCTTGCCCGCGGTGATCAGATCGCCGATCGCCTTTTTCGGCAGCGATCCAGACGAAGGTGTACGGGCCGCCGTCCAGCGGCCGGGACCGGAACTGCTCGACCATCACGTCGAGCTCGGCGGCCATCGCCGAGATCTGCGACTTCGACAATGAGGTGATGCCCATCGCCTCGGCCAGCTTCTCCACCCGCCGCGTCGACACCCCGAGCAGGTAGCTGGTTGCCACTACGGAGGTGAGCGCCCGCTCGGCCCGGCGTCGCTTGTCCAGCAGGAAGTCCGGGAAGTAGGAGCCCTGGCGTAGCCGGGGCACGGCCAGTTCGATGCTCCCGGCGCGGGTGTCCCACGGCCGGGCGCGGTAACCGTTGCGGGTGTTGACCCGCTCGCCGCTGATCTCGCCGTAGCCGGCGCCGCGCAACTGCTCGACCTCGGCGTCCATCATCCGCTGGGCGAACTCGCGGATCATCGTCCGGAGCAGGTCCGGGCTCGCCGCGGCGAGAGTGTCTTCCAAGTACTCCCCGGCAGCAGGCACAATGTCATTGACGGCCACTTCGTCCCCTTCGTGTTGATATGAGCGAATCGAAGGATTGCGGCGTGGCCGTCTTCTGTCACATGGATCTCTCCCGCACCACAGCTTGGGCTAGATCACCCGCACACCATCTCCCTGGACGTGAACGCTCGCGGCCGACGAATGTGGCCGCCCGCCGACGGGGCAAACCGGCCAACCCTGGAGGTAACTGGACCTGGACGGCATTGGGCAGCGGCCGACGGGGCGTCTCAACGGTGGCCGTCTCGTGGACGATCAGATCCCGTCCGGCCTGATACACCCGGCCGTGCCCCGAAGCCTGGCCCTTCATCGACGACGCCCCGGGATCACCGCTCATGGATGGTCTGGTCACGGCCTGCCTGGTAGACACGGCCGCGCCCGCTGGCCTTGGCTTTCAACACCAGCGAACCGATCCGCTCCCGCGAGGTCGGATCCAGCGACGGGGTGAGCACCTCGTCCAGCATCCGCCGGATCTCGACCGCCAGCGACGGGTCGGCGCGCAGCAACTGCTGCAGCCGGACCTGCCACGCCCCGGCCAGGGCCTGCTCGGTGTCGGCGTCGCCGTCCCGGCGAGCCTCCAGCACCTGCTCGCGCACCTCCACCAACTCGGCCTCGACGATCTCGGCCTGCTCAGGCCGGACCTTGCGCCACAACGCGACCGCGCCCTCGCGCGCCGACTGCCAGGCGTCCGTGGCCATGGCCGTCACCAGCGCGGTACCCGCGGCCAGCACAATCGGATCCACAAAACCCCCTCCACACGCGAAGAAGACCCTTCACCGAAGATAGAACCGCCGCATGGGCTGCCACGAGCAAACAACACAAACCACAGACAAGCATCACCACCGGCGCGAGGGGAATCCTCCGCAGCGGCCCTCCACACAACCGTCCCGAAATGGACCGTTTTCGGGACGGCATTCCTGCGACGTGTGAAGGTAAGACGGCGTACCGAAACTGCCTGCCGTCGCGAGCACGGCGAGGATGGACTACGCACGAAGAAGACACGCGGACCAGAGGCACGACTCGACCCGGATCAGATGTCCACGCTGTACGCCCTGCTGGTAGGCTGCGCCTGCCGATAATTTCATCCGTGCAGGTCATCCGGCTTTCCTGGCTCTTCCTGGTGTGCGCCGCTTCGGTCCTCGGAAGGGGCCGATCGCGGCAGAATGATCGCTTGTGCTCTTTCGTCTGGCCTATCTGACCGTCATAAATGCCTTTGCCGCGCTGCGGTTGTTGCCGATGGGGGATAGGGACAAGGACGCCGAGATCCTTGTGCTACGTCACCAGATCACCGTTCTTGAACGGCAGCTCGGCGCTGGTACCAGAGTGAGGTTCGCTCCCGAGGATCGGGCCTTTCTGGCCGCGCTCCTGACGTCGTTACCGCGCGAGGTTCTGCGTCGGCTGCGGCTCCTCGTGCGTCCGGATACCGTCCTTCGCTGGCACCGCGATCTGCTGAAGCAGCGCCACGTTCGCTCCTGTCGGCCCACGCGGCCTGGGCGCCCGCCCACTGTGCGGTCCATCCGCGTGCTCATTTGCTGGCCGGACGAGGAGCCGGCGAAGAGCCGGACGCCCGCGCCGAGCACGAGGGGCGCGAGGTGGATCTGGAGTTCGTCCAGGAGCCCGGCGTTGAAGAACTGCCGCACGGTGTCGGCGCCGCCTGAGATCTGCACGTCCTTGTCCTGTGAGACCTGGCGGGCCAGGGCCAGAGCGGTGTCGATGCCTTCGGTGACGAAGGTGAAAGTGGTTCCGCCCTGCCTGATCCAGGGGTCTCGCGGGGTGTGGGTGAGGACGAAGACGGGGGCGCGGAAGGGCGGCGGGTCGGACCAGCCGACCTCCCCTTCGGCGAACATGTGCCGCCCCATGATGTAGGCGCCGGCGCGGGTGAAGTTCTCTCGGACGATGTCGTCGTCCTGGTTGGTCCGTCCGCCGTTGACGTTCTGGCGGGCCCGCCAGGCCTCAACACCGTAGACCCATTCGTGGATGCGGGTTCCGCCGTCACCGAGCGGGTTGTCGGGACGGGAGTTGGGGCCGGCGATGAAGCCGTTCAAGGACATGCCCAAGGTGGCGAAGGTCTTGCTCACGCCTGCTCTCCGGTGGTGAAGAAGCCCGTCAGGACGGGAGCGAGGATGCCGGGGTCGATGTTGTGTTCCTGGCCGGGGAAGATGTGCAGGGCGAAGTTGTCCGCCAGTGCGGCAAGTTCCCGCGCCCCGGTGAGCATGTGCGGCGCGCCGGCGTCCCCGCTGCCGACCAGGACGGGGACCTTCACCGACTGCCAGCGGTCGGCGGGCAGGGGACGGCCGGACATGCCGGCTCCCATGACCCGGCCGTCGTAGGGCAGGGTGCGGGCGATGGCTTCCATGCCGGTCCAGAAGGGGGCCTGCCGCATGCCTTCGACAGCCTCGGCGGGCATGCCCACGGCGGCGGTCATGAAGTAGGCCACGGCGTCGCCGTAGGCCTCCTGCTCCACGAGTGCCTCCAGGTGGTCGACGTAGTCGGCGGGCAGTGGCGGGCGGCTGGCGTCCGTGACGAAGGGCGGCTCGTACAGGGCCAGCCGGGTCACAGCGCTGCCCCGGGCAGTGGCCTCCAGCGCCAGTACGGCACCGGAGGACATGCCGAAGACCATGGCTTCGCCGCCCGCGCGCTCGATTAGCGCGTTCAGGTCTTCGACCTCGCGCTGCACGTCGTAGACCGCGTTGTCCCCGCTGTCGCCGCGCCCGCGGCGGTCGTAGGTGATCACGGTGAACCGCTCGGTCAGCAGACTGGCCAGTGCGGCGGAATCGCCGCGAGTCATGAACGCGCCGCCCACGAGCACCACTGCCGGGCCCGAGCCCTGCTGCTCGTAGGCGATGGTGGTGCCGTCGGCAGAGAACACCGTGTCCATGTGAAACCTCACTCACTTTGCTGCGTAGCGCACAGGGACGATGACCCCGCGACCCCATCAGGACACGACACGTGGCGTGTCGCTTGCGTCTCAGAGATTGCCTCCTCCCTCATGCATCTGTCAACACGCTACGTGTCGTGTCTTGTTATGTTGGCACCGTGATCAAACCACCGAACCCGCAGCGGCGCAGCCAGAAGAGTCACGACGCGGTCCTCGCGGCCGCGCTCGAACTGTGTGCTGAGGAGGGGTACGGTCGTGTGACGATCGAGGGCATCGCAGCACGCGCCGGTGTCAGCAAGAAGACGATCTATCGGTGGTGGCCGTCCAAAGGTGCCGTCGTCCTCGAAGCCCTCCACGAGGCAGCCGACATCGCGGCCCCCCACCCGGACACCGGCAACCTCGCCATCGACATGCGCACCCAGCTCGCAGCGGTCATCAGTTTCCTCTCACCGCCGTCACACGCCCCCCTCGCAGGGCTGATCGCTGATGCACTGAGCGACCCGGAACTGGCCGGCCTGTTGCGCGAGCGCCTGATCCGGCCACGCATCGCGGAATTCGAGCAGCGGATGCGGCGTGCCCAGGAACAGGGCCAACTCCACCCGGACGCGAATCTGGACATCGCCCTCGACCTGTTCTACGGCCCGCTCTACCACCGCCTGGTCTTCCATCTCGGCCTGCCGGAACCCGAGTATCTCGACACGTTGATCGAGCACGTCATCCGCGCGCTCACATCCGGCGAGCCGAGTCGGAGCGCGTGATCGGCCCGCGGATCCGGGGTCGAGACTGGTGAGCTCGCCTATTCAACTATCGTCAGTTCGGTGGGCTGGCCAGGGTAGTGGTGACTGTGTGTGGTCGCTAGGAGCGTAGCGGCTGCACGTGATCCCGGTGCTGCTGCCCGGCCCCCGAAGCCCAGCAACTGGCCATCTACGTCGGCTGGCTGCTCAACGGCACCCGCGGTGGCCTGGTCGCCGGCACGCTGTTCGTGCTGCCCGGCATGCTCGCGCTGCTCGTCCTGTCGGCGGTGTACGTGCTGTGGCAGGACACCGACGTAGTGACCGCCCTGTTCGTCGGTATCGCCCGGCGGTGCTGGCCATCGTCGGGACTGGACGGATCGCGGAAGTAGACCGGCATGCCGGCGGCAACGGAGAGCTCATGGTGGCGGCCCATCTCGCTGCCTTGGTCCCAGATGAGGAAGCGCTTGAGATGGGCGGGCACCGTGGCCATGGTCTGCACGAGGGCGTCGCGCATGCGCTCGGCACGACGCCTCGGAGTGCTCCCGCAGTTTCCGCACCCTCCAGGTCGCAGCCTGCTCTGCCAGGTGCCCGGCGTAATGGGCCTCGGTGGCCACGACTCCTGCTGCGGCCATGGCTTCCTCCCAGCGAGCCCTGTCAGGGGCCAACCCGTGCCGCTTCGCGAGATACACCAGATGACGCCACTTGCCGATCTCGTCCTCGCTCGGAATGCTGACGATCAACGCCTGCTCGGTGGCCAGACGGACCCGATGCTGGTTTGCCGTGTGCGTCCCGCGGCCCGCGACGCGGCTCACCGACCTGGAGAATGAGACATGGCCGCGTGATTTGAACTGCGGCCGGTGGCCGGTGGTCGGAGTGGGGTGATCATGGTGCTCAGGGGAACTCGTTTGAACCCGTCAGTGACCCCTGGCGCGGTTCAGAGCGACGGTCAAATGACGGTCAAACGATCAAGGGCCTGATCACTGTTGCCAGCGATCAGGCCCTTGACCTGCGGTACTGCTGTCGGGGTGGCGGGATTTGAACCCACGACCTCTTCGTCCCGAACGAAGCGCGCTGCCAAGCTGCGCTACACCCCGGTGCACGCCCGTCTTGCGCGTGCTTGGAAAAGTCTAGCGGACTCCCAAGGTAGTTGTGACAGGGTCAACGGCGGGGAACGAGCGTCAGGAGGGAGGCTTCGGGGAAGCAGGCGAAGCGGGCGGGGGCGTATGGCGAGGTGCCGAGGCCGGCGGAGACGTGGAGCCAGGCGTTTTCGTGGCGGTTGAGGCCTTTGACGCGGGCTCGGTCGATGCCGCAATTGGTGACAAGGGCGCCGTAGAACGGGATGCAGAGCTGGCCCCCGTGAGTGTGGCCGGCGAGCAGGAGTTGGTAGCCGTCCTGGGCGAAGAGGGACATGTTGCGGGGCTCGGGGGAGTGCATGACGCCGAGGCGGAGGTCGGCGTCGGCGGGGGCCGGGCCGGCTACGAGGTCGTAGCGGTCGCGGGAGATGTGGGAGTCGTGGATGCCGGCCACGGCCACGTCGAGGTCGCCGACCTTGATGCGGGCCGTGGTGTTGTTCATGTCGAGCCAGCCCTCGGCCGCCATGCCGGCTCCGAGCTCTTCCCAGGGCAGCGTGGGGATGTGCTGGCGGCGTTCGTTCTTGGAGGTGCGCCAGAGGTAGCGTGCCGGGTTCTTGGGCTTGGGGGCGTAGAGGTCGTTGGAGCCGTAGACGAACAGGCCCGGGCGGGAGAGCAGGGGTTCCAGGGCGTGCAGGAGGGACGGGACGGCCTCCGGGTGCGCGATGGAGTCGCCGGTGTTGACGACCAGGTCGGGCTTGAGATCGCCCAGTGAGCGGACCCAGTTGATCAGCATGGTCCTGCGCGGCGTCAGGTGCAGGTCGGACAGGTGCAGGATGCGCACAGGACGCTGGCCGCGCTCCAGGACGGGTACGTCGAAACGGCGCAGCCGGAACCAGTTGCGCTCCACCACGGAGGCGTAACCCAGCCCGGCCAGGCCGAGACCGAGCATGGACAGTGGCACTGCGACGGCTTTCCTCACCTCTTCATGATGCCCGACATCCGGCGCTGCGTTCGCGCAGTCCGCGCAGACGGCAAGATGGACCGCATGAGCGCATTGAAGGACAAGCTGAAGGCCGATCTGACGGCCTCGCTGAAGAGCCGGGACGAGGTACGCCTCCGGACGATCCGCATGGCCCTGGCGGCCGTGAACGTCGAGGAGGTCGCCGGCAAGGAGGCCAGGGAGCTGACCGACGACGAGGTCGTCAAGGTGCTGACCAAGGAGGCCAAGAAGCGGCGCGAGGCGGCCGAGGCGTTCGGCAACGCGGGGCGGGCCGAGCAGGCGCAGGCGGAGCTGGACGAGCAGGCGGTGCTGGAGGAGTACCTTCCCGCGCAGCTCTCCGACGAGGAACTGGGCGCGCTCGTCGACGCCGCCATCGCCGAGACGGGGGCTTCCGGGCCGCAGGCGATGGGGCAGGTGATGAAGGTCGTCAATCCGAAGGTCGCGGGCAGGGCCGAGGGTGGGCGTGTGGCCGCCGCCGTCCGGGCCCGTCTCACCGCCTGATAGGCCGCCGAGTCTCGTTCAGAGGCTGAAGCCGGCCGGGATGAAGCGGTCGGGATGACGACCCGCCCCATTGGGCTCCCGAGCCTCCAAGGTGGCCGAGATGACGACTCGTCTCAGAGCTCCCAAGCCCCGTCGGCGGCCGTGTCCATGGGGAGGGCCGTCTACCGCTCCGGGGGGCGGCCGGATCCGGGATTGACGGTCTCGGCGAGGCGGGTGGTGAGGAATTCCCGTTCGGCCTCGTTGCCGGCGAGGTCCAACGCCGCACGGTAGGCGACCGCGGCCTCGCGACGGCGGCCGAGCCGGCGCAGCAGGTCGGCTCGGATGGCGGGAAGGTAGTGGTAGGCGGCGAGCCGGTCGTCTCGCGCCAGGGCGTCGATCTCGTCGAGGGCGGCCTGGGGGCCGTGCACCATCGAGGTCGCCACCGCCCGGTTGAGCGCGACGACCGGGGACGGCCAGAGCTTCAGCAGTTCGTCGTAGAGCCACAGGATCTGGGGCCAGTCGGTGGCGGCGTAGTCGGCGGCGGTGGCGTGCAGGCAGGCGATGCCGGCCTGCAGCGCGTATCGCCCGGCGGGGCCGGTGCGGAAGGCGCTCTGGACCAGGTGGCGGCCTTCGTCGATGGCGGCGCGGTCCCAGGCGGAGCGGTCCTGGTCTTCCAGGAGCAGCAGACGGCCCCGGGCGTCGGTGCGGGTGGCCCTGCGGGCGTCGGTGAGCAGCAGCAGCGCCAGCAGCCCGCGTACCTCGGCCTCGTCGGGCATCAGGGCCACGAGCATGCGGGTCAGGGCCAGCGCGCGCTCCACCAGGTCGGCGCGGACCAGGTCGGCGCCTGTGGAGGCGGTGTGCCCGGTGGTGTAGAGCAGGTGGATGACGGTCAGCACCGTGTCCAGCCGTTCGGGCAGCTCGCCGGCGTCCGGCACCCGGTACGGGATCGCCGCCGCGGAGATCTTCTTCTTGGCCCGGGTGACCCGCGCCGCCATGGTCGGCTCGGAGACCAGGAACGCCTTGGCGATGTCGCCGGTGCCGACCCCGCACACCAGGCGCAGGGTCAGCGCCACCTGCGCCTCCCTGGCCAGCGCGGGATGGCAGCAGGTGAAGATCAGCCGCAGCCGGTCGTCCTGGATCGTCTCGTCGTCGGGTTCGTCCATGCCGACCTCGTCCGGTTCTGCGAGTAGTGGCATTTTCGTCCGGAACACCTGGTCCCGGCGGAGTACGTCCAGGGCTTTGCGTTTGGCGGTGGTGGTGAGCCAGGCGCCGGGCTTGCGGGGCACGCCGTCGCGGGTCCAGGTCTCCAGCGCGGTGAGGTAGGCGTCCTGGACGCATTCCTCGGCGAGGTCGAGGTCGCCGGCGACGCGCGCCGTCGCGGCGAGCACGAAGGCCCACTCGCGACGGTGCGCGTCCGCCACGGCGTGTTCGGCCGCGGCCCTGTTGCCGTCGTTCACTCCGCCGGCGGGGTGAACAGGGGCCGGACCTCCACGCCGCCGCCGTCCAGGTAGACGGGGTTGAGCTTGGCGATCTTCAGGGCGACGTCCAGGTCGGGCGCCTCCAGGATGAAGAATCCGGCGACGACCTCTTTGGCCTCGGTGAACGGGCCGTCGGTGACGATGTCGCCGCCGCGTACGGACGTGGCCGTGGTGCTGGGCTGCAGCGCGTATCCCGCGACGCCGCGCCCGCCGAGCTCCTCGACCTGGGCCGGGTAGTGTTCGAGCGCCGCAGCGTACTCAGGGGAGATCTTCATCGGGTCGCCAGGCGCCGGCTGGTAGACCAGGACTGCGTACTGGGGCATCAGGCCCTCCTCTTTTCTCGGTGGTCGTTCTCTCTACCACCCGACGAACGGGAACGGCCGGATTCGACAGCGGCCCCGCAGAAGGCTCAGAGGGTCTTCTGCGGGGAGCGGCGGCCGGGACGGTCTCCCAGGGTCACAGCGCCAAGCCCAAGGGCCTCAGAACGTCTCTCAGCGCCCGGGAGTGATCGGCCCGGTGTCCCCGCCACGCCCGCGCCCGTTGCCGTTGTTCTGTCTGTCCCCTCCGAACGGCCAGCCGCCGTTGTCGTCGCCCGCCCGCGGGTCGAAGACGTCGAACGGGTTGCCGTCGTCGTCGCCCTTCTTCTCCTTGGGCGGCTTGGGCGCGCAGTTGTCGGTGCACCCGCCGAAGCGCGAGCGGTCGACCGACGTGAAATCGGTTGGCTCGACCCCCTTCAGCGCCGAGAGCATTGAGTCTTTCCAGACTCGCCCGGAAATGGTGGCCCCGTACACGTACGGGTAGTACCGCCCGCCGATCGTGATCCCGATGAGCTTGTGCGCCGAGGTGCCGCGCGGGTCGCCGAGGCTGACGGCGGAGGACAGGTTGGGGGTGTAGCCGGCGAACCAGGCCGACATGTAGTTGTCGGTCGTGCCGGTCTTGCCGGCCGCGTCCCGTCCGACGCCGCCGACCTCCTGCATCGTGCCCTTGGTGAACACCCCGGACAGGATGCCGTTGACGGCGTCGGCGACCTCTTCTTCCATGACCTGGGAGCACTTGGGCTTGTACTGCTTGGCCTTGCCGTTCCTGTCCTTGATCTCGGTGATGGCCAGCGGCTTGCAGTACTGCCCCCGCGAGGCGAACACGGCGTAGGAGTTGGCGATCGTCACGGGATCGACCTCGTTGACCCCCAGCGTGAACGTCTCGACCTCCGACAGCTTGGCCCCGTCGGCCCGCTTGACCCCGAGCTTCTTGGCCATCTTGACGACGTCGCAGAGCCCGACCTTCTCCTGGAGCTTGATGAAGAACGTGTTCACCGAGCCCCACGTGCCGCTCTCCAGCGTCTTGAAGCCGCCCCCGCCCTCGCTGGAGTTGCGGACGGTGTGGGACGGGTCGCCGACGTTCTCGCCCTTGCAGTTCTTGAACGAGTTGTAGCCGCTGGCGGTGTAGCCCGCGGGGGCGGGGAAGCCGTCGCCGTACTTCAGGCCGTCCTCCAGCGCCGCGGCCAGCGTGTAGACCTTGGCCGTCGAGCCCTGCTGGAACCCGCGCCCGCCACCGTGGGCCCCGTCGGCCACGATGTTGTAGCTCATCTCGTTCTTCTTCTTGCTCTGGCCGAACGTGCGCGAGGCCGCCATCGCCTTGATCTCGCCGGTGCCGGGCACGACCATGGCCTGCGAGGCCACGGGCTTGTCCTTCTTGGAGACGTACTTCTTGATGGCCTTGTCGGCGGCGGCCTGCATGCCGGGGTCGATCGTGGTCTTGATCGTCAGGCCGCCCCGCTGGAGCAGCTTGCGGCGCTCGTCGGGGTTCTTGCCGAATTCGTCGTTGCTGAGGATCTCGTACTGGACGTAGAGGCAGAAGTACGGATATTTGCTGGCCTCGCAGCCGCCGGGGAACTTGACGTCCTTGTACCCCAGCTTCTTCGCCTTCGCCTCGGCGGCCTCCTGGACGGTGATCTTGCCGATCTCGGCCATCCGGTCCAGCACGATGTTGCGCCGCTCCTGCAGCCGCGTCCGCGCCTCGGGGCCGACGTTGGGGTCGGTCCTGGCGGGGTTCTGGACGGCGCCGGCCAGCGTGGCGGCCTCGACGAGGGTGAGTTTGGAGGCCGGCTTGTCGAAGAAGCGCTTGGAGGCGGCCTGGATGCCGTGCGCGCCCGCGCCGAAGTAGGCGATGTTTAGATATTTTTCGAGAATCTGGTCTTTGGTGTACTTGCTCTCGATCGCCATCGCGTTGCGCAACTCGGCCAGTTTGCGGGAGATCGTGGGGGCGATGGCCGCCTGCTGCTCCTCAGGGGTCTCGGCCTTGTTGACCAACACCTGTTTGACGTACTGCTGGGTGATCGACGACCCGCCCTGCATCACGCCGCCGCTGGAGAGATTCTTCAGCAGCGCTCTGGCCGTTCCCTCCACATCGATCGGCCCGTGCTGGTAGAAACGGAAGTCCTCGATCGCGATCAGTGCGGTTCGCATGATCGGGGCGACCTGGCCGAGCGGCACGGACTGGCGGTTCTCGTAGTAGAAGCGGCCGATCTCCTTGCCCTTGGAGTCCTGGAGGATCGTGCGTTCGGGCAGGGGGGGTTCGTCGAGTTCTTCGGGCTTGAGGTTGAGACCTTCCATCGCGCTCTTCGCCGACACTCCGGCCCCGCCGACCGCGGGTAGGGCCACGGCAGCCGCGAGGACCCCGGCCACGGTGCCCGCGATCACCAGTCGCAGGACGTTCAGGGCGGGGTTGGAGCGATCTTTGCGCTGCGCTTGCACGCTACCAAGAGTACGTCGAAAGACTGACCTAATCGGTAGCGCGACACCATTTCGCCTTGACTGGCGGGGGTGACTAGTCATTCCCGGTCAAGAGCGCGCCGAGAAATTGGTCCTCTGGGGTCTGTCGGCCCGAACGGGTAGTTGCGTACGTTCTCCCTGCGGCAACTGAATACGGAGGCTCGGCGCCCGCGCCCGTCGGCCCCAAATGACGACTGACCACCTAAGGGGAGTGGGGTCGAACAATGTGGATCACGGATTGGACCTCCCGTGCCGCCTGTAAAGGTGCGGATCCGGATGCCCTGTTCGTGCAGGGCGCCGCGCAGAACAGGGCGAAGCTCATCTGCCGGGGTTGCCCGGTTCGTACCGAGTGCCTCGCCGATGCGCTGGACAACCGCATCGAGTTCGGGGTGTGGGGCGGTATGACCGAACGGGAACGGCGTGCGCTGCTTCGACGGCGTCCCGATGTGGACTCGTGGCGTGACCTGCTCGAGTCCGCCAAGGAAGAGTACGAACGAACCAACGAGCTGATCGCGGGCTGACCCAAGCCCGGCGAGCGAAAGTACGGCCGGCGCCGTCCGTCGGCCGTACTTTCTTTCACACGCTCGCCAGCAACTGCCCGATCTGCCGCAGACCGGCCAGATCGTGGACGTCATCGGACATGGCGCGGACCTGTGTCACCGGCACGGTCGGATGAGCCGAGACGAAATGTTCCTGCTCGCGCTTCTCGCGGGCAGTGAGTTGCATCCGCCCGGCGTGCAGCCGCAGCACGGCGGCGGTCAGCTCATGTTCGCCCCTGGACCCCAGGTCCTCGGCCGCGGCGGCGCTGCGTGCCGCTGAGAGCTTAGGGGCGGGCGACACGTGGACCCGGTTGACCACCAGTCCGGCCAGTGGCATGCGCTCTTCGGCGAGCCGCTCGACGAAGTAGGACGCCTCGCGCATGGCGTCGCGCTCAGGCGCGGCCACCACGAGGAAGGCCGTGCCGGGGGCCTGGAGCAGCTTGTAGGTCATCTCGGCGCGCTGCCTGAAGCCGCCGAAGACGGCGTCGAGCGCGGACACGAACGTCTGCAGGTCCTTGATCACCTGGGCGCCCAGCAGCTTCGTCATGGCTCCCGCCATGATCCCGAACCCGGCGTTGAGCAGCCGGAACGCGCTGCGTCCTCCGGCCTTGGCGGGCGCCGTCAGCAGGCGGATGAACCGCCCGTCGAGGAAGCGCCCGAGCCGCTCCGGGGCGTCGAGGAAGTCGAGCGCGGAGCGCGACGGCGGCGTGTCCACGATGATCAGGTCCCACTCGTCCGAGCGGCGGAGCTGGCCGAGCTTCTCCATGGCCATGTACTCCTGCGTGCCCGCGAAGCTGGAGGACAGGGACTGGTAGAAGGGGTTCGACAGGATCTGGCGGGCCCGTACGGGGTCGGCGTGCGCCTCGATGATCTCGTCGAAGGTGCGCTTCATGTCGAGCATCATCGCGAACAACTCGCCGCCGCCCTCGGGCGAGCTGACCAGGCGCGGAGTGTTGTCGAGCTCGGTCAGCCCCATCGACTGGGCCAGCCGCCTGGCGGGGTCGACGGTCAGCACCACCGCGCGCCTGCCGCGTTCCGCGGCACGCAGGCCGAGCGCGGCCGCGGTCGTGGTCTTGCCCACGCCGCCGGCGCCGCAGCAGACCACGATCCTGGTGCCGGAGTCGTCGAGTATGGCGTCGATGTCGAGCTTGGCCGGCTTCTTCACGCTGCTCCCTGGGTGCGCATGCTCTCGGCCAGCTCGTACAGCCCGGCCAGGTCCACTCCGTCGGCCAGCAGCGGCAGGTCGTAGCCCTTGAGCCCCGCCCCGGCCAGCGACTCGCGCTCGACGCGCTCCAACTCGGTGCGGCGGGCGTGCTCGACGACCTCCTCGGCGAGCGCCTCGGCCATCGCCGTGGCCTGCGCGCCGTCGGCCAGCCCGGCCGCCTTGAGCCCGAGGACGAGCTCCGCGGCGTCGAAGCGGCCCTTGACAGCCGTGTCAAGAGCGGCCTGCGGGAGCTGCGATTCGCGCACCATATTGACGAAAATCCCGCCGGGGGGAAGCCCGGCGGAACGCAATTCGGCGATGCCGTCGAGCGTCTCCTGGACGGGCATCTCCTCCAGCAGGGTCACGAAGTGCACCGCGGTCTCGCGGGACTTCACGACGCCGTTGACCAGATCGGAGTGGTTCTTGATCGGCCCGACCTTGGCCAGGCCCGCGACCTCCTGGGTGACGTTCAGGAAGCGCGTGATGCGGCCCGTGGGCGGCGCGTCCAGCACGACCGCGTCGTAGACCCTGCGCCCGTTCCTGCCCCGCCTGCGCACGGCCTCGGTCGTCTTGCCGGTGACGAGCACGTCGCGGAAGCCGGGGGCCACGGTGGTGGCGAAGTCGACGACGCCCATCTTGGTCAGCGCCCGGCCCGCCCTGCGCATCCCGTAGAACATCTCCATGTACTCGAGCATGGCCTCCTCGGGGTCGATGGCCAGCGCGTACACGTCGCCGCCCGCCGGCGCCACCGCGATCTTGCGCTCCTCGTAGGGGAGCGGCGGCAGGTCGAAGATCTGCGCGATGCCCTGCCTGCCCTCCACCTCGACCAGGAGAACCTTGCGGCCTCCCGAGGCCAGGGCCAGGGCCAGGGCCGCGGCCACGGTCGTCTTGCCGGTGCCGCCCTTGCCGGTGACGACGTGCAGTCGCACGTCGGTCCAATCCGTGTCCGGAGAGTCCACGTTTCGAGGCTACCGAACGGCCATTTGCCGGATGCCGACGACCAGTGTTTGAGATTGCTCACAATAAGGTGGCCCCATGAAGAAGTGGGAGTACCTCACAGCCCCCGTGCTGATCCACAACACCAAGATGATCCTGGACAACTTCGGCGTCGACGGCTGGGAGCTGGTCCAGATCGTGCCGGGCCCAACGCCCGAGAACCTCGTCGCCTACTTCAAGCGGGAGAAGCAGTGACGCCCGAGCAGAAGCTGGCCGATCTCGGCCTGGAGCTCCCCGAGGTGCCCGCGCCGGTCGCCGCCTACGTGCCCGCCGTCCGCACGGGCAACCTCGTCTACACCTCGGGGCAGGTGCCCTTCGCCCACGGCAAGTTGCTCATGACGGGCAAGCTGGGCGCCGAGCTGACCACCGAGCAGGGCGCCGAGATGGCCGCCGTCTGCGCGCTCAACGCGCTGGCCGCGCTCAGGTCGGAGGTCGGCGACCTGAGCAAGGTCACGCGGATCGTCAAGGTCGTGGTGTTCGTGGCCGGCGAGCCCACCTTCACCGACCAGCCCAAGGTCGGCAACGGCGCCAGCGAGTTGCTGGCGCAGGTGTTCGGCGAGGCGGGCAGGCACGCGCGCAGCGCCGTCGGCGTGGCCGCGCTCCCACTGGACGCGCCCGTGGAAGTGGAGCTGATCGCCGAAGTCGCCTGAGCGGGGATATGTCACCATGACCGAGTGATGTCCTAGAGGAGGTCATGTGACCGGTTTTCCGCTTCCAGCTGAGCTCGCCGCGCGGGCACGGGACATCAACGCCGGACTCGTGGCGCCGGTGCCCGCGCGCGACGCCGCCACCGTCGTGCTGCTGCGTGAGGGCCCGCGGGGGCCTGAGGTCTATCTGCTGCGGCGCAAGTCCACGATGGCCTTCGCCGCGGGAGCGTATGTCTTCCCCGGCGGCTCCGTGGACCCCCGTGACACGGATCAGGCCACGGCGTGGGCGGGGCCGTCCCCGGCGGAGTGGGGCGCCGTCTTCGCCGCGGAAGAACGGCTGGCGCGCGCCCTGGTGTGCGCGGCCGTGCGCGAGACGTTCGAGGAGTCCGGCGTGCTGCTCGCCGGCGCCGACCCGCGTTCTGTGGTCTCCGACACGACGGGCGACGGCTGGGAGGCCGACAGGCTCGCCCTGATCGACAGGAGCCTGGCCCTGGCCGGCTTCCTGGCCGGGCGCGGCCTGGTGCTCCGCGCCGACCTGCTCAAGCCGTGGGCCCACTGGATCACCCCCGAGATCGAGCACCGGCGCTTCGACACCCGGTTCTTCGCCGCCGTGCTGCCCGAGGGCCAGCGCCCGCGCGACGTCGGCGGCGAGGCCGACCAGGTCGTGTGGCAGCGGCCCGCCGAGACGCTCGACCTGGCGCGCAAGGGGGAGATCTTCCTGATGCCGCCGACGTTCCAGACGCTGACCGAGCTGGCGGCCTATGACGGCGTACGCGAGGTGCTGGCCGCCCCCAGGGAGATCGTGACCATCATGCCCAGGGCCGTGGAGATCGAGGGCGAGATGCGGCTGGTGACCGCATGAGCGGACTCCATATCCCGATCGACACGCCCGACGGATCGCGTACGGAACACGCCGAGAACCTGCTCGCCCCCAACCCGTCGCTCATGACCCTCGACGGCACCAACACGTGGGTGATCGGCGCGGGTGACCAGGTGGTCGTCGTCGATCCCGGGCCGGAGGACGAGGGACATTTGCGCCGCGTACACGATCACCTCGGCGACCGCCGCGTCACCGAGATCCTGCTCACCCACGGCCATTTCGACCACAGCGGCGGCGCCCGGCGCTTCGCCGCCATGACGCGCGCCCCCGTGCGGGCCCTGGACCCGCGCCACAGGCTCGGCGAAGAAGGGCTAGCCGACGGCGACGTGGTGACCGTGAACGGCCTGGAGATCCACGTGTACGGCACGCCAGGACACTCGTTCGACTCGCTGTGCTTCTGGCTGCCGCAGGACCGCGCGATGCTGACCGGCGACACCGTGCTCGGTCGTGGCACCACGATCATCGCCCGCGACGGCGGCCTGGCCGACTACCTGCGTAGCCTTGACCGGCTCAGAGCGGCCGCGGAGGGCCTGGAGGCGCGGGCGCTGCTGCCGGGCCACGGCCCGGTGCTGCCCGACCCGATCGGCGCGCTCGACGGCTACATCGCCCACCGGCGTCAGCGGCTCGACCAGATCAGGGCGGCGCGCGAGCAGGGAGCACGCACGCCGCGCGAGATCGTCCGCATCGTGTACGCCGACGTCGACAGGTCTCTCTGGCCGGCCGCCGAGATGTCGGTGCTGGCGCAACTCGACTATCTGGACCGGTTGTAGAGGCGGTCCATGTCGAGGATCACCACGGCCTTGGCCTCGATGCGCAGCCAGCCGCGCTGGGCGAAGTCGGCCAGGGCCTTGTTGACCGTCTCACGGGAGGCGCCGACGAGCTGGGCCAGCTCCTCCTGGGTGAGGTCGTGGTGGACGCGCAGGCCGTCGTCGGCCTTGGTGCCGAACCGCTCGGCCAGGTCGAGGAGCTGCTTGGCCACTCGTCCAGGCACGTCGGTGAAGACCAGGTCGGCCAGCACGTCGTTGGTGCGGCGCAGCCGCTGCGCGAGCGCGCGCAGCAGGTGGAGCGCCACCTCGGGGCGGCCGGTCAGCCAGGGCCGCAGGTCGTCGTGGCCGAGCCCGGCCAGCCGCACCTCGGTCAGCGCGGTCGCGGTGGCCGTGCGGGGCCGGGGGTCGAACAACGACAATTCGCCGAACATCTCGCTCGGCCCCAGGACGCTCAGCAGGTTCTCCCGGCCGTCCGGGGAGGTGCGGGAGAGCTTGATCTTGCCCTCAAGCACGACATAGAGCCTGTCGCCGGTCTCGTTCTCGTGGAAGAGCGTCTGTCCCTTGGAGAGCTGGACCTCGGTGATGCTCGTGCGCAGCGCCGCTGCGCTCTCGCGATCCAGCGCGGCGAACAGGGGGGCCTTGCCCAGCACATCTTCGGTGTTCACTCTGCCTCCTCTGCTGCCATTGTGACTCACCCCACTCTGAGCGGCACACACAGGTTATGGGAATGCCGGAGTGCTCCGCCCTCGTCCTGGTTGGCAGGAATGAGTGGTATGCAGGGGGAAAGTTACCCGACGTTCCGGTAAGCCCCCGACAGCAGGCCGTCCACAGAGGCCACAGCGGCCGCCACAGACCGGTTGAGCAGGACACGGAGGACGTCCACCGCCTCGGGGCGGTCGGCCGGATCCGGCTGCCTGCACCGGTCCACCGCGATCCGCAGCGCGGGAGGCAGGACGGACGGGTCGCCGTCCTTGACGCCGGTGGCCGCGAACACCACCAGATCGGCCCAGGCCCGTACGTCCTCCGCCTGCGCGCCCTCGTAGCCCGTCTGCCAGCCGATGAGCACCTGGCCCCTGGCGCCCAGCGCCACGCTCTCCGGGCTGAGCCGCACGCCCGCGGTTCCGTGCGCGTGCAGTCTGGACAGCGCCGCCAGGCAGCTCACGGCGAGACGATGCAGCGCCTGGCCGCGCAGCGGCCCTCCGAGACGAATGAAGTCCGACAGTGCCGCGCCCTGACCGCCCATGGTGACCGCCTCTCACGTCGCCAGGTTGTACGCGATCCGGCCGTCTGGGGTTCAACCGTTCTCCGAAGCTTCTACCCTTGCGACATGGCCACGAACGCGGCGGGGCGCAAGCCGGAGACCCAGCTCGCACTGGTGCGGCGGGCGCGCAAGATGAACAGGGTCCTCGCGGAGACCTACCCGGACGCCCACTGCGAGCTCGACTTCGGCAACCCCCTTGAGCTCCTGGTGGCGACGATCCTGTCCGCGCAGTGCACGGACAAGCGGGTCAACATGGTGACCCCCGTCCTGTTCGCGAAGTACCCGGCGGCGGAAGGCTACGCCGCCGCCGACCGGTCCGAGATGGAGGAGATCATCCGCTCGACCGGCTTCTTCCGCGCGAAGACCAACAGCATCATCGGCATGGCGCAGGCGATCTGCGAGCGTCACGGCGGCGAGGTGCCCGGCAAGCTGAAAGACCTGGTGAAACTGCCCGGCGTGGGCCGCAAGACGGCCAACGTGGTCCTCGGCAACGCCTTCGGCGTGCCGGGGCTGACCGTCGACACCCACTTCCAGCGGCTGGTACGCCGTTTCGGCTGGACCGAGGAGACCGACCCGGTCAAGATCGAGCACATCGTGGGCGAGTTGCTGCCCAAACGCGACTGGACGATCTTCTCGCACCGGGTGATCTGGCACGGCCGCCGCATCTGCCACTCCCGCCGCCCCGCCTGCGGCGTGTGCCCGCTGGCCGCGCTCTGCCCCTCGTTCGGCACCGGCCCCGCCGACGCCGAGACGGCCGCCAAGCTCGTCAAGTCCGGCCCCTTCTCCTGATCATGGGAAGTCATCGACGCCGCGGCGTGTTGGAGGTTGCGTGACCCAAGTGCCCGACTGGCTCGACAGACTGGCGGCGCAGGCCCAGCAGAGCAAGATCCCCCCGTACATGAGGCCGCCCGCCGGGCGCGGCAGGGCCGCGGCGGTGCTGATGTTGTTCGGCGAGGGACCCTTCGGCCCCGACGTGCTGCTCATCCAGCGCAGCACCCGCGGGCGCAGGCACGCGGGACAGCCCGCCTTCCCCGGCGGCGGCGTCGACCCCGACGACGGCGGGCCCGTCGCGGCAGCGCTGCGGGAGGCCGAGGAGGAGACCGGGGTCGATCCCGGTGGCGTCCACGTGCTGGGCACGATGCAGGAGCTCTACCTGCGATACAGCGACAACCGGGTCACGCCCGTGCTGGCCTGGTGGCGCGAGCCGTGCGCGGTCCACGCGGCCTCGCCCGACGAGGTCGACTCCGTCGAACGTGTGCCGATCGCCGAACTCGTCGATCCGGCCAACCGCGTCATGCTGCGCCACCCCAGCGGCATGGCGGGGCCGGCGTTCCGGGTGCGGGGGATGCTGGTGTGGGGGTTCACCGCCATGGTGCTGGACTCGGTGCTGCGCGAGGGCGGGCTGGAACTGCCGTGGGACCCGGCGCGGGTGGAGGACCTGCCGCCCGACGTGGTGAACCTGGCCTCCAGAGGCTGACGCCTACCGCAGGAACCGGAGAGAGACGCCGAGCGAGGCCCAGCCCGCCACGTCCGCGTCGCTGTCGGCCGCCAGCCTGCGCAGCGCCTCCAGCCCGGCCCTGTCAGGGGGGTCGCCGAGCACGTGCTGCAGGGCGTACGCGGCGCCGTACCTGACCCTGGCGTCCATGTGGGCGGCCAGATCGATCACCGACGGCAGCGACCGCGGATCGCCCAGATGGCCGAAGGCGATCAGCACCGCGTACAGGACCATGGCGTCGTCCTCGCTGGCGGCCAGGAAGCGCAGCACCGGCAGCGTACGGTCCACAAACGGCCGAAGCATCCCCATGATGTCCACGCCGAGCATCCGCTCCTCGACGGTGTCCGCGGCGCACAGCCGCCGTGCCTCGATGAACGACTCCAGATCGCCCCGCTGACACAGCACGGAGATCACGTGCCAGCGCAGCGGTCCATCCGGATCGGTGTCGCCCAGAGCTGCCTCGATGAGATCACGCGCGGTTCCCTCGGACGGCGGCATGATGCCAACGTTGCCAGGCGAGTGACGCCGTCCTGGCGGAAGACGTGCACACTTGACCGTCTCTCTGGTTACCTTTGAAACGTGCCCGATCTGCTTGACGTCATCCTGATCGCCCTCGTGATCGCTTTCGGCATCTCGGGCTACCGCCAGGGCTTCATCATCGGAGCGATGAGCTTCGTGGGGTTCGTGGGCGGCGCCGTGCTGGGCGTGTTCATCGCGCCACCCGTCTCCAAGGCCGTGGTCGACGGCGACACGCCGCAGGCGCTGCTGGCGATCGTGATCGTCTTCCTGTCGGCCACCATCGGGCAGTTCGCCTCCTCGACCCTCGGGGCGGTCGTGCGCAGCCACGTCACGTGGGAGCCGGCCAAGGTCGCCGACGCGGTCGGCGGCACCTTCGCCAGCGCGCTGTCGGTGCTGGTCATCGCCTGGCTCATCGGGTCGCTGATCGTCTCGACCACCTTCACCACGCTGGTCGACCAGGTGAAGAACTCCGCGCTGCTGTCCACGGTCGACGACGTGATCCCGCAGGCCGCGCGCAACTGGCAGCAGCCGTTCAAGAAGTTCATCGACCGCTCGGAGTTCCCGCCGGTCTTCGACGCCATCGCCTCCGGCCAGTTCATCGACATCCCGCCGCCCGACCAGAGCGTGCTGCAGGGCGCGAAGCTGACCAGGGCCAGGGAAGCGATCGTCAAGGTGCAGGGCAACGCCGAGAGCTGCAACAAGCACATCGAGGGCACCGGCTTCGTCTACGCGCCCGGCCGGATCATGACCAACGCCCACGTGGTCGCGGGCGTCAGCCGCGACCTGCAGATCATCGACCACAACAACACCCGCCACGACGCCACGGTCGTGCGCTACAACCCGCAGCGTGACATCGCCGTCCTGTACGTGCCGGGGCTCGGCCTGCCACAGCTCAACTTCGACGGCGACGGCAGCAGGGGCGACAACGCGATCATCGCCGGCTTCCCCCAGAAGAAGGGGTTCACCGCCGAGCCGGCCAGGATCGGCGGCCAGCTCAAGGCCGAGGGCCCCGACATCTACCGCGAGAAGACCGTGACCCGCAAGGTGTACGCGATCCGCGGCGTGGTGCTGCCGGGCAACTCCGGCGGCCCACTGCTCACGGTGGACGGCCGCGTCTACGGCGTGATCTTCGCCGCCGCGCTCAACGAGGAGGACACCGGCTACGTCCTGACGGCCGCCGAGGTCGCCCCCGACGCCGTCGCCGGCCGTACCGACACCACGCCCGCCGACACTCAAGAGTGCGACTGAACGAGCTGCCCTGAGGCGAACGCGGCGTACTCGGGCCGCCACTTGTCATGGTGGCCGGGGTCGTCGGCGAAAGGCAGCGTCAGGGACCGGACCTGCCGGCACGGCCAGGCTTCGACGCTGAGGTCGAGGTAACGGCCCCATGACTCCAGCTCGTGGTTCGCACGGTCGTGCCGCTCCAGGTAGGCCCGCACGTCGATGACCCGCCACAGCACCAGCTCGGCGCCGGTCACCGGGTTGACCACGACGCGCGGGGGAATCTGCGAGCAGGTTGCGCAGCCGGTGAACTGCACGAGGTGCGGTCCCCAACGGTTACCGGGCGTCGAGTCCCAGTAGCTGACGGCCATGAGTCTCGGTTCATGGGCGAGGAGTTGCGCGAAACCCGACTCGTCAAGCCGCATCAGCAGGAAGTCAAGCAGCTCCTCCACGAAACGCTCATAGCGGGCCACACTCAGATCGTCCCATGGTTCCTTTGATGTGATAGCTTCTCACAATGTGAAAGCCAATCACATGGAGATGCGGCGACTGGGCGGAACGGACATCGAGATCAGCCCCATCGGACTGGGCTGCATGCAGTTCGCCGGCACCGCCAACTACACGCGCCTGATCATCAACCCCATCGGCCAGGAGGCGGTCGCCTCCATCGTGCGCGCCGCCCTCGACGGCGGCATGACCTGGTTCGACACCGCCGAGATGTACGGCAACGGCAGGTCAGAACGGGCCCTGGCCGGTGCCCTGAAGGAGTGCGGCGTCGCCCCCGGCGAGGTCGTCATCGCCAGCAAGTGGCGGCCGCACCTGCGGACCTCGGCCAGCATCACGAAAACCATCGGCGACCGCCTGGCCCACCTGGGCGGCTACCCCCTGGACCTGCACCAGATCCACATGCCCACCGGTAGCCTGTCCGGCATCCCGGACCAGCTCAGGGCCATGGCGGGGCTGCTCAGGTCGGGCAGGATCAGATCGGTCGGCGTGAGCAACTTCTCCGCCCGCCAGCTCGAACTCGCCCACCGCGTGCTGGCCTCGGAGGGGGTCACGCTGGCCGCCAACCAGGTCAGGATCAGCCTCCTGCACAGGGACGTCGAACGCGACGGCGTCCTTGCGACCGCGCGGTCGCTGGGCGTCACGCTGATCGCGTACTCGCCGCTGGAAGGCGGGCTGCTCACCGGGCGCTACCACGAGAACCCCACGCTGGCCAGGTCGGCGCCACCGGCCCGCAGGTTCTTCGGACGGCGCGAGCTGAGCGCGGCGGGGCTCGCGCGCACCGCGCCGCTCGTCGAGGCCATGCGGGAGATCGGGCAGGGGTACGGGGCCTCGGTCTCCCAGGTGGCGCTGAACTGGCTGATCACCCGCTACGGCGACACCGTCGTGGCCATCAGCGGGGCGTCCAGGCCGGAGCAGGCCACGAAGGCGGCGGCCGCGATGGCGTTCAGGCTGACCGAGGACGAGGTCGCCAGGCTGAACGAGCTGTCGGCATCGGCGGACGCCTCCCGCTAATGGGAGCCCCGGATGACTCGCTAACCTGAGGCGGTGCCCCGGACGACCAGACGTGACCGCTACCACCACGGCGACCTGCGCGCCGCGCTCATCGACACGGCGCTTGAGCTGATCTCCGAGCAGGGCGTCCAGGGGTTCTCGCTGGCGGAGGCCAGCAGGCGGCTCGGGGTCGCGGTCAGCGCCCCCTACCGCCACTTCGCCGACCGCGACGAGCTGCTGCTGGCCGTCGGGCTGCGCGCGGGCGAGCTGCTGGTCGCGGCCGTGCTGGCCGAGGAGGGCGGCGACTCGCCCGAGGCGCGGCTGACGGCGGTGGCCAGGGGCTACGTGCGCTTCGCCGCCAGGCACCCGACGCTGTTCGAGGCGCTGTTCGGCACGCTGTCGCCGATGGGTGATCCGGAGCTGGAGCGCGCCACCCGGCCCGTCAAGGACGCCTTCCGCACGGCCGCCACAGAGCTGTCGGACGGCGACATGACGGCCGCCGAGGCGCTCGGCATGGCCGTGGCCGCCAGCGCCCACGGGCACGCCGGGCTGCTGCGCCTGGGGATGTTCGGCGCGGGGGAGGAGGCCGTGGAGATCGCGGTCCGGCGCGCGGCCGGTGTCACACGGGCGTTGATCGCGGGCCGCGCCAGCCTGGAAGCCGCTCCATGATCAGGGCGATCGCCTGATCGGGGTCGCTGTCCTGGGTGAGCCCGCAGGCCGCCTTGCCGACGGCGTCGTACGCGCCGCCGTACCCCTGCGCCTTGGCCGCGCCCCTGCTGAAGAGGGTCAGCGCGCCGCGCCCGTTGCCGCGCTGGAGGTGCGTGAGCCCGACGCAGATCTGCGCCAGCCCCTGCCACAGCTCCCGCTCGTCCTCGGGCGCGCACTTCCAGCGGCCCTCGAACACCTCGTGGGCGTTGAACGGCAGCCCCTCACGCAGGAAGCGGCGGCCGTCGGCCAGGGCCTGCTCGGTGGTGGGCGCGTAGTCGTCGGGCACTCTGGGCACGCCGGGCGAGCCGTAGGGGAGCGGCCTGCCGTACGCGTCGCGCGGCCTGGCGTTGCGCGGCCTGCCCTCGGGGTCGCGGTCTCTCATCGGTCGGGCTCCGGATCGTCCAGCCAACCGAGCAGTTCGGTGTCGAACACGTCGGGAATCTCCTCGTGGGGGAAGTGGCCGGCCCCTTCAAGAAGCCGCCACCGGTAGGGGGCCGCCACGTAGCGGCTCGAACCCTGCGCCGTACGCGGCAGGACCCTCGGGTCGAGCGCGCCGTGCAGGTGCAGCGTCGGGGCCTCGACCTCGGTACGCATCGCCCTGGCGAAGCGGCGGCCGTCCGGACGGAGCTGGGAGCGGCCGAACCAGCGATGGTACTCCAGCGCGCAGTGCGCCACGGTCGGGATGCCGAACGCCTGGCGGTAGGTCCGCGCCGTCTCGGCGTCGGGCCAGCCGGGCACCGACCATTCCTCGAGCATCCTGCCGACCAGCGCCGCGTCGCGACGGGTGAGGCGGTATTCGGGCAGCAGCGGCACCTGGTAGCCGAGCGCGGGGCGGCTGGCCCTGAACTGGCCCGCCAGGTCCGTCATCAACGCGCTGCGCAGCCGCAGCGGGTGAGGGGCCGAGACAGGGACCAGCCGGCGTACGCACTTGGGATCGAGCACGGCCATCGTCCAGGCCAGCAGCCCGCCCCAGTCGTGGCCCACCACGATCGCCCCTGTCTCGCCCAGCGCCCTGATCAGCCCGGTCGCGTCGGCGGCCAGCGTGGGCAGGTCGTAGCCGCGCGGCGGCTTGTCGCTGCCGCCGTAGCCGCGCAGATCGACGGCGACCGCCCGGTATCCGGCCTTCGGCAGCGACGCGAGCTGGTGACGCCAGGTCCACCAGAACTGCGGGAACCCGTGCAGCAGCAGGACCAGCGGGCCCTGCCCGGCCTCGACCACGTGGAAGCGGGTGCCGCCCGCGTGGACCGCTCGGTGCGTCCAGGGGCCCTCGATCCGGACGACGGACTCGTCAGGTGCCATCGCGGGTCACCGGCTCGCCGTCAGGACGGACCGCGGGCAGCGCAGGCTCGTCGGGGGTGGCGATCTCCTTGAGATCCCTGATCGACTGGGCCGTACGCTTCATCCCCGCCAGGCCCTTCAGCCGCCGGACCCCGATGAACACCAGCAGACCCGCGACCACCAGGTAGAAGACGGTCACGATGAGGAAGGCAGCCCACATCGGCAGCCACTGGGCCAGCACCAACGCGATCGTGAAAGAGGCGAGGATCAGACACAGGTGAGCCATGAAGGCGGCGGCGGCGAACAGGCCACCGGCCGTGCCGACCCGCTTGGCGTCGAACCTGAACTCGGCCTTGGCCAGCTCGATCTCCGAGCGGACCAGGGACGAGATGTGACTGCTCGCCTGGGCGACCAGCGAGCCCAGGGATTCTTCCTCGGGAGTCTGCGGCATGAACGTCTCCTATCGAGGCCTGATGGCCCTGTCAAACATCATCCAGCGCAATACGGCGCTTGCGCACCCTCACGTGAGGCAGCACCGCCGCCGGGATCGACGCGACGACGCGAGGATCCCGGTGGTGACGGCCTCCGCGCGCTGCCGGTCGTCGCCGTGCGCCAGATCGCCGATCAGCAGTGACATCATGAACCCGATCACGGCCAGCAACGATACGGCCGCCATGTCCCCCAGTGGAGCTCATCCGACAGTTTCGCCAGGCCGAGCTGTACTGACAGCCAGGCGCCGCCGAAGTTCCCGAGGACGAGTTCCGCTATCACTCCAAGAACTACCCGATCGGACAAGATAGTGCCCACGCTGGATCCGTCCGGCTTCACCCCCGCTGATACTGGCACCGCGCAGGGCATGAGTCGGGTCAGCAGGCCGAGGGGCGCTGATCGGCAGGACCGCTCTGCGCGACTGCGCCGGTCGCCGTGGATGAACTCCTTCTTGACCCCCGCCCCCGTCCACTCGTAGAGCTCTGTTGCTGGGGGCGCATGTCCATATATGCGGACATGCGCCCCAATGGGGTCAGTCTTCGGACTTGGCGGAGGGGAGCTTGTCCGCGATCAGGTTCATCACCGTGCTGTCGGCCAGGGTGGTGACGTCGCCGACGCTGCGGTTCTCGGCCACGTCGCGCAGGAGGCGGCGCATGATCTTGCCGGAACGCGTCTTCGGCAGCTCGGGCACCACCAGGATCTGGCGCGGCTTGGCGATCGGGCCGAGCGTCTTGGCCACGTGGTCACGCAGGTCGGAGGCGATGTCGTCGCTCTCCTCCGCCGTGCCGCGCAGGATCACGAACGACACGATGGCCTGACCGGTCACCGGGTCGGTCGCGCCCACCACGGCCGCCTCGGCCACCTTCGGGTGGCTGACCAGCGCGCTCTCCACCTCGGTGGTGGAGATGTTGTGGCCGGAGACCAGCATGACGTCGTCAACGCGGCCGAGCAGCCACAGGTCGCCGTCCTCGTCCTTCTTGGCGCCGTCTCCGGGGAAGTACATCCCCTCGAACCTGCTCCAGTAGGTGTCGATGTAGCGCTGGTCGTCGCCCCAGATCGTCCGGAGCATCGCCGGCCACGGCTCGCGCACCACCAGGAAGCCGCCACCCCCGTTGGGGACGCTGTTGCCCTGGTCGTCGACCACGTCGGCGGTGACACCCGGGAGCGGGCGCATCGCGGCGCCCGGCTTGCCCGAGGTGATGCCGGGGAGCGGACTGATCATGATGGCGCCCGTCTCGGTCTGCCACCAGGTGTCGACGACGGGGCAGTGCTCGCCGCCGATGTGCTCGCGGTACCAGACGTAGGCCTCGGGGTTGATCGGCTCGCCGACGGAGCCCAGGATGCGCAGGCTGGACATGTCGTACTTGGCGGGGATGTCGTCGCCCCACTTCATGAACGTCCTGATCGCCGTCGGCGCCGTGTACAGGATCGTGATCTTGTACTTCTGCACGATCTCCCAGAACCGGCCGCGGTGCGGGGTGTCGGGGGTGCCCTCGTAGATGACGCTGGTGGCGCCGTTGGCGAGCGGGCCGTACACGATGTAGGAGTGGCCGGTCACCCAGCCGATATCGGCCGTGCACCAGTAGATGTCGGTCTCCGGCTTGAGGTCGAAGACGGCGTGGTGCGTCCAGGCGGTCTGGGTCAGGTAGCCGCCGGTCGTGTGCAGGATGCCCTTGGGCTTACCGGTGGTGCCGCTGGTGTAGAGGATGTACAGCGGATCCTCGGCGTCGTGGGGCTCGGCGGTGTGCTCGTCGCTCTGGCGCTCGACCAGGTCGTGCCACCACACGTCCTTGTCGCCGGCGGCGACCTCCTGGCCGGTACGGCGTACCACGAGGACGTTGTCGACCTGCGGGCACTCGGCCACGGCCTCGTCCACGGTCGGCTTGAGCGCGCTCGGCTTGCCCCTGCGGTAGCCGCCGTCGGCCGTGATCACCAGCTTGGCGTCGGCGTCGTCGATCCTGCTCTTCAGCGCGCTCGCCGAGAACCCGCCGAACACCACCGAGTGGATCGCCCCGATGCGGGCGCAGGCCAGCATCGCGATCGGCAGCTCGGGGATCATCGGCATGTAGATCGCGACGCGGTCGCCCTTGCCCACTCCCAGCTCGATCAGCGCGTTGGCGGCCTTGCTCACCTCGGTCTTCAGGTCGTTGTAGGTGAGCGTGCGGGTGTCGCCCTCGGGCTCGCCCTCCCAGTGGTAGGCGACCTTGTCGCCGCGGCCCTCCTCGACGTGGCGGTCGACGCAGTTGTAGGCGACGTTGAGCTGCCCGCCCACGAACCACTTCGCGAACGGGGCGTTCCACTCCAGCGTCGTGTCCCATCGCCTGGCCCAGGTCAGCCGGTCGGCCGCGTTCTCCCAGAAGGCGAGACGGTCGGCGGCGGCCTCGCCGTATGAGGCGAGGGTCACGTTCGCGGCCGCCGCCAGGTCAGCCGGTGGTGCGAACCGGCGGTTCTCCTGCAGCAGGTTGGACAGCGCCTGGGTCTCGTTACCGGGGGTCTCCGGGGCCACCTCGTGCTCCTTCTATGGCCAGGTTGGATAGGTCGTGTCCCACTTCACCAGCTCACGGCCGTCCCACACAAGAGGTCTAGACAGGTCTGTACCGTCGGGCTTGGGGGCGGGGTTTTATCTTAGGGCCCATGACAAATGCTATTGAAATGTTGTCATCTTGAAATCGGGATATTCGGGGGGTGGCTTTATGGGCCCCCTCGGGTTCCTTCGGGCTCGCTCACTCCCCGCATCTGGCGTCGCCGTACTCCTTGTCACGAGGCCCATGCTTACCCGCCACAGACCGCCGTACTCATGAGCTCCCCTCACTTTGTGTCGTGGGATGGGCCCGTCACATGGGCGGGGTCGTACTCGCCGGTAAGGTCAGTTTTCGTGAACGCCTCTGACCCGCTGGCCGTCATCGCGCAGTTCCCCGGCGTCCCCGAGGCGGTGGACGAGGCCAGACAAGCCGTCGACAAGCTGTACCGCCACCGCGTCCTGCGCCGCGCCAGCCCGGCGGTGTCCACGGAGTCGTCCCTGCGCGGCGCCAGGGCGTCGGCCGCCATCGAGGGCGTGGACGTCCCTCTGGACGCCCTGCGACGAGACGAGATCCACGACCCGCTGGTCCAGGGAGCTCTGCGGGTCTCGGCGGAGATAGGCCGTCTGGGCTCGACCTGGCGTAACGCGCCCAGGCAGGTACTTGCCCGCCTGCACAGCGTGGCCGCTGTCGGCCTCGTCCCCGACGCCGCCCTGGGCCGCCCACGGTCGGGGGATGAGACCGTTCTGGGCCGTCCCGAGACGGAGGGCGAGGCCGCCGGCCCGCCGAATCTGGGGGCCGCGCCGAGCGCCAAAGAGGCCGCGGCGCGCATGGAGGGCCTGTTCGGCCTGCTGGAACAGCCCACGAAGGCCCCCGCGCTCGTGCTGGCCGCCGTGGTGCACGCGGAACTGGCCGTACTGCGTCCGTTCGGGGTGGCCGACGGCGTCGTGGCCCGCGCGGCCGAGCGCCTGACCTTGGTGGAGTACGGGCTGGACCCGAAGTCCCTGGTCGCCGTCGAGGTGGGGCACCTTGAGCTGCCGTACGCGGACGGGCTGCGTGCGTACCTGAGCGGGACCCCTGAGGGTGTGGCCCGCTGGGTACAACAGTGTGCCTCCGCGGTGACCCTCGGCGTACGTGAGGCGACCGCCATCTGCGAGGCCATGCAGAGGGGCTGAGTCGGCGCGATCCGGCCGATCTGACATAGCTGACGGCGTCTCAGTCAAGAGACGCCGTCTGCCGGTGCATCACACCGGGTTACCAAGCGTGCACCTGTATTCGTCGGAACGGGTCAAGCCCGTCACGACGCGCCTCCCGCGGCTGGTCGCGCGTGGGTACCCGGCTGATGCACCCGGACAAGTGGTCCGTAACCCCTTTCTATGACGGATCCGCGCTGATGGGAACCCCTTGGACCAAGACCTTTACCCGCCCGCCGACCCGCACCTTCGAACATTCGAGCCCCTTCCACCCCGCGGCCCCGGTTGCCAAGCCGTGACGATCACAGAGAGTGATCGTCTTTATGTGATCGTTATCGGTCCACGAAAAAACTTGGCGAAAATGCGAGATTGCTCCTCGACGAAACTCGAGTCGATCGGGCAGCATACGGTGGTATCGCCAGAAACTGGAGCGATCTTGCAAGGGATAGGTTTGCAAGTCCCTTGCCAGGCTCCGGTGAAGTGATGAAAGCTTTCTTCTGAAACGGGACCGGCTCTACCCCCCCGGAGCCGGACCGATCAGGCGACCCCCGCTCTCCCCCCCGGCGGGGGTCGCCCCTTTTCCCCAACTTCTTCACCCGAGGCCCACCCCACCGTCGGCCCTTCTACCCTCCATGGGCTTTCCTCCTGAACGCCGCGCGGTCACCGTTGAGCGGTGGTGCTGGCCCCATCGAGTGCTTCCCGGATGATGTCCGCGTGTCCGGCATGCTGGGCTGTCTCCCTGATCAAGTGCAGCAGGATCCGGCGCGCGGACCAGTAGACGGTCTCTGGTGGGGACCATGGAGTCTTGGGAAGGGGAACGCTCTGGTCGAGGCCCGGCAGGGTGGCCACGAACTCCTCGGTTCTCTGAGCGGCAGCGGTGTACTGTTCCAGCAGCTCGGCGAGGGCCTCGCCTTCGACCATGCGGTACTGCTCCATGTCGAGCATGCCGTCCGGTAGTTCTCCGTCCCCCTTGGCCATGATCTGCGTCCACACCTGCTCGCCCCGGGTGAGGTGCTTGAGAATGCCGCCCAGAGTGAGCTCGCTCACGGTCGTGCGCTCCGCGGCCTGGGCGTCGGTGATGCCGCGCACGGTGATCAGCAGCAGCGCCCGCTGTTCCGCGAGTGCATGCAGCAGTTCACCGCGCTCGCCTGGAAGAAACGGGGCCGGGGTCTGCGACGAAGTGGTCATGGGACGACCGTAGGGACAATTTAGGCCATTTACCGTCCTCATTTGCCTGATGGCACGAGCACACCCCCGCAATCCGGACACCCGACACACGGTTATCCACAGCCTCCACCACACCCCACTCCCATAATCCCCAGAAGAACATAGCTCGGCTGTGGATTCCAGGGAGAGATCGTTGCGGCCCTGGTCAGGGGGTTGACGATTGTCTGACCTGCGGAAAGGCGAAAGAGGTGGAGTCGGGGTGTCCCGTAGAGTCTCACCGGTGCTCACTGTCGCTGACTGTTCGCGGGCCATACACGGGCCAAGCTTCCGGGTCGTACGCTGGGGGTTTCCCTCGCGGCAGGGGTCGTGCTCCAAGCCTTCCCGTCTGTCGTCGCCCACCGTCAGGGAAGCATGTCATGGTCAGGGGGGCAAGATGGAGCTCCCCGCTGGAAGAACGATCTTGACCCCCTGACCATGACATGCTCGGCTTGTCCTGGGTGATGGCAGGCGGGGAGGCGACCCCACAGCAACCCCTCACGTACCCGGACCGAGCGATCTTGCCCGCCATCCCGGAGTCTGAGCCCCCGCCGGAGGCGGGGTCCTTCATATCCTTGGGCTTGACAGCGTCTACGGCGAGTCCAGCGGGCCAGAGGCACGCATTGCGGCGACTGGCCCGAGGGGGTTCCCAAAAATGCACTTCACTACACTGTGCGGGCTACCATCGCGCGGAGATCTTGAGCGGCAGGCAAGTTCCGTGACTGCGTGGGCACCGCGTCAAGGATCTGCCCAATGATCAAGTGACGCATGGGAGTCAATCGAGGCACGCTGCCTGCGATGGGAAGTGCCTGCTGAAGTCCTTCGTCCAAGCGTCCGCCGTGAATGAGGGTGAGAGCTTGAATGAGACGGAGGTTCCCTCCCGCCAAGCCCTGCGGGTATGTGGAAAGTGCCTGCTCCACAGCGCTGGGTGCGTTCCGCGTGTCGGCTAGGAAGGCGTAGACGTAGGCTCTGGTGCGGTGTACGGCTGCCTCGGGGTAGCTGGTGCCGATGGAGCTACCAATAGCCCGTTCGGTGGTGACATGGTGAGGGAGACGGTTAAAGGTCTCGGATAGACCGTTGAGAGCAGCGTTGGCGTCGGCGGTTGCTCGCTGTGTGGCAAGGAGCTTTGCTCGAACCTCCCATGCGAGAGCAAGTCCAACGCTGGGCATGCCTTGCGAACGGTGAGTTGCATCGTCCAGGAGATCAGTAACGACGCTGTGTGGGTGGCCCTGCCAGAACGCGCTGTCAGCGTGCCTCGCGCGTACCCATACTGACAGGTCCCGATCTCCTGACGCGTCGGCAGTGCGACGCGCTGTCTGCCAGGCGAGGCGTGCAGCCCTCTGATTTCCAGCGTCGCTGAAGTCTGTGGCGATCAGGGCCGACAACTGGGCGGACACTCGCGTTAAGCCTGTGCGAACCGACAAGGCGTTCTCACGGGTGAGGGCACGGCTAACCTCAATCAGGTCTGCGGTCAGGTCGCTGACAAGGGCTTGCGGAGGCTTGGCGTAGTAGAGCTGACCGTACGTGCGGACGGTTTGCTCCCAGTCGTCAAGGCGAAGATCGTCACGGACACCAAGGGCGCGCTCAACGCCCGACAAGACCGTCTCCAGGGTTCCCGCTGGTATCGCGGCTCCGGCACTGAGCGCGGAGAGGAGCTGAATAGCTGCACGGCGTTCCATATCGCCATCCTCGTCCTGGGCTGAGGCTGCTGATTCTGAAGGGACCAGCCTACTCCCGTGCAACCGGTCAAGCTCGGCGATAGCGGCATGGAACGCAACAAGTTGCCCGCCTGCCTCAAGAAGGGCGTCAAGGGCAGGGATCGCGTCTGAGTTGGGGCGGTGTTCTCCTCGCTCCCATCTGGCGAGCGCGGAGTAATCGACATGAATGCCGTCCGCCACCGCACGGAGGCCCATGCCGGACTTATCGCGCCAAAGGCGGAGAAGTTTGCCGAATACGGCCCAAAGAGGAATCCCGGCCTTCTCGGTAGCAACTCGACCGTTCACGACACCCCTCGCAAGCGTGGTAGGCGTGGCAACCACGCGCGTGCCACGCGTGATCGCTTCTAATGTCCCCCAGATGTCTTCATCATGGCACTGCAAAGGAGAAACGCACAGGGAAATAGCGGGAGCCGCAGGCGCGCTGACACGCCGTACGGCTCCCTGGATCAGGAAATGAGGTCCTGACCTATGGAACATGATAGAGCCAATCCGGCAACCGGGAACGACAGCGAGAGGCGTTCAAATCGCGCCGGAAGCCCCGAGATGACGAGCGTCGGCTCTGCCGGGAGGCAAGAGACGCCACGTGACGCTGATCTTCTGCGGCATCGACCGCCTTCTGCAATTCCGGTAACCGCAGACACCCCATGCCCGGCGCTAAGCCTGGCCGAAAAGGTGGCCGATCAACTGCGTCATCTCGGTATCGAGTCCCGAGTCTCAGCGCGCGAGGGGATCGCACTGGTGGGGATCTGGGCGGTTGGGATTGCGGTGTGGTGTGAGTGGGGCCCGGACGGGTGGCGTTTCCGATGGTGCATGAACAGCCTCGATGAGGCGTCGCAGTGGCGGTACACCTCGTGCCCGGCCACGGCGGTGGAGACAGCGGCGCTGCGGATCGAACGGCTTTACCGGGATCGGTACCTGGCCATTCACGGGGTCGCCCCAAGGGGTTTCCAGTGACGGCGGGCGGCGTGAGCGGAGAGCCGGTCTCGTTGATAGTGGGTCGGCCACGGGGGAATTTGCCATCACCGGATTACGTGTTCGATTGCCTCTGGCACTGGTACGGGTCGTGGGATGCGGCGCAGAGTAGCCCGAAGGGGCGAGAGGTGATCGACCATTACCTGAACTCTCAGCCGGAGTGGCACCGCCGGAAAGACGAGATCATCGCCAAAGGTCCAAGTGCGTGGGCGCGTGTGCGGGTTCGCTGGAGACCACCGTGGCCCGATGATGAGCCACAGCCGTAAATTCAAGGCCCTTACAAGAGCCTCCAGACGCATGGCCAATGGCTGCCCGGTGTGAGGTCCGGGAGGCGTCTGGGGATGGCCCTGGCTGATGTCCGGCTGCCGCCTGCCGGACTCGCCGGGGTGGGGTCCCAGCCATCACCGACCACACCCACCCCCGTGTGATGGCTGGGACCTCGGTGATTCGTGAATGTGCTGGCAGAACGCGGTGGTATCCGCTTGCGCCAGTCGTTTCAGCAGCCGACTTATAGGGAAGGGGAGCCGGAATGGTAAAGACCGGACAGAAGAGCAGGCGGGAAGAGATTCTTGAATGTCTGGCTGGCTTCCCCAAGGGCGCGACCGTAGCTGAGGTATGCGCGTATTTCGATTACGTCCGTAGCCCTGATTACATGCGGCATTGGTTGCGGAAGCTGGTTGGCGAGGGGCTGATAGTAAGAATCGATCCGGAGGCGACGGGCGGCTGCGTAGGAAATTCTGGGCCTGCGCCGATGGGGCGGCTGAAGTACCGGCTTGCGGCGGAGGAGGTGGTCAGCGACGGCTGATTCGTGGGATGTCCTGGCCACGTGCCGGGTTGAAGAGCCTCCGGTGGCTTTGGCCGCCGTGGGGGCTGGGAGCCCTTGGCCGCTCACCTCGTAGTTGCCGTGGTGAGTTGGCCAAGGGCTCCGCCGTTGTGTGGGGTACCGGGCTGTGCGCAGGGTTCGCGCGTGGGTACCGGTGTGGTGGGTGCGTGTGTCGCTGACCAGTGGGCCGGACATGCGGCATGCGGCGTGGGCGGTGCTGAAGCTGGTGAGGGTGACGCGCCCGCCAGGGTCGTGCGGGTTGCTGGGGGCGTCGGCGGTCGCGGCGAGGGCGTGCCGTCGGGGTGGCGAGGGCGAGCACGGCGCGTCAGCGCCGCGCGCAGTCCCGATGTCCGGCCCGCCGGCGCGTCCCGTGGCCGTGGCCGCCTGGGCGCGGTACCGGGGTGTCGGCGATGGTCTGATGCGGTCGTGCGGGGCCGTGAGGGTGTGGGGTTGACCGCGAGCGGAGCAATGCGGTCTCCGCGCGAGCGAAGCGATGCGCGAGCGGGGAGGGGGCAAGGGGAGGGGTGCAACCCCTCCCCCAGGGAGGGGACCGGGGAGGGGAACCCTCCCCGGCGGCGGGAGCGGCGGGGGCCGCAATCACGCGGGCGTGTTGGGTGACCACAGATGTGGTGTGGCGTGTCTCCACTCCCATTGATGGGGGCGGCAACGCGGGAGGGTGAGGGGGGTGGGTGGCGGGCTATCAGGCTGGTCAAGAGTGGGCCAACCTTCGTCGGAAATGCGCTGGGGTTGACGTGCATGCAGGGGTGCGTCCCACATGATGCGGTGTACGGCCTTCATGCTGTTCACATGTGGCCGCCCGGCGATTACAGCCCGCCGGGTCCTTGGGTAGTCCGAGGATGAGCCCCGACCAGGGGCGGCACGACTGATAAGGCACGTGCCGTCCCTGGAGGGGTGGAGGACTTCCGCGCGCCTGGGGCAGCGCACCAAGATCGTTTCGGCGGGGTGCCGTCCGGCTCGGCCGGGCGGGCTTGATGTAGTAGGGAAACTCATCACACGCTGGTCGCGCTGGTCGCTGTGCAGGTCAGCAATCCCAGCGTTCTTGCCAGTTGGAGGGAAGTCCTGTCCCCGTTGGCCACGACCCGTTCTGTAGTGGGCCGCTGTGGTCGAGGCACACGCTTATGTTGCCCATGATCCATACGCTGGCGGGATTGTTGCAGCCTCGATCGGCACATTTGCCGAGCTTGCGTCGCTTGCGTCTGCGCGCCATGAGGCCAAGGTAGCTCTCTGGGCGCGGTGGGTAAATGCGCAGGCCGTGAGGGGGCGGTGCCGTCTGCGGTCGGGGGTTCTAGCATGCGCGGGGTCGGGGTGTGGGCTGGTATGCCGTGATGGCATCGCAGTGAACTATTAGAATCTGTGTTCGAGTACGGCTTGGCATGGTGGGTGTGAGGGACGCGCCCGATGCTGGGAGGTGGACGGATGCACGCCGGGCCGGTGCTTGAACAGATGATCGAACGGGTTGCCGATGACGAGGGATACCGGCGGTGGTCGGCTCAGGTGGAACGGGCCGGGCACTGCGTGCGCCCTGTGCGGCTGTCGGGCTCGGCGATGACGGTCAACGCGGCGACGGGAGAGGTTGAGGCCACCTACCGCAGCGAGGATGAGCCGGGCGGGGTGCTGCTGGTGGCGTGCAAGGATCGCCGCGAGAGCGTCTGCCCGCCGTGCGCGGCACGTTACCGGGCCGATGCCTGGCACGTGTTCGCTGGTGGCGTCACCCCCGGCGACAGTGCCCCACGTGACCATGGCCACGCTGACAGCATCGCGGCCGATGACGACGGCGACGGCGGGGATGACGGCGGCGGCTTCGATGATGACGGGCGGGTGACGCATCCGCTGGTGCTGGCCACCTTCACCGCGCCCAGCTTCGGGCGGGTGCACGCTGCCCGCGATGGCGGGGTGTGCCGGACGGTCCGGCGCGGCAAGAGGACGTGTGAGCACGGCAGGCCGCTGGGGTGCCCGGCACGTCACGACGCCGGTGATGGCCTGGTGGGGGCTCCGTTGTGTGAGGACTGCGCGGACCTGGCCGGGCTGGTGCTGTGGAACGCCCACGTGGGGGAGTTGTGGCGGCGCACGGTGATCTACGTGTATCGCGCTTTGGCGGCGCTGGCTCCCGCTCTGAATGGGCGGCCGGTGACGGTGCGGCGGGTCCGGGAGCTGCTGCGTGTCTCCTATGCCAAGGTGGCCGAATTCCAGAAGCGGGGCGTGGTGCACCTGCATGTGCTGGCACGCCTGGACGGCGTCAATCCCGATGATCCGGACCAGGTGATCCCGCCTCCGGCGTGGGCGGATGTGAACCTGCTGACGGCGGCACTCGCACACGCGGCGCACCGGGTGAGCGTCCCCATGCCCGTCGTGGACGCTCATGCGGCGGCCGTGGCCCGGTGGGGCGCTCAGCTCGACGTGCGGCCGATCCAACCCCGCGAGATCGACCGGGCACGGGTCGCGGGCTATCTGGCCAAGTACGCCACCAAGACCGTCTCCGACACCGTCAGTGGCCTGTCGGCGTCCCGGCCGCGTACCGGCGAACTGGACCTCGAACAGGGCCGCGCGGTACCGGTACACGTGGCGGCGCTCACAGCGACGGTGCGCAGGCTGGCACGGCTGGGCACCTGCCGGGTGCTACGCCTGGCCCGCCACGTGCACACGCTCGGGTTCCGGGGGCACGTCACCTCCAAGAGCCGCCGCTACTCCACCACGTTCGCCGCTTTGCGTGAGGCGCGGCGGGCCTGGCGGGTAGCGCAGCGGGCGCGGGAGGGTGACCCGTGGGCGGAGGAAGGCGAGCAGGGGTCGGCGAGGCTGCTGGTGGGCGACTGGCGGCTGGCCGGGATCGGCTATCGCTCCGTGGGCGATCGGGTGCTGGCCGAACAGCTCGGCCGTGAGCATCGTCAGGCTCGTCAAGCCTGGCGAGATGGGCTGATCGAGTAGTTCGGCGCGACGCTGGCGGGCGGCTGTGGCGAGGGTCGCTGCCTGGCAGGACGCGCCGAAGGCACCATGAAGGATCGTGGCTGTTGGGGTTGGCTCGTCCCCCGGCATCTGCCCTGGTGCTCGTCCTGCGGTGCGTCACCGGCACCACGGGTGGGTGGGTGGGCCCGCGCCGGTCGGCCCTCCTGTGTCGGCACGGCCCGAATACGGAAAGACGCCTTACCCGATAATGAGGCGATGTTTCCGCCTAATGGCACTACGCCATTCCTTGCACATTTCCGAGAGAATGCCGATAAAGGCGGTGCCGGGAATGGCTCTTGAATGAGTTGAGAGTGGCGCTTGGTGTGCGTCGTGAAGGGTGTCGCTTGGCCCGTGGCTGGCCCGTGAGGGTCGTGGAGAAAGGTGAATGGATATGAGGCACGATGATTTCCTGACGGTCGCTGATGCCCGCCGTATCCTGCGGGTTCCCCGCTCGACGTTCTACCGGTGGCTGGCCACCGGGCGCGGGCCTGAAACATATCGGATCCCTAATGGAGAAAGACGGATAAAGCACGAAGATTGGATAAAATGGTTAGAGAGTCAAAAAACGGAGACAGGAGGCGGTTAGCGTGACGGCAATCGACATTCAATTCTGGAAGATCCGCAAGCGGGAGGGGCGCAAGAAGCCGTGGGAATTACGGTGGAGGATCAACGCGGACACCTATTCTCTGTCCTTCCTCACCAAAGTTCTAGCCCAGAAATTCCAATCTCAGCTCACCCGGGCGGCCGAGACCGTGGGCGAAGAGTGGGACCTGCGCACCGGGCAACCGGTCTCCTGGACCCGCCAGCAACGCACCTGGTTCGATCACTCCTGCGACGTGGCATCGGCCGAATGGGACGGCGCGGCGGCCGGTAGCCGCAAGCGTCTCGCCGAATCGCTGGCCGAGATCACCATGGCCATGCTGGATGACTCCCTCAAGGCTCGGCGTACCCGGCCCTCTGACGAGATCCTGCGCAAGGCGCTCAAACAGTGGGCCTACCGGCCCGGCCGGATCGCCTCCGAACCCGTGCCCGACGACATTGCCGCCGCGCTGGCCTGGCTCGGCCAGCACACCCGGCCGGTGGCCGAACTGGCCGATGACGAGAACCTGCGCAACCTGCTCGCAGCGATCAAGAAACTCCAGAACGGCACACAGGCGGCGGCCACCACCGCGCGCACCCGACGCGCCATCCTGTACAAGTGCCTGGACCGCGCCGTGACGGCCAAGCTGATCGGCACAAACCCGCTTCCCGCGATCAGGACGCGGCGTAACCACATGGATGACGCGGTCTCTCCGCTGGCCGTGCCGAACCTGGCGCAAGCGCGACGGCTGCTGTGGGCGGTGCGCGAACTGCGCGGCTACGGCCCCTACCGCGACCGGGGACCCCACCTGTTCGCGCTGTTCTGCCTCATGTTCTTCGCCGGGATCCGCCCGTCAGAGGGCCTTGAGCTGAAGGCCCACCAATGCCACCTGCCCATGGGCGGCACCTGGGGCAGCATCACCCTGGAGGGGGCCTGCCCCGACGTCGGCGAACTGTGGACCGACGACGGCGAACGCCACGACACGCGCGGGCTCAAACACCGCAGTCGCAAGACGGTCCGCCCGGTTCCCATCCCCCCGGAACTCGTCGTGATCCTGCGGCTTCACCTGCTGACCTTCCCCCCGGCCCCCGACGGACGGCTGTTCTACGACGGCCCCGACCAAGCCAAGGTGCCCGGCCAGGTATACCGGTCGGTCTGGCGACGTGCCCGCAAAGCCGCTCTCACCCCCGCTGAGCGCGCCTCGGACGTCGCCAGACGGCCCTACGACCTGCGCCACGCCAACGCCAGCACGTTGATAGCGGCGGGCGTGGACACAGCCGAGATCGCCCGGCGGCTGGGCCACTCCATCCGCACCCTGCTGACCACATACGCCCACTGGATCCGGGGCGGCGAAGACGCGGCCAACGCCCGGATAGAAGCGGCACTCTCCGCCACAACGATCACCGATAGCGTCCTGACCTGCGAAAACGGAAACGACGGGCCAGCTACGGGCCAACCGGGCGAATACGGGGCAGCGTAGCCGCAAAACCCCAGGTCAACCCCCTGATTGTGGATAACCCATCGTTCTCCCCAGAACCACGTTCACCTCCTCCTCACCTCACCCCTCTCCAGCAAGGTTGGCCTCCCACCCCGCACCCGCCCCAGGAGGCCGACATGCACCGCCCCTTGACCATCACCGAGGACCCGGCCCTGCTGGACGACCTGGTCCGCATAGCCGCCGCAGCCGGATCCCAACTGGATGTGGCCCACACCCCAGCTCACGCCCGCCCGTTCTGGAACCTCGCCCCTCTCATCGCAGTAGGCGCCGACCAAGCAGACGCCATGGCCGCGACCTCACCCCCCACCCGCGACCAGGTCCTCCTCGTAACCAGAGACGTCGAAGACCCGGACACCTGGCGAAAATGCGTGGCAGTGGGAGCCCAAGCCGTCCTCACCCTCCCCAACGACGAACGCCACCTGGTAGAGCGGTTCGCGGAGGCCATGGAGCCGGACCCCCGCTCAGGTTCCGTGATCTGCGTCATAGGAGGCCGAGGCGGCGCAGGCGCGAGCGTGCTCTCGGCATGCCTGGCGCTGCGAGCCTCAGGAGATCACCTCCGTACCCTCCTGGTGGACGCCGACCCGCTGGGCGGAGGCATAGACGCCCTGCTAGGCCAGGAGGAGGCCTCAGGCTCCCGCTGGGGAGACCTGGTGGCACGAGAGGGCCGTATCAATTCGAGCGCACTTCAAGCCGCCCTCCCCTCCTTCGGAGACCTGGCAGTCCTCTCCTTCCACAGAGGCGAGGTGGCGGCGATCCCGCCCCAGGCCATGCGCTCGGTCCTGGAAGCAGGCCAACGCGGCTTCGACCTCATAGTCGTCGACCTCCCCCGACACTTCGCCCCGGCCTCGATCGAAGCCCTCACGAGGGCGAAAACGACGTTGGTGGTGGCCACAGCCGACGTCCGCAGCGTCCTGTCGACCGTTCAAGTGCTGAACGAGGCCCGCAAGCACACCTCGGACCTGCGCGCCATCCTCCGTCCAGGAGTCCTGGGCGGCGAAAGCGCCGCAGAATCCCTGGGCATACCCTCGGCCGGCGTTTTCCCAGACCAGCCAAGACTCACCGCCACCCTCAACCGCGGCGAACTCCCCAACCTCGGCCCCCGCACCGACCTCGGCGCCCTCTGCGCCACCCTCCTACAAGACCTCCTGGCCCCATGAAGCCCTCAGCCCAAACAACCTCACCCACGGACTGCCCGGCCCAGCCACCCCCACCTCTCGCGGACCACCCCACTCATCCACTCCACGGAGCCGCGACACCCAGCGACCTCCACCGCCCGAACCCCACCACGTCCACCGCCCAACCCCGGCCTCCCCTTCCACCGCGACGACCCACATCCCCGTCGCTGAGCCCCGCCCCGCCGAAACCCCCACGCCAAACGCAGGTGTCGCCCGAGCTGGTGGAAGCCGTCCGCGTCCGCCTGGCTCGAACAGGCGTCGAACCCAGCGCCGCCCAGGTAGCAGTAGCCCTGAGAGCCGAAAAATCCGTATACGGCGACGCAGAGATCCTCGCGGTGGCCAGAGCCCTCTGCGCCGACCTGATAGGCGCAGGCCCTCTGGAACCGCTCCTGGCCCAACCAGACGTAACAGACGTCCTGGTCAACGGCCCTCGCGAGGTGTGGGTAGACGACGGCAGCGGCCTGCGCCGTACCCAGATCACCTTCACCGACGACGGAGCCGTCCGCAGGCTGGCCCAGCGCCTCGCCGCCGCAGCAGGCAGACGACTGGACGACGCATGCCCCTACGTGGACGCCAGACTGGCCGGAGGCGTCCGTCTCCATGCCGTGCTCCCACCTGTGGCATCGGGCGGCACCTGCATCTCGCTACGCCTGCCCCCACGCCGCACGTTCACCCTGGAAGACCTGGTCGCAGCCGGCACGGTCGCCCCATCCGCGCTGCCGGTGCTGACCGCCATGGTGACCGCCAGGCTGGCTTTCCTGGTGACGGGCGGCACGGGAACGGGCAAGACGACACTCCTGTCAGCGCTGCTCTCCCTCGCCGACCCCCGCGAACGCCTCCTGCTGGTGGAAGACTCAGCCGAACTCCGCCCGCTCCACCCCCACGTGGTGCGCCTGGAAACACGCCCGGCCAACCTGGAGGGCGCCGGCGGCGTAGGGCTCCGTGACCTGGTCCGCCAAGCACTGAGAATGCGCCCCGATCGCCTGGTGGTGGGAGAGGTACGCGGCCCGGAAGTAGTGGACCTGCTGGCCGCCTTGAACACCGGCCACGAGGGCGGCTGCGGCACCCTGCACGCCAACACCGCGGCCGACGTACCACCCCGCCTGGAGGCTTTGGGCTGCGCAGCGGGCCTGAGCCGCGAAGCCGTACACAGCCAACTGGCCGCAGCGCTCGACGCGGTCATCCACCTGACTCGCACCCGCCCGGACGGCCGCAGGCACATTGCGGAAATCTGCCTGCTCTCCCGAACCTCAACCGGCTACGTCGAATCAGTCCCCGCCCTCACCTTCACCGCCACGGGCGACCCCCAACTCGGCCCCGGCTACGACTCCCTAACCCAAAGATCACACCCCTAACGATCCACACCGTTGAGAACCGTTCCCCCAGACCCCCAACAGCCCAGGCACCAGCACCAGCGACCGAGCCGCAAAACATCACGAGACCCGACGTCGCACGCCCCCACGACTCCACGACGATTCCAACCGGAGCCAACGCCATGACCCACGCCCTGCTGGCGGCGTTGTCCACAGCCTGCGCCGTATGGCTGTGGACAGGCCCACCCGTAGCCACAATCCGCCTGAACAAACTGACCTCAACCCATGAAAGACCTCAGTGGCAATCCTTGCGCAGCCGACTCACCCGTCCCAGCCCCGCCCGCCGGGCCGACACCTGGCGCCACGCCTCGATAGAGCTATGCCAGGCCCTATCAGCAGAACTATCGGTAGGCCACACCCCCGGAAACGCCCTGACCAGGGCCCTGACGGCAGTGGACTTCCCCACCCCTGAGCTTCTCCGCCCGGTCATAGCAGCGGCAAGAGACGGCGGCGACGTCCCTGCAGCCCTACTCGCAGCAGCCCCGAACCAGGGAGGGGAAGGCTTACGTCAACTGGCAGCCTGTTGGGAGGTAAGCATCACCGTAGGGGCGGGTCTGGCACCTTTGGTCGACAGAGTGGCCAGCACGTTACGCACAGCCCAGGCCCACCGCCAGGACGTAGCCGCCCAACTGGCGGGCCCCCGCACCACAGCAAGAATGCTCGCCGTACTCCCGGCCCTGGGCCTCCTCATGGCCGCCGCCCTGAACATGCACCCACTGGACTTCCTGTTCGGGAGCATCCCAGGCCTCTTGTGCCTAATAGCCGGAATCGCCCTAGACGCCTGCGGCCTCTGGTGGACCAACCACATGGCAACCAAGGCCCAGAACTAACTCCAACTCTCCTCCATGCCGCCCAAACCCATGCCGCTCACGCCGTGCCGCTTCGACCCCGTCGCTCGGACCGACCCCGTCGCTCGGACCGACCCCGTCGCTCGCGGCAGGACCCCGCTGGACAGGACCATCGATGCTCCAACTGCTATTCGCCCTGTGCGCCGGCTCAGCCGCAGCCTGGCTGTGGTTCTCCCCAAGAACGCCAACGGACCGCCTGACCCGACTACGCCCGCCAGACGACCCCATCCCCAAATCCCACCGTCGCCCCCACCCCGGAGGCGCTCACCCACATCTCCAAAACTCCCGTCCCAACGTCCATCACCCCCAGGGAACTCTCCATCACCCCAACGTCCACCCACACCGACTACCTACGCCAGAACCCCCACACCACGCACCCTGGCTGCACCCAACCCCCGACCCACAAAGGTCAATCACCACCAAAACGATCATTAGCGCCATTGCCACGGCCCTGATCGTCGCCCTCCTGATCGGCGGCACCGTCGGCGTCATCACGGGCCTCGTGGTGGCCCCAGCAGTCGCAATGATCCTTCACCGACAGGCACCCCAGCAGGCACATCAGGACCGCCACCGCATAGCCACCGACCTGCCGTTCGCCGCCGATCTGATGACCGCATGCCTGCTGGCCGGCCGCCCGGTGAGCGCCGCCACGGAGATCGCCGCCAACGCGGTCGGCGGCCCTCTCGGCGACCGCCTGACCTGGGTGAGCAGCCAACTACGCCTGGGGGCCGACCCGGACCCCACCTGGTCTCACCTCGCCAAGGACCCCGCCACAGCCCAACTGTCCCGAGCCATGAGCCGAGCGGCCCAAAGCGGCGCCCCCGTTGCGGACGTCCTCACCCGCCTGGCCGACGACGCCCGCGAGAAAGCCAGAGCCGCCTCCGTCGCATCAGCCAGAAGCGTCGGCATCAAAGCCGTGGCGCCACTGGGTTTGTGCTTCCTGCCGGCGTTCGTCCTGCTCGGCATCATCCCTGTAGTAGCCGGCCTCGCCTCCACGATCATCCTCCCTTAGGCTCTCGCCGCCCTGCGCGATCGCAGTCCCGAGCCGTGAGTCACATCCACCAGCGAGCCGTCGAGCGGGTGTCGCGTAGCGCGTTGGTGGCGCAGTGGACCTCACCGCCGAGCAGGTGCGCCCATTTCAGGTCCTCCACCCATCGCACGTGTACGCCCTGCGAGGCCAGTGCCTTCCGCGTGGCTTCCCGGAACAGGTCGCGCCCACCGGCCACCGGGCCGTGCGGGTCGGGCGCGGCGAACTCGTGAGCCGTCAGCGACAGCCCGTTGGGGATGCCGGGCGTGTACGCCTTCAGCAGCGACGGATCGACCTCGCTCGCGCTGAACAGCACCGGTACCTGGACGATCTCCGAGCGCCGCAGCCCCGTCGCGGCCAGCATTGTGTCGATCTGACCGTCGATGTGCTCGGCGGCCCTGGCGTTGGCGGACATTAGCGCCCGGTCGCCCAGCAGCTTCTCGTCCCCGGCCCGGCGGACCAGCCGGGTGGCCAGGCGGGGGTCGGCGACCATGAGGGTCCAACCGCGCGGGTTGCCGGCGCGTACGACATGCATGGTCTCGTCGACATGGCCGACCATCAGCCAGTCGGTGTCGAGCACCACGGGCGGCTGCAGGCCCTGTCCCATGCTGGTCAGCAGCTGGATGAAGGCGGGGTCGGGTCGCCGGATACGGCCGGTGCCGTACACCAGCCGCCCCTGCGGATGATCGGCGTCGGGCGGAAGCGACTCGACGTTGCCCGTGGCGTTGCGCAGGTCGGTCAAGTGGTCGCGGCGGGTGAGGGTGAGCTGCTGCACCACGCCGACCCCGGGCCCGCGCAGGTCGCGGAAGAGCAGCCGGCCCAGGGGCCGCGGTGTGGGCGCGGCATCACCGCCCAGGTCCAGCACGTTGCCCGACCTGACCAGCACGCGCATGGCCCTGACGCCGCCGGGCACCGGCATCGAGGCGGTGGTCGGCTCGAAGATGTCCTGCCACCAGGTGTCCTTCCACCACTGGGACGTGCCCGCGACGAACCTGGACGAGCGCACCCCGGCCGCGCTCGTGGCCGCGCGCAGGTCACGGGAGAACTCGTCCCATCCGCCGGGTAGCCCGTCGGGGAACGGCAGCGCGGGCGGCGCGCCCGGCCCGGTGCCCGGCTTGCCGGCCAGAACCTCGACGGCCGGTTGCAGGTCGTTCTGGAGCAGCAGGGGAGCCTCGCGCAGGCGGACGCGGGACGTGGAGCGCCGCGCGCCGTCGGTCACGGTGAGCGTGATCGTCACCAGCCCGTCCCACGTGCCGATGTCGCGTACGGCGTCGCGCCCTTCCACCCCGAACTCCAGCCCGGACCGCAGCTCCGCGGCGGTGAGCAGGCCATCGCCCTCCGGCAGCACGGGCCGGAACCCGGCGCCCTGCCGGGCGAAGATCCGCACCTTGTCCTGGGCGTCGACGCTCAGCCGTCCCGTGGCAGCCTCGCCGATACCGCGTACGGCGGGCAGCCGCAGCCGCGCCAGGTCTGCGGAATCATGCTCGCCGTTCACGCGGGCGTCGGCGGCGTCGTTGCAGGCGGCCAGCCGTATGTCGGGCTCGCTGCCGGAAGCGTCCAGGTCGGCGTCGCTCACCTCGCACCGGCGCTCGCTGTCGTCGAGGTTGGGCAGGAAGATCGCCTCCCCGGCCCCCGGTCTGGCGTCGACCTCGCCGTCGTGGTCGGTGTCGGCCAGCAGTACTGCCGTGATGGGGGCGGTGTGCTGCGCGGCGCTGGCCCCGGTCAGCGCGGCCAGCACGGTACAGACGGCTGTGATCATTTTCGTCATGGCGGCCCCTCTCGGATTTATCACATGCGAGATAAATCCAAGATATCACGGCTGTGATACAAAAGTGCCATGCCGAAAGTGGTCGATCCCGTCGAACGCCGTCACGCGGTGGTGGACGCCCTGTTCCGGGTCGTGGTGCGCGACGGGCTGCAGCGGGCCTCGCTGCGCACCGTCGCCGCCGAGGCCCAGCTCAACATCGGCTCGCTGCGTCACTACTTCGCCACGCACGAGGAGCTGAAGCGCTTCGCGATGGCGTCGATGATCGAGCGGGTCGGGGGGCGGTTGCGGGCCTCCGTCGACGAGGTGGGCGATCTGGCGGCGCTACCTCCGGCGGACCTGCTGGAGCTGGCCGTCCGGCTGCTGGGTGAGCTGCTGCCCATCGACGAGTCGCGGCGGGCCGAGGTGACGGTGTTCCTCGACTTCGCCGCCGCATCCAGGACCGACCCCGCGCTGCGAGACCTGGCTGAGCGGGCCGCGGTGGGCATGCGCGGGTTCGTCCGCCTCGTGCTCGAACGCCTGGAGTCGCGGGAGGCGCTGCGTCCCGGGGTGCGGATCGACGTGGAGACCGAGCGACTGGCCTCGCTTGTCGACGGGCTCGGGATGAACGCCGTGCTGCACCCGGAGCTGGTGAGCGCAAGCGACTGTCTGGACACCTTGCGCGCCCACCTCGGCGCGCTGGCCTGTCCCTAGGGAGTGTCTGGCAATTCCGCGTGCCGAAGCCAGAGCATGAGCGAGGCGATGGTGACGCCTGCCAGGTAGCGGCTGGCGAGCTTGTCGAAGTGGGTGACGATGGCGCGTCATTGCTTGAGCTTGCCGATCCAGCGTTCGATCAGGTTGCGTTGCATGTAGGTGAGGGCGTCGAAGGCGTGGGGGCGGCCGCCGCGGCTGCCCTTGCGGCTGGCGATCTGGTCGCGGCGTTCGGGGATGACTGCCTTGATGCCGCGGCGGCGCAGGTCGAGGCGGATCTTGCGGGTGGAGTAGCCCTTGCCGCCGATCAGGGTGCCGGTGCGGGTGCGGGGTCGGCCGCCGTTCGGGCGGCGCAGCCGGAGCTTGGCCGGCACGGCGTCGAAGGCGGTGCAGTCGACGGTGTTGCCGCTGGTCAGATGCAGGACCAGCGGCAGGCCGCGGGCTTCGCGAGCAGGTGCGGCTTCGTGTTCTGCTGGCTCTGGCCCAGCCGAGGTGCCGCGGGACCGGGCTACGGTGCCGGGTCCGGTATGACGGCGGCGAACAGGACGAGCGAGTAAAGTCCCAGGTCAACCCCCTGATTGTGGATAAGCGATCGTTCTCCACAGAACGTCGTTCGGTCCGCCGGTCGCTACCCCGCTTCGGCGACCCTGGATCCCGCCGGGCAAACCCCCGGTTCCCAACACCCCCTGGAGGCAACGATGCATAGTCCCGCCATCACACCAGACGGCATCAAAGCCGCCCCAGATTTCGCCTCCACGCCAAGCAGGGATGCCAAAGCCCTCGTAAGTCCCATTTCGATGCCTACGAAGAGTACGTTCCCGAGCAACAAGCTCGGGATGGGTGGCAGCACCCGTCCAACCATCAGTCGCAGCACGTACGCGACTCAAGACGCCGCAACAGCAACCCGCGAACCCTCCGAAGCCCTCGCGCCAGTAGCCCGGACAGTCGGCGAAGCTTCCAAATGCGCCCACATGTCGAGCAGCCAACCCGAACCCCAACTCGGATTCCCGCAATCTGCAGCGCACACGTCCTCGCAGGCCACCACCCCAAGACGGCATTCCAACAAGTGGCTTCACTACGCCGGCACCAATCGGGAGCGAGGCATGTCCACGGCCGAGTATGCGGTGGGAACCATCGCGGCCTGTGCCTTCGCCGCGCTCCTCTTCAAAGTGGTAAGCAGCCCAGAGGTCCAGGAGTTGCTCACGTCCCTCATCGACAAGGCACTCAACACCAGCATCGGCAAATGACCCTCCGCCACGTGCGGATCCCCAAGGGCAACGAACGACGGTCGGCATCGCGGGGCTCGGTGACGGCCGAGACCGCCGCGATGCTGCCCGCCCTCATGGTCGTCCTGGCAGCCGCTCTGTGGGCCATCCAGGCCGTCGGCGTACAACTCGAATGCGTGGACGCGGCCCGCGCGGCCGCCCGGGCAGCGGCCAGAGGCGAGCCGTTGGACCAGGTTCGCGACGTAGCTCGCGCGGTGACCCACCCGGAGGCCCAAGTCGACATAGCCCGCGACGAAGAAACCACAAAAGTGCAGATCACCGTGCAGGTACGACCGGCATGGGGCCGATCTCTCCCCGCGGTTCGCGTATCCGCCACGGCCATCGCCGACACCGAGCCCTGAAACGTGGAGGAGGGTCACCATCAATTCCAAAGAACGAGGCTCGTCGACGCTGTGGGGCGTGAGCCTCATGGGGCTTCTGATGGCAGTTGCCACGGCGTTCGCCACGGTCGGTTCCGTTCGCGTGGCCCGCCACCGCGTCAACAACGCCGCGGACCTCAGCGCACTGGCGGCGGCCAAGCTCGCGTTGATCGACCCGCAGGGCGCCTGCGACAAAGCCACAGCGCTGGCTACACAGAATGGTGTGCACCTCACACAATGCAAGATCACCCACGAAATCGCCGACATCTGGACCTCGTTGCCGATCTCGCTCCCAGCAGTGGGCACCCGCACGCTCGTCGGCCGAGCACGCGCCGGCCCGGCGGAAGCGGCCCCTGTGGAAGCGATCCCAGCGGACGAGCCCGATTACGACCCAGGCCGATGAATGAACGTGCTTGAGCCCGCCTGACAATCACCACCGGGATCAGCTAAGGCTGGCCACTTCGCCAGATCCAGAATGGCTGCGCTCCCAGGGGTCCGTGGTCTCGTCTGCGGTGTGTCCCTCGTAGGGGATCGACTTGCTTCTTGAGCGGTTGATGGAGCCGGGCTGTGGTGGGTGGAGTCGTCAGGGGCGTGTGCCGGTGAGGAGGAGGAACAGGGGGACGCGGCGGCGGCGAGCCAGTTCTGCTGCGGCTCCGTTGAGGCGCTCTTCGCTTGGTGCGCATTCACGGAGGGAGGTGAGGGTGAAGCCGGTGGTCGTCAGAGCGCGTACGTAGTCCTCGATGGTGCGGTGGAACCAGGTGACGGTGCCGCCGAACCAGTTCCGCTGCCGCGGTCCTTTGAGGAAGTAGTCGTCCACGATCCAGTTGGTGCGTTTGCCTTGCGTTTCGGCGTCGTACGAAGTCAGGACGGGGTGGACGACGGTGAAAATGAGGCGACCGCCCGGTGAGAGGCAGGCGTGGCAGGCTGCCAGCGCCGATTCGATGTCCTCGACGTAGTGGAATGCGAGGCGGGAAAGAATGAGATCGAAGGATGATGGGGGAGCTGAGAAATTTTCTATATCCGTCAGTTCGACGCGGCCGGCTGTGCCTTGTAGCGCTGTGCTGCCTGCTTTTACCATCGCGGTCGAACCGTCCAAACCCAAGTAGCTGAGGCATCCGGCGTTCAGCAGGGTTTGGCCGATGGCGGCGTCTCCGCAGCCGAGGTCCAGGACGCGAAGTCCGGTGACGGTGCCCAACTCGGACAGGAGGGCTGGTTCCTCCATCACGTAGTTGGGGCTTGAGGTGCGGCTGTGTCGGTGGTCGAGGTATCGATCGACGATTTGGGGCTCGTCGTAGAAGGAGCCGCCACGTCCGGGATTTGTCACGACGCGAAGTGTAGATCCGGTGACGGCGGCAGCCGTGAGGATATGTCTTGGCTTCTGGTTTGAGAGTCAGTTGATATGCGAGTTGTGGTGATTCATCTGATGCTGCTTGTTGCGGAGCGGTGTGCAAGACGTGATCGGGAACGCACGCGAGGTTGTGAACGTCCAGAGTGTTGATGCCGCATGGGCGGTTGGGGCTGGCGGGGCTAGGTCGCGATCGCGTTACGACTTCTTGGACGCGGTGTCCAAGAGTTGGATATTTCCCGTAAGGTTCCGCTTACCCTCGGTCCATGCCGAATGCGACAAGGCGTCTGGGAGAGCTCGGATGAAGTCGCTTGGGTGCGGGTCCTGGGACGGTCGGTGACCGTATCGGCCGGGCGGACTGCACTTCCGGTCGTCGCATGGACGCCCCAGGGTGGTCAGGCGGCGCGAAGCTCTCGATGGAGGGAAGCGTCGTGACGGTAGTCGGCAGAGTGGTGGTCGCTGGGACGATCGTGGCGGGATCCATCGTGCTCGGCGGAACCGCTCAGGCGGCTGTGACGATGCGGGAGTCCCTGGTGGTGCGGGAGGCTGATGCCTCTGGGCAGATTACGGCGCCGCCCGATGGTGAGGTGGTTTCGGGGTCGTCTGTCACTGTTTCTGCCCGTACGGGGTTAATGCAGTTGCGCATGGGTCTGTACGTGGAAGGGCCCTCCACGCCCACCCAGAAAGTCGCAGATGGTGGGGCGAATCAGACGATTTCCGGAACGTTGGACGTCGGCAGTGCCCCGAACGGGGCCTTCACCGTCACCCTCAAGGGAGAGATCACCGGGACCAGGTACGCGAGCAGCACGTTCAAGCTGCGGCGGCCGGCCGAGACACCCGGCAATGTGAACGCCAGTCAGCACGGCACCGCCAAAGTGCTCGTGACCTGGAGCAAGGGGTCGGAGCCCGACCTGCAGTCGTATGAGGTTTCCACCAGCCAGTCCGGCATTGTCGGGAGGATGACCGCCGACAGTGCCTGCTCGGGCTCCTCATGCAGGGCGGTGCTCTCGGTGCCGGCGAAGGCGGCGGGGCAGAAGGTGGGGTTCACGGTCAAGGCGTTCAGGGGTGACGGCGAAGGCGGGTCGATCGGGTCCGGGGAGTCGTCCGCCGCGTACGTCACCTTCCCCGCCCCGCCCTCGGCGAAGCCCAAGAAGACGACGGCGCCCAGCAGCAGGCCGACGGCGAAGGCGCGCGAAGGGGTCAGGAACGTCGATCCATTGCCCACGCTGCCCGCCAAGAAGCAGGTGGCACCGGTGAGCAAGCCGACGGCCGGCAAACCGAAGACCTCCAAGCTGCCGGACCTGCCCGACACGGATGCGAAGGGCAACCTCCCGATCCCGTCTGCCGAGCCGTCGGGGGATGGACGGGCGGAGCCGGACGGCGTGGTTCCGGCCGATGCGAAAGAGGGCACGGATTCCGAACCCGTCCAGGCGGGTGGGGTGAAGGCCCAGTCGAACGAGTCGTCTATCGGGGAAATCGGGCAGTACGGGCTGTACCTTGCGGGCGGGCTGCTTCTGCTGTTGCTGGGTGCGCATGCCGGGGCTTGGGCCCGTCGTCGGGCGGTCGCGGCTGCGGGAATCCCCGGCGGGAGCGGTGGTCCTGCGGGCTCAGCCTCGGGTGGGATGTCGAGCGCTGGGGGCGCGGGTGCGGACGCGGGTATTGCCGCGCCGTCCTCGTCGGGCGGTGGAGTGCAGCAGGTCGATGAGGGGACGCCTGTCGCGGTGCGGCGGCGGCCTGCTGTGATTCTGGCTGTGGCCAGGACCCGCGTTCCTGGCCAGTCGCATGATCGACGGGCGGATGCCGTGGACGGGGAACGGCCGCAGGCGTCTGGCGGTCTTGGTCGGGCGCGTAGGGAAGTGGATGCTGCGGCGCCCGCAGGTCAGCAGCGGTCCCTGCACACGGATCAGCAGCGGTCTCTGCACGCGGATCAGCAGCGGTCCGTAGGCACAGGTCGGCGGCGGTCTGCGGATGCGGTGGGGCGGGAGGGTTCGGTGGATGCGGGTCAGGGGCGGTCCGTGAGTGCGGGTCAGCGGCGATCTGTGGACGTGGGCCGGCAGTCGTCTGTGGATGTGGGGCAGGGGCGGTCGCTGGATGCGGGGCAGGAGGGTTCGGCGGATGTGGGGCAGGGGCGGTCTTTGGGCGCGGGGCAGCAGCGGTCTGCTGATGTGGGGCGGCAGCCGTACGTGGACGTGCGTCGGCCCTCTGCGTTTATGAGTCAGCAGTCTTCGCGCGCGGTTGCGGATCGGCCGTCCGTGGAAGTGGGGCAGCCGTCTGTGACGGAAGGGACGGATGGGGGGCGGCAGGGGCCGGTCCGGATCGCTCTGCCGAGTTCAGCGGTGACGGATGTGCCGGAGGCCGCTGCACGTGTGACTCCGCCGGCCGGACGGATCGAGGATCGGTGGGACGACTATCTGCCGCCGTCGCCCCGGTCCATGGAGGACAGCGGGTTCTGGGAACGGCCGCAGCCTTGGGCCGCTGATTTCTGGGCTCCTGACGATGAGGCTGATGACGTCGATGGCGGAGGTGTGAATGCCGGGCGGCGGCACCTGGGTGGCGAGAGTTAGGTGATTCGTCAAGAAGCTCGTCGACGTTTGCGTTGGGGAGGATGATGGTCTGACTTGCTGGTTTTTTCGCAGGTAGGGCGTGGCTAGTGCTGGGTTAGCAGGGTGTCCAGGAGGCGGATGGCGCCGCGCTTGTCCAGTGGGTTGTTGCCGTTTCCGCACTTCGGGGACTGAATGCAGGAAGGGCAGCCGCGTTCGCATTCGCAGGACATGATCGCTTCGCGGGTGGCCGTCAGCCAGTCCACGGCGCGGGCGTAGCCGCGTTCCGCGAAGCCGGCGCCGCCCTCGTGGCCGTCGTACACGAAGACCGTGAGCAGGCCCGTGTCGGCGTGGAGTTCGGTGGAGACGCCGCCGATGTCCCAGCGGTCGCAGGTGGCGAACAGGGGGAGCAGGCCGATGGAGGCGTGTTCGGCGGCGTGGGCGGCTCCGCCGAGGTCGATGTCCGCTTCGGCGAGAGGGGCCACGGCCGAGGCGGGAAGAGTCCACCAGACGGCGCGGGTTCGGAGGGTGCGCGGTGGCAGGTCGAGGGGCTCGTCGCCGAGCATTTCGCCTGATTGGAGGCGGCGTTTGAGGTAGGAGACCACCTGCCGGGTCACCTCGACCTCTCCGAAGTGGAGGGTGCCGGGGCCCAGGGAGGTGGAGCGCTGGGTGGCGAGGATGGAGATGTCGGTGATGTCGCGCGCGAACGTCGAGTAGTCCGGGTTGGCGCTGGAGACCAGGGCGACTCCTGCCTCCAGGTCCAGGAGCTCGACCAGGAAAGTTTCGCCCTGATGGAGGTAGATGGCCCCGGTGTGCACCGTGGTGTGGGCGGAGGGCTCGTCCACGCTGCCCAGCAGGCGGCCCGTCGACGACTCCACGACCTGGATGGGAGCGCCTCCGCCGCCTCGGATGTCGGCCAGGTCGGTGGCGCGCTCGCGCCTGGTCCAGAACCAACCCGCCGGACGCCTCCTGAGCAGCCCGTCGGCGACCAGGCTCGCCAGGACGTCCGAGGTGGTGGGGCCGAAGATCGGGAGGTCGTCTTCAGTCAGCGGGATCTCGGCGGCTGCGGCGCAGAGGTGGGGGCCCAGGACGTACGGGTTGCCGGGGTCCAGGACGATCGCCTCGACCGGTTGGCCGAACAGGGCCTGCGGGTGGTGGACGAGGTAGGTGTCCAGGGGGTCGTCTCTGGCGATCAGAACGGCCAGCGCGTCCTGGCTGTCGCGGCCCGCCCGCCCTGCCTGCTGCCAGAGGGAGGCTCGGGTGCCCGGCCAGCCTGCGATCAGGACGGCGTCGAGGCCCGAGACGTCCACGCCGAGTTCGAGGGCGTTGGTGGTGGCCAGGCCCATGAGGGTGCCGTCGCGGAGGGCCTTTTCCAGCACACGGCGGTCTTCGGCCAGGTAACCGGCGCGATAGGCGGCGACCTTGTCGGGGAGGGCGGCCAAGTCGGAGGGGTCCGGGAGCGCCCAGGTGAGAGGGCTGGGGGGACGTGCTTCGGTCGGTGCCGCCGCCGCTGCGTAGCCGGGTCCGGTGCCGGAGCGGGAGTCGGCGGCGGGATTGGGCCCAGGGGTGGTGTCGGAACTGGGGTCAAAGGAGGAGTCGGGGGCGGTGCCGGTTCCCATGGCGGTGGCCGTGCTGGTCCCGTCGAGGGTGTCCAGCGGCCCGTCAGTGGTGGAGTTGACCGGCCGGCCGGTCGGGTTGGCGGTGGTGAGGTCGGGGGGCTCGTCAGGGCTGGCGGTGGTGAGGTTCGGCGGCCCATCAGTGGGGGACTCGTCGGTGGGCGGGCTGGTCGGCCGGGTGATGGCGGGAGGCGGTGAGTCGCCGGTGACGGGGAGCGGTAGGTGTTGCGTTGGGCCGTCGGCGGGGATGCCGGTTCGGTGGAGCGACTCTGAGGGGTTCGGGGTGGGCTCCACGAAGTGCAGAGTGGGTTGCGTGGGATGTGGGGTGGGGTCTGAGGGGTGCGGGGTGGGTTGCGCGGGGTGTGGGGTCCGCTCCGATGGGTGTGGGGTGGGGTCTGAAGGGGGTGGGGTGTAGGGGAGGGAGAAGGCGACGTCGGCCAGTTTGGCGCGGGCCGTCAGGGCGACGGTTTCGGCGCCGCGGCGGGAGCGGACGAAGGCGAGCGTGCGTACGTCGGCGAGGACGAGGTCCGCGAGCAGATCCGCCGCCTCCGCCGTGGCCGTGCGCCGCACAGGCGCCCCTCCCTCGCCCCTTAGCTCCGTCAGAGGCGGCTCCCACAGCGCGACGGTGGTCGAACCCTTGGGTGAGGTGTCCACGGTCACCTCGTCCATCTCAAGCCCCGTCAGCCTCATGGCGAACGCCCCCGGCTCGCTCGCGGTGGCCGAGGCGAGCAGGAAGGTGGGGCGTGAGCCGTAGCGGGAGCAGACGCGGCGCAGGCGGCGCAGGATTTGGGCGACGTGGGAGCCGAAGACGCCGCGGTAGCCGTGGCATTCGTCCACGACGACCATGCGCAGGCGGCGGAAGAAGGACGACCACTGGGCGTGGCGGGGGAGGACGCCGCGGTGGAGCATGTCGGGGTTGGTGAGGACGTAGTTGGCGTGCTGGCGTACCCAGGTGCGTTCCTCGAACGGCGTGTCGCCGTCGAAGCAGGCGGCGCGCACCTGGGTGAGGCGCAGTTCGCGCAGCCCGCGGAGCTGGTCGGCGGCCAGGGCCTTGGTGGGTGTGAGGTACAGGACCGTGCCTCCGTCGAGACACGAGGTGATCGCGGGGGTGAGGTAGGCCAGCGACTTCCCGGACGCGGTGCCCGTCGAAATGATCACGTTTCGGCCACGAAATGCCAGGTCGGCGGCTTCGTACTGGTGGGGCCAGAGTCCCGTTACCCCGCGGTTCGCCAAGCGCGTAACAAGGAGTTCGGGGGTCCATTTGGGCCAACTGACTTGACCGGCCTGACGTGCTGGAACATGCTCCACATGGGTGACGCGCTCATGACGTGCGGGAACACCAAGCAGGTGGCGGAGGAGTGGACCTGCTTGTTGTGGGGAGGATGCGGAGGAAGTCACTGTTTCCAGTCTTGCATCGATGGGCAAAGTCGCCGGGAATCGTGATTTCGTATAGACACAAGCCGGACGCGTGGTTGAATGCCGCGCGTCAGGGTCGGACGATCTGGGGCTACGCTCCAGACTGCCAGTCCCAAGAGAGTACTTTCGCAGGCGAAAGGCGCTGGAGGATCTGTGGATCTGAAGTTGGATCACCGCACCGAAGACCGACTCACCATCGTGGAGGTCGAGGGTGAGATCGATGTCTACACGGCGCCGAGATTGCGTGAGCTCCTCATCGACCTGGTGAACAAGGGCAACTTCCACCTTCTCGTCAACATGGAGAAGGTGGACTTCCTGGACTCCACCGGCCTCGGTGTCCTGGTCGGGGGGCTTAAGCGGGTTCGTGCGCACGACGGCTCCCTTGAGCTGGTCTGCACCCAGGAGCGCATCCTCAAGATCTTCCGGATCACCGGTCTGACCAAGGTCTTCGGGATCTACGCTTCGGTCGACGAGGCCAAGGAAGCTCACGGCAAAGACAAGTAGCATGGCTACCGTCGAGCTGACGTTCAGCGCACTCCCCGCACATGTGCGGACCGCCCGGTTGGTGGCGACGGCGATCGCTCGCCGTACGGGCGTCGAGGAGTCCCTGCTGGATGAGGTCAGGCTCGCCGTGGGTGAGGCGTGCTCCCGGGCAGTCGAGGCGCATCGCGTGCACTGTCCGGGCGAGCCCATCCGCATCGAGCTGCGTGACGACTCCGGGCGGTTCGAGGTCACGGTCAGTGACCAGGCCCCCGGGGATGAGATCAAGCAGGAACAACCCCTCGATCTGGGCATGCTGTCTGACTCGTTCATGTCAGGATTCGGCATCGCGGTCATCGAAGGGCTGGCGGACGACGTCCAGGTCTTCCCCAGCCCCAAGGGGACGAACATCCGCATGAGCTGGCCCGCCTCCAACGGGACCACGGGCTGATTTCGCCGCGATCTCTTTCCGTTAGATCATTTTTCTTTCTGTACGGCAAGCCAACCCGCCCCCACCCGCCGACCATGATCGGGCGCCTCCAGGGAGACGCCCTCTGACCCGCACAGGGCTGGTCGCCGTTACGGCGCACGGGCACCATGGCTTCCGTTTCCCCGGCCCGGGGACGCGTCCTTGGAAAGCGCGTTCCCGGCGACCGCTGGTTGCCCTCTGGGCGGGCCTGAGATGGCTTGAGAGCGCTTCAGTAGTCAAGGGTGGGGTTTGGTCCCATAGCGGTGACTTTGGCGTGCTGTGGGCTTGCCTGGCGTTTGTGTCGGGTGTTGCCCGATGCGTGGGCTCTGGGGTGATGACAGGCCCTGCCGGTTGCTGTGCGGCGTGCCTGTTGATGCGCGCGATCCTGTGCCGTTTGCCCATCGTCGCGAGGGGTCTGGGCGCGGACAGTTCGGGCGAGTCGGATCCTAGGTTTTGGCCTGACCTTATTTGGGGGTTGTCATGACCGTAAACCCGGGAAAATTTCATCTGTCAAACGACAAACCGGGTGGCTGTCAGGGGATTACTAGACGCGTGCACAATTAGCGACGGCGAGAGCCTTCATATCCGCTGAGTGCCTGCGTAGACTCCCGGCACCGGCCAAGGTGATCCGGCGGAACGCGGATTCAACCGGAAGCGGCACCCTACAACCCGGATGGTGCCGCAACACCCGCCGAGGAAAACTGCAGCACCGCCCGGGCAGGACGACCGGTCTTGCCGAGGAGAACGATGAGCAGGCACATGCTGGCAGCCGAGCCAGCGACCAATCTGGCCCTGAGCGCAAACAATCTCACCATCGTGATCGTGGTCGCCGCGGTCGCACTGATCGCGCTAGCCGTCGCCGGCGGACTGGTGCGCGAAGTGCTGTCCGCCGGCCAGGGCACCGAGCGCATGCAGAACATCGCCCGTGCCGTACAAGAAGGCGCCGCGGCCTATCTCGCGCGTCAGTTCCGCACGTTGGCGATCTTCGTCGTCGTGATTCCCTTCCTGTTGCTACTCCTACCTGGAGAAACCGACGTTCGCATCGGACGTTCGATCTTCTTCGTCGTCGGTGCGGTGTTCTCCGCGCTGACCGGATTCATGGGCATGTGGCTGGCCGTGCGGGGGAACGTCCGCGTCGCCGCCGCCGCCAATGACTCGGGCGAGAAGCGCGCCATGCGCATCGCCTTCAGGACCGGCGGCGTGGCCGGCATGTTCACGGTGGGCCTCGGCCTGCTGGGCGCGGCCGTGGTCGTGTTCATCTACCAGGGCAACGCGCCCGGCGTGCTCGAAGGGTTCGGGTTCGGGGCGGCGCTGCTGGCGATGTTCATGCGAGTCGGCGGCGGCATCTTCACCAAGGCCGCCGACGTCGGCGCCGACCTGGTCGGCAAGGTCGAGCAGGGCATCCCTGAAGACGACCCGCGTAACGCCGCCACCATCGCCGACAACGTGGGCGACAACGTCGGCGACTGCGCGGGCATGGCGGCCGACCTGTTCGAGTCGTACGCGGTCATGCTGGTCGCCAGCCTCATCCTGGGCAAGGTGGCCTTCGGCGAGCAGGGGCTGGTCTTCCCCCTGATCGTCCCGATGATCGGGGTGATCACCGCGATCATCGGCATCTTCGTCACCGGCATGCGCGACAGCGACCGCAGCGGCATGGCCGCGATCAACCGCAGCTTCTTCATCTCGGCCGGGATCTCGGCCGTGCTGGTCGCGGGGGCCGCGTTCTGGTACCTGCCCGACAGCTTCAGCGGCCTGACCGGTTCGAGCGTGCAGTCCGACGCCGACCCCCGGCTGATCGCCATCGGGGCCGTCCTCATCGGCCTGGTCCTGGCCAGCGCCATCCAGTTGCTGACCGGCTACTTCACCGAGACGAACCGCCGTCCCGTGCGCGAGATCGGCGAGAGCTCGGCCACCGGCCCCGCCACCGTCATCCTGGCCGGCATCAGCGTCGGCCTGGAGTCGGCCGTCTACTCCGCCCTGATCATCGGCGGCGCGGTCTACGGCGCGTTCCTGCTCGGCTTCGGGAACGTGACGATCGCGCTGTTCGCGGTGGCCCTGGCGGGCACCGGCCTGCTGACCACGGTCGGCGTCATCGTGTCCATGGACACCTTCGGCCCGGTCTCCGACAACGCCCAGGGCATCGCCGAGATGTCGGGCGACGTCGAGGGTGAGGGCGCCCGCGTCCTGACCAGCCTCGACGCCGTCGGCAACACCACCAAGGCCATCACCAAGGGCATCGCCATCGCCACGGCCGTGCTGGCCGCGACCGCGCTGTTCGGGGCCTTCCGCACCGCCGTGGAGACCGAGCTGGCGGCGGCCACCACGTCGATCAAGTCGGCGCTCGGCCCGTTCTCCACCTTCAGCCTGGGCATCGACCAGCCGAACGTCCTGGTCGGGCTCATCATCGGCGCCGCGGTCGTGTTCCTGTTCTCGGGGTTGGCGATCATGGCCGTCGGCCGGGCCGCGATGCGGGTGGTTTTCGAGGTACGCGACCAGTTCCGCAACAAGCCGGGCATCATGGACTACTCGGAGACGCCCGAGTACGGCCGCGTCGTGGACATCTGCACCCGCGACTCGCTCCGCGAACTGGCCACGCCTGGTCTGCTGGCCGTCATGACGCCGATCGCGGTCGGGTTCGCGCTGGGGTACGCGCCGCTGGGCGCCTTCCTGGCCGGGGCCATCGCCTGCGGCACCCTGATGGCGGTCTTCCTGGCCAACTCCGGCGGCGCCTGGGACAACGCCAAGAAGCTCGTCGAGGACGGGCACCACGGCGGCAAGGGGTCCGAGGCGCACGCGGCGACGGTCATCGGTGACACGGTCGGCGACCCGTTCAAGGACACGGCCGGTCCTGCCATCAACCCCCTGATCAAGGTGATGAACCTGGTGGCGCTGCTGGTCGCGCCCGCGGTGGTCCTGTACGCGGGCAACCCGGTTCTGCGCATCGGGGTCACGGTGGTGGCCGTGGCCGTGGTCGTGGGGGCCATCGTGGTGTCCAAGCGGCGGTCGGTCACCAACGAGTCGGCCAACAACGACCACAACCGGCAGGAGGCGCCCGTCCCGTCCTGACAACCCGACTGAACGCCCGCTCCCGCGCGCTGCGGGGGCGGGCGTCTCACATTCTCTGGGGAAGGCGGGCGCGGGGGCTCAGGGGCGCGATGGGAAACTGGGCGGATGAAAGATGATGACAGGCAGCCCAGCGGCGGCAAGACCCTGGGCATGATTCTGCTGGCGATGCTCGTCATCCTGGGCGTGCTTGTCGGGCTGGCCATCTGGGCCACGAGGACGGGATGATCCGGTGCGGACCTTGATTGTGCTGCGTCATGCGAAGGCCGCCCATGTGCCCGGTCTGGCCGATCGGGAGCGGCCGTTGACCGGGCGCGGGGAGCGGGACGCCAAGCGGGCGGGTGACGAGATCAGGGCGGCGGGCCTCAGCCCGGACACGATCCTGTGCTCACCGGCCCTCAGGACCAAGCGCACCGCCGAGATCGCCTTTCCCGAGGCTGAGATCAGCTACGAGCGCGACATCTACGAGGCGTATCCCGACGAACTGCTGGAGTTGGTGCGGCGGGCCGACCCCGAGATGAGCACCGTCGTGCTGTGCGGGCACAACCCGGGGGTGCATGAGTTGGCCCTGGGGCTGGCTGGTGGCGATTACGTGTTCCGGCCGGGGTCCTTTGCGGTGATCCAGGTGGATTCGTCATGGGAAGAGCTTGGTCCGGGCGAAGGGCGGCTGATCAACCGATGGGACCCCAAAGAGGCCCAGTGAAGGCGTCGGGGTCCCAAGACGTCGACAGGGGCTCGAATCGGTCAGCCGGTCGTCAGGACGCCGTCCTCGGCGTCCGCTGCCTCGACCTCGTCCCGTGAGATCCCCAGCAGGTAGAGGATGGCGTCGAGGTACGGCGTGTTCACGGCCGTGTCGGCCGCCTGCCGTACCACCGGCTTGGCGTTGAAGGCGATCCCCAGCCCGGCGGCGGCGATCATGTCCAGGTCGTTGGCCCCGTCGCCGATGGCCACCGTCTGGGAGATCGGCAGGTGGGCCTCCTTCGCGAACCTCTCCAGCGCCCGCGCCTTCCCCGGCCGGTCCACGATCTCGCCGACGACCCGCCCGGTCAGCCGCCCGTCGATGACCTCCAGGACGTTCGCCGCCGAGTAGTCGATGCCCAGTTCCTCCACGAGCCCGTCGGTGATCTGCGTGAAGCCGCCGCTGACGATCGCGAAGCGGTAGTCGAGCCGCTTGAGCGTGCGGACCAGCGTACGGGCGCCGGGCGTGAGCACGACCTCCTTGCGCACCTCCTCGAACACCTCCGCGGGCAGCCCCTCCAGCAGCGCCACCCGGCGCCGCAGCGACTCGGCGAAGTCCAGTTCGCCGCGCATGGCCTGTTCCGTGACCCGGGCGACCTCGTCGAGGCAGCCCGCGTGGGCCGCCAGCAGCTCGATGACCTCGCCCTGGATGAGCGTCGAGTCGACGTCCATGACGATGAGCCGCTTGGCGCGCCGGGACAGACCGGTGCGCTGGACGGCCACGTCGACCTCTTGGGCCGCGGCCTCGGCGGCCAGCTCGACCCGCAGCGACATGGGGTCGGCCCCGGACACGGACAGTTCGATGCAGGTGACGGGCCATTGGGCGAGGCGTTCGATGCGGTCGATGTTCGCGCCGGCGGCGGCGATGCGTCCGGCGATGCCGGCGATGGCGGCCGGCTGCAGCGTCGTGCCGAGCACGCTGACCGACAGGCGGCCGCGCCGGCGCTGCTCCTTGGCCTGGGATCCGGTGGAGAGCTCCACCTCCATGCCGAGGTCTTCCGCCACTCGTTCGACGGCGGTCCACATGGCGCCGAGGGTGGTGCCGGTGCCCGTGGACGGGCCGCCCGCGTACGCGACGAGCACGCCGAGCGTGAGCCGGCCTCGGATGACGACCTGCTCGATGTCGGCGACCGTCACGGGGAAGTTGGAAAGGACGGAGAAGAGCCGCGAGGTGACGCCTGGCCGGTCGGGGCCGGTCAGGGTGATCAGGAGGGTGCGCTGGTCCACATCCAGCCACGGTACTGCGCCGGGGCGGGTGCTCGTGAAGCAGGGGGCACCCCAGGCGCGCCGCGCGGGTCAGTGTCTCAGAATCAGGTGTGTGTCGCCGAACTCGTGCCAGAGGTATCCCTCGCGCAACGCCGCCTCGTAGGCCCGCGCCAGCGCCGCCTCGCCCGCGATCGCCGTCAGCATGAGCAGATGGCTGGAGCGCGGCTCGTGCAGGCCGGTGATCAACCCGGTGACGGCCCGCACGCCGTTCTCGGGCGTGACGACGTGCCTGGTCCACCCGGTCGCGGCCGACACCCGGCCGTCCGCGTCCACGGCGGTCTCCAGGGCCCGTACGACGGTCGTCCCGGCCGCCACCACCCGGTTCCCGTTCTCACGCGCCAGGTTCACCAGCCGCGCCGTGGCCGAGGGCACCGCGTAACGTTCGGCGTAAGGGGGCTCGTCCTTCTCGGGCGAGGCCACCCCGGTGTGCAGGGTGATCGGCGCGATGTGCACGCCCCGCGCCACCAGCGCCGTCACCAGGGAGGCGGTGAACGGCCTGGCCGCGCTCGGCATCTCCGCGCTGCCCGGCACGGTCGCGAACACGGTCTGGTACGTCTCGATCGGCCAGTCCGCGTCCACGTACGAGTAGCGGATCGGCACCCCGAACCGACGCAGATAGCCCTTCACGTCGCGATCCAGGCGGGCCCGCCACAGCCGCGGCGTCTCGCGCCCGAGCAGCCGCAGCGTGGCCCGCCCCGGCAGCGGCAGCCATTCGCCGGGCGCCCCGCCGCCGTAGGGCTCGGAGGACTTGACGGTACGGCGGCGCAGCTCGACCAGCCACGTGCCGTCCTCGTTGGCGGTGGAGAAGTGCACGGCCAGCCGGTCCAGGCGGACGGCCGCGGGCAGCGTCGCCGAGTTGTTCACCACGATCAGGTCCCCCGGGTCGAGCAGGCCGGGAAGGTCGCTGAAGCGGTGGTGGGCGGGGGCCAGGTCGCCGTGCGAGACCATCAGGCGCACGGCGTCCCTGGACAGCCCTCTGGCCTCGGGCGGCTCGTGGGCCGACAGGTGGGAGGGCAGGTCGAAGTCGAGTGCCAGGCTCATTGGAGGCTCACTTTGCCGCCGGCGGGGCGAGACTTGACCAGGTCGCGCAGTGCCGCGGCGACCTTGGCCGGGTCGGTGGCGGCCGCGGCCTCGTCGGCGCCGATGGCGTCGGCGAGCATGCGGGTGTTCATCTCGCCCGGATCGACCCACCAGACCCGCAGTGCGGGCTCCTCGGCCGACAACACGTTGGACAACTGCTCCAGAGCGGCCTTGGTGGCGCCGTAGCCGCCCCAGCCCTCGTACGCGCCGGTGGCGGCGTCCGAGGTGATGTTCACCACGGCTCCGCCGGACGCGCGCAGCGCCGGCAGCGTGGCCTGGATCAGGGCCAGGGGCGCGGTCACGTTCGTCTCCAGCAGCACCCTGAACGCCTCCAGCGGGTACCCGGCCAGCGGTGGCAGCGGCGTCGCGCCCAGATCACTTGCGTTGTTGACCAGCAGGTCCAGTTCTGGGGCCGCGCGCGCCAGCCGTTCGACGTGGGCCGGGTCCGTCACGTCCCCCGCGATCGCGACGGCCCCGAGCTCGGCGGCCACCCGCTGCAGGGCGTCCGCGCCGCGGGCGGTGAGTACGAGGTTCCATCCCGCCTCGGCCAGGGACCGGGCCAGGGCGAGGCCGAGACCGCGGGAGGCGCCGGTGATGAGTGCGGTGTTCGTCATGTGCCCGACGCTAGAAACACGACGAGCCGCGCACATCGGGCGCAAGGTCCGCCAGGGTCTGGGCACATCGTCCTAGGACCGCACCGGACCCTAAGCTGGGTTTCGTGAGCTCCGACCGAGACGAGATCCTGCATGCGGTGAGCTCCGCGGTGCTCGCCGTCACCCGCCACCTGTCGGTCCGCGAGGTGCTGCAGGTCATCGTACGCTCGGCGCAACGCCTCCTCGACGCCCGCTACGCCGCGCTCGGCGTGCCCGACGACGACGGGTCGTTCGCCGAGTTCGTCGCCGAGGGCATCACCGACAAGCAGTGGGACGCGATCGGGCCGCTGCCCCGCCAGCATGGCATGCTCGGCGCGATGCTCCGCGAGGCCACCCCGGTCAGGCTCCCCGACCTGCGCGGCGATCCGAGATTCGAGTGGTGGCCGAAGGCGCACCCGGTGATGAAGGACTTCCTCGGCGTCCCGATCAGCGACGGCGACGAGGTGCTCGGGATCATCTTCCTGGCCAACAAGCGCACGCCGGGCGGGTTCACGCAGGCGGACCAGGATCTGCTGACGCTGTTCGCCGCGCACGCCGCGATCGCGCTGACCAACGCCAGGCTCTACGAGAACGGCCGCGAGCTGGCCATGCTCGAAGAGCGCAACCGTATGGCCCGCGAGCTGCACGACGCGGTCACGCAGAAGTTGTTCTCGCTGCGGCTGACCGCCCAGGCGGCCTCGTCGATGCTGGACAAGGCGCCCGGCAAGGCGGGCGCCGAGCTCGAACGCGTCCAGCGGCTGGCCGGCGAGGCGCTGTCCGAGCTGCGGGCGATCATCGTGGAGCTGCGCCCGGCCGAGCTCGACCGGCACGGGCTGGCCGAGACGCTGCGCAAGCACGTGCGCCTGCTCGACCGGCTGCACCCGGCGCGGGTCGCGTTCGAGTGCGACGAGCTGCCGCCGCTCGATCCGGCGATGGAGGTGGCGGTGCTGCGGGTGGCCCAGGAGGCGCTGCACAACGCGCTGCGGCATTCGGGAGCCGATCAGGTCACCGTGCGGCTGGCGTTCGAGGGCAAGCGGCTGGCGCTGACCGTCCACGACGACGGCGAAGGGTTCGACCAGGGGGAGTCGCGCGGCCTCGGCATGGTGTCGATGCGCGACAGGGCCGAGTCCGTCGGGGGCGTCATGGCCGTCGACTCGGCGCCGGGCAACGGGACGACGGTCCGTGTGGAGGTGGACGTGTGATCCGGGTGCTGATCGCCGACGATCACCCAGTGGTGCGTCAGGGGCTGCGGACGTTCCTCGACCTGCAGGACGACATCACGGTCGTCGGCGAGGCTGGCGACGGGGCGCAGGCCGTCGAGCTGGTCGGGGAGCTGTCTCCCGACGTGCTGCTGCTGGATCTGAAGATGCCGGTGCTCGACGGGCTCGGCGCGCTCGAACGGCTGAACGGCTCCGCGACCAGGATCGTCGTGCTGACCTCGGTGAGCGAGCGGTCCGACGTGAGCCCTGCGATGCGGGCGGGGGCGGCCGGCTTCCTCTACAAGGACATCGACCCGCCCGCGCTGGTCCAGGCCGTGCGGGCGGTGCACGGGGGGCAGGTGCTGCTGGCGCCGGAGGCGGCCGAGGCGGTGCTGACCACGTCAGGAGGGCCGCCAGGGCCGGTGCCGCTGACCGAGCGCGAACGCGAGGTGCTCGCGCTCATCGCGGCCGGCCGGTCCAACAGGGAGATCGCCAGGAGCCTGGCCGTGGCCGAGAAGACGGTCAAGACCCACGTCTCCAACGTGCTGATGAAGCTGGGGGTGCAGGACCGCACCCAGGCGGCGCTCTACGCGGTCCGCCACGGCCTGGCGTGAGCCGGGTCAGGGGCTTGCGAGCGGTTCGAAGATGGCGTGGTGGGCGGCCACGAGCGCACGCCGTACCGCGCGGTCGAGCTCGCGCAGGGCCGCCCCGCGCGCGGCGATCTGCCCCGAGGTGAGCCCGCGCTCGTCGGCGGCCCGCAGGGCGAGGGCCAGCCGCGTGGCGAGGGTGGAGACGCGGTGGGCGCGCGCGGGATAGCCGGGCGCGAGCTCGCCGCCGAGGCTTCCCACCGGCGGGCGGGCCTGCGCGGGGCCGTCGACGGTGGTCAGCGCGTCGGTGGCCGAGCGGATCGCGTCGGACAGGTCGCGCTCGGCCTCCGACAGCGAGGGCAGGTCGTGGCGGATGGGGCCGGAGTCGTGGACGTCCAGGCGGATCCCGACATACGACGACCCGCGCAGGTCCTGCGCCGGCACCAGCCCGATGTTGCGGTCGTCGAGCACGGCGATCACGGCCTGGCCGACGTCGACCGCCGCCGAGTTGAACGACGCGGGGCCGGACAGTCCGAGCGGGTCTCCCGGCGCGGGCAGGGCGAGCCGGAACCCGCGCAGCCCGCCCGAGCGCAGGTTTGCGAGGTATTTACGCAGCGGAACCTCGCCCGCGACAGCGGGCCCGGCGATGGATTCCACGTGGTCAGCCGCCTCGTCGAGGCCCACGTGACCGGCCAGCCACGCGTTGCCCCAGGCGACGAGGGAGGGGCAGACAGGCGATTCAGGGCGCACCGGTCCACGATAAGCGCTCGCCCTGCAATAGGTTTGTCCCGAGGGTGACTCCTAAGGAGGTTCGGGGATGGGTGGTCAGGTGCTGCGGCTCCAGGATGTCGCCGTCAGGCGCGACGGAGCGGCCCTCCTGCGCGGCATCGACTGGACGGTCAACGAGGACGAGCGGTGGGTGGTCGTCGGCCCCAACGGCGCGGGCAAGACGACGTTGCTGCAGGTCGCGGCCACGTTGCTCTATCCGAGTGAGGGCCTGGTCGAGGTGCTCGGCGAACGGCTCGGGCAGGCCGACGTCTTCGATCTGCGGCCGAGGATCGGGCTGGCGAGCGCCGCGCTGGCCGAGCGTATCCCGCCGGAGGAGAAGGTCATCGACCTCGTGCTCACCGCCTCGTACGCGATCATGGGCCGCTGGACGGAAGAATACGACTCCAACGACGTCACCAGGGCCGTGGAGCTGATCGACATGATGGGCGCGGCCCATCTGATCAGGCGGCGGTTCGGCACCCTGTCGGAGGGGGAGCGCAAGCGGGTCCAGATCGCCCGCGCGCTCATGCCCGACCCCGAGATGCTCCTGCTCGACGAGCCGGCCGCCGGCCTCGACCTGGGCGGCAGGGAAGACCTCGTGCGCCGGCTGTCGGTGCTGGCGGGCGACTACCGCTCGCCGACGCTGGTGCTGGTGACGCATCACGTGGAGGAGGTGCCCAACGGGTTCACCCACGGGCTGCTGCTACGGCACGGCTCGGTGGTGGCCCAGGGGCCGCTGGAGCACGTGATGACGGCCGACAACCTGTCCCAGACGTTCGGGGTGCCGTTGTCGCTGGAGAGGGGCTCTGAGGGACGCTGGTACGCCCGTGCTCACTAGATCACCATTTATGCGGATAAAACCGTGACTGACTGAAATAGGATCAACGGAGCCGGTTCCCCCGACTTCGGAGCGTTGCTATGTCCGTCGAGCAGCTCATCGTCGCCCTTGTCGTGGTCGCGGCGGTGGGCTTCGCGGTGGCCCGTACGATCCGCATCATCCCCCAGGCCACGGCCGCCATCATCGAGCGCCTCGGCCGCTACCACCGGACCCTCAACCCGGGCCTGAATCTGGTGGTGCCGTTCATCGACCGCGTCAAGGACATGATCGACCTGCGCGAACAGGTGGTGTCCTTCCCGCCGCAGCCGGTGATCACCTCTGACAACCTGGTCGTCTCCATCGACACCGTGATCTACTTCCAGGTCACGAATCCGAAGGCGGCCACGTACGAGATCGCGAACTTCCTGATCGGCGTCGAGCAGCTCACCGTCACGACGCTGCGCAACGTGGTCGGCGGCATGGACCTGGAGCGCACGCTGACCTCGCGCGAGGACATCAACACCGCGCTGCGCGGCGTGCTCGACGAGGCGACGGGCAAGTGGGGCATCCGCGTCAACAGGGTCGAGCTCAAGGCCATCGACCCCCCGGCCTCCATCCAGGACTCGATGGAGAAGCAGATGCGCGCCGACCGCGACAAGCGCGCGGCCGTGCTGACCGCCGAGGGACAGCGCCAGGCGGCGATCCTGGCGGCCGAGGGCGAGAAGCAGGCGTCCGTGCTGCGGGCGCGCGGCGAGGCGGAGGCGTCCGTGCTGCGCGCCCAGGCCGAGGCGGAGTCCCAGGCCATGCGCGCCAAGGGCCAGGCGGACGCGATCGGCATGGTCTTCAAGGCCATCCACGAGGGCAACCCGAGCCAGCAACTGCTCGCCTACCAGTACCTGCAGACGCTGCCGGAGATCGCCAAGGGCGATGCCAATAAGATCTGGATCGTCCCATCGGAGATGGGCAAGGTCATCGAGAGCCTGGGCGGCCTGTTCACACCCCCTAAGAGCCCAGACACCTAAAGGGAGGGTTCGTGACGGGGTGGGAGCTGGCCGTGGTGTGCGCGGCCGGAGCGGTGGCGGGCGCCATCAACGCGGTCGTCGGGTCAGGGTCGCTGATCACGTTCCCCACGCTGCTGGCGATCGGCGTCGACCCCGTCACGGCGAACGTCTCCAACACCATCGGCCTGGTCCCCGGCTCCTTCACCGCCGCCTACGGCTACCGCACCGAACTCCAGGGCCAGCGTGAGCGCCTGCTGCGCCTGGGCGCGGCCTCGGCGATCGGCGCGCTGGCCGGCGGGATCCTGCTGCTGTTCCTCGACCCCGGGGTGTTCCAGGTCGTCGTCATCGTGCTGATCGCGCTGGCCTGCGTGCTGGTGGTGACGCAGCCCAGGCTCAACCGGTGGCTGGCCGAGCGCCGCGAGCACCGGCACCCGCACGGGGGCGTGGAGCTGTGGCTCGGCGTGCTGGCCGCGGGGGTCTACGGCGGCTACTTCGGCGCCGCCCAGGGCGTGCTGCTGATCGGGCTGCTCGGCATCTTCCTCGACGACCACCTCCAGCGGGTGAACGCCGCCAAGAACGTGCTCGCGCTGATCGTCAACGCCGTGGCCGCCGGGCTGTTCATCGTGGTCGCGCACGTCGACTGGCAGGCCGTGCTCGGGGTGGCGCTGGGGTCGGTGGCGGGCGGGTTCGCCGGGGCCAGGCTCGGGCGGCGGATCCCCGCTCCGGTGTTGCGGGCGGTCATCGTGTGCGTGGGAGTCGCGGCAATTGTCGTACTGGTGTACGGATAATCGTCTGCGGGTATGAACCGTACATGAAGGGTGATCGGGTGGAGATCGTCATCGATGCGGGCGGAACCCCGCGCACTTACGAGATTGTGGCCACCCGCGCAGGCAGGCGGGTCGAGGTGGCCACGCGGCGGGGGCTCGTCGAGGTCAGCGAGGTCACCCGCAGCGGCACGCCGGTGCGGACGGCCAGGTTCATGTCCAGCCGCATCCTCGCCCTCGTGGAGCACCCCGCCGACGAGATCACCTGAAGTCGGCGGCGTGGTCGCGCGCCCACTCGCGGAAGGTCAGCGCGGGCCGGCCGAGCAGCTTCTCCACGGTGCCGGTGACCTCCTCCGGCCGGGTCACGAAGCTCTCCCATGTCCGCAGCGCGCCGTCCACGAACGCCGCCTCGCCCCAGGCCGCCATGAGCTGCTCACGGGCCTCCTCCTGGGGCTGTTCCTCCCAGCGCACCTCGCGCCCGGTCGCCTCGCCGATCACGCGCACCTGCTCCTCCTGGGTGAGTTGCTCGGGGCCGGTGAGCACGTACGCGGCCCCGTGATGACCCCCAGAGGTCAGCACGTGCACGGCCGCCGCCGCGATGTCCTTCTCGTGGATCAGCGACCTGGCGGCCTGCCCGTACGGCCAGCGCACGACGCCCTGCCTGATCAGCGCGGCCCAGCCGAGGGTGTTGGCCGCGAACCCGCCCGGCCGCAGGAACGTCCAGCCGAGCCCGGAACCCCGGATGATCCGCTCGACCGCGTGATAGTGCGAGGCGGGGTCCTCCGCGCCGTTCGCCGACAGGTACACCACGCGCCGCGCGTGCTTGGAGATCGCCGTGACCACCGCCTCGGCTCCGTCGGCCGTGAAGCCGGGCCAGAGCAGGAAGACGCTCTCCACGTCCTCCAGAGCGGGCTCAAGCGTCTCGGGCGCGGTCAGGTCGCCGCGTACGGTCTCCACCGGCAGCCCGGCCCGCTCGGGGGCCCTGGCGAGCGCCCTCACCTCCAGCCCCGCCTCCGCGAGCTGCGAGACCACATGCCTGCCGACGTTGCCGGTCGCGCCGGTCACCAGAATCTTGCCCATGGCCCCGACCGTAGAACCTCAAGTTGAGTTCAGGTCAAGCCCGGGCGCACCTGGATCGTGCCGTCGCGCCGGATCCGCGTCTCGAACATGGGGGCGGGGGCGGTCGCGGGGCCGTGCTTGACCGAGCCGTCGGCCAGCCTGAACGTGCTGCCGTGCCACGGGCACACCACGCAGGCGTCCCCGTCCTCCATGACCAGCCTGCCCTGGTGCAGCGGGCCGGCCAGGTGCGGGCAGCGGTCGGCCAGGACGGTCACGCCCTCGCCCTGGCGCAGCACGAAGAGCTGGATGTAGCCGAGCCGCCGCGCCACGGGCCGGCCCTCGGGCAGGTCCCTGATGAGGCAGAGGTCGTGCCAGCCCAGCGGCACCAGGTGTGTGACCTGCGGCGCGTGGTTGGCGCCTGCCGCCTGCCTGTAGGCCAGATGGCCGCCCAGGTAGCCGCCGAGCCCCGCGAAGCCGAGCCCGGCGTAGGACAGCAGTCTGCCCGGCCGCTCCATCCCCCGCAGGCGGGCCAGCAGGGAGGCGGAGAACAGGCCGAGCGCCGTCAGGTTCGACAACATGTGGACGAAGCCCACCCGCTGCTGCTCGCGGTGGAGTGAGGACCAGTCGGTCAGCCCGGCCGCGGCCGTCGGCAGCGCGTTGGCGATGCCCGTGGCCAGCAGCAGGCGCGTGGCCCGCGGGTCGGCGTCGGCGAGGTCGAGCACGGTGGCCGACAACCAGCAGCCCAGGCTGACCGTGGCCAGCGGCGGGTGCAGCGGCTTGCCCGTGGGCACGCCGTGCAGCAGGTCGCGTAGCCGCCCGGGGCGGACGCGCTGCCGTACGGCCTTGGCCAGCACCCTGACCGGCTTGTCCATCGCCTTCGACTTTTCGAGCCGATCAGCGAGGGCAACCGGCCCGGCAAAACGCCGCAATTGCCGACGCTTCGCTCGTACTTCCTCTTTCACGAAAAGTCCCCTACCCCGCCCATGAGGGGATCACTCGGACAGATGCCCTCTGGCCACGGAGAGTTCGACCAGCTCCAAGGCGTACGCGCCGAGCGACGGCGACCCCTCCTCGATGATCCGGACCTTCTCCCTGACCTGGCTCGCTTTTACCTTGAACAGCGGCCACGTGCCGCCCTCGGTGTGGTGGTTGGCCAGGATCGGCGCGAAACGGTCAAGCGCCTTGGCGAACCTCGCCTCCGGCGTCTGCCTGGCCTCGAACTCCTCCCACAACTCCCGCAATCGCTCGCCCTGGTCACCGGGCAACAAACCGAAAATACGCTCGGCGGCGGCCTTCTCGGCATCAGCCTGAGCGGCCACCTCCACGGGGTCATAGATGAACGTGTCACCGGCGTCGATCTCCACCAGATCGTGCACCAGCAACAAGGCCACCACCCGTTGCAGGTCGGTCCCCGGCGGGGCGTGCTCGCCGAGGACCATCGCCAGCGTGCCCACATACCAGGAGTGCTCTGCGGAGTTCTCCCGCCGCGAACCGTCGATCAGATGGTTGCGGCGTATGACCCGCTTCAACTTGTCGATTTCGATGGCGAAGGCGATCTGGGCGTTCAGGCGGTCCTCTTCTGGCGCGATAGTCACGCGCGACACCCTATTGTGCGGTGATCACCCCGGTTGGTGAAATCGTGACCGGAACTCCGTTGAACACTGCGTTACCACTGGGTGTACCGGCTGCGGAGGTGTCCGGCCGCCACGCGCCAGACGTCACGTGTACGTGAGGAAGCCCCGGAGCCCCCGCGGTCCCCGGGGCTTCCTCCCCTGGGGAAGGCCCCCCTTTCCCCAGGTCCTCAGCCGACCTGCGGCAACACGAGCTCGGTGCGCAGATCAGGCGGCTCCTCAAGGTCGGGTCTCAGTGACGTCCACACAGGCTGTCGGCCGAAGAGCCTGTCCAACCCCGGAGAGGCGGCTCCGGGGACCTCGTCGCGGCGGACGATCTCGACGATCACGAACTGCGATCGCGTGCGGTGCCGGAAGACCTTCGCGCTCCTGGCCCAGCAGGCTGCGGCGATCTCTTCGGCGTACGCCTCGAACTCCTCGGCGCTGATGCCCGCCCTGGTCAGGAGCAGGGCCTTCTCGCCCGTCGAGGTCGGTGTGATCCACAACACCAGCGGGATCCGGCCTGCCCTGGTGTGCATCGTCGTCTCCAGGCAGACGCGTTGGATGCGGTGCCTGGAGACCACGCACCAGAAGTGGGCGGCGATCCAGCCGCGTCCGAACCTGGTCGCGGCCGGTACCGAGATCGCACTGGTCAGCAGGACGAAGGGCAGCCACCGGCCGTGCTGGGCGGCGCCGAGCAGGGTCAGGGTGAACAGCGCCAGCCCTGCCACCAGCAGCAGTTCGGTGCGGATGCGCCAGAGCCTGACCAGCGGCCCCCCGCCCCTGGCGGCGGGGAGGGCCTCGCGCGCCGGATAGATCTGTTTGCGTGGGTTCCTCGGCACGTCAGGACACCTCCTCCGGCACCCTGCGTGGCACGCTGAGCTGGTCGAAGCGTGGGTCGCGATAGCAACGGGCGCCGAAACCCGTCCTTGTCACGGTCCAGCCGATCCGGTAGGCGAACTCGTCGGGCTCCATGCAGATCTCCCGGTCGGCCAACGCGACGAGTTCCCGGATCCGGGACTTGATTCGACTGAGTCCCTTGGTACCTTGTGAGTACATGAGAAGACCCCTTTCGCGGCATTTTCCAGAGGTGGCTTCTTCGCCGGTCCGACGGCTGATTGACCGGTCTCGCCGCAGGGTGGCAGCCCGTTTGCGACGGTTCGGTGGTCAGCCTCGGTCCGGTATTTCTCATGCTCGAATGAGCGGACGGTCGCTGAGCTTTCAGACGAAGCTGTAATCCTTCCGGCAATCGGCCTCCCTGGGTTTGTGTCTCGTTTCCGGGACGGCGACGTTGCCGGTGATGCGGGCCCCGTGCGGGCGCGCGACCATGAGGGGAAGGCTCGATGCGTACGGCCGTTTCGTCATGTCCGGCCTCCTCACCACTCGAGGTCCCTCCTGGTATCGATCGTCCCCCGAGGTTCCCGATGCCGCAATACTTTGAGCAAGGGAAGATTCAATTTTTTTCGCAGCTTGCCGGTTCGATTGCCGTGCAACTTGCACGAGATGTGTCGGGCGATCCTCGGCAAGAGGGGCGTCCAGCAGGGGGCGTCTTCGCAAACTCGTATTGCTCCTACGCTCTCCCCGTGAAAGCCTTCTGGCAATGCCGTGCGGCACTGCACGTGCAACTTGCAGTGTAAGATTGATCGAACGGCCCAGAAAGCCGGGGCCCAACGACCTCTCCCGCCACACCTTCATTCCCGACAAGGAGAGTGGACGGTGCCATCGAAGCAGGGCAGTCCAACAGTTCGCAGGCTCCGGCTCGGTCAGGAGCTGCGTCTCCACCGGGAACGGAGAAAGCTCACCGGGGCCAAGGCGGCCACGGAGCTCGGCTGGTCGCCGAGCAAGGTCAGCCGCATCGAGGCGGCCAAGACCATGCCCAGCGCCGACGACATCAAGGTCATGGCGAAGCTCTACCGCGTTGACGGGGACAAGCTTGACGAACTCTTCGGCCTGTTGCGGGACGCGGAGCAGCGTGGGTGGTGGGAAGATTACGAGGACTCACTACCTGAGGAGTACACAAAATTCCTCGGGCTCGAGGCCGAGGCGACGTTCCAGCGCAACTGGGAACCCCAGTTGGTGCCTGGCATCCTGCAGACCGAGGATTACGCCAGAGAAGTCATCCTGGCCACCCGCGGCATCGCGCGTATCACGCACAGCGGTGTCAGGAGCCGGGTCGAGGCCCGCCTCGACAGGCAGCAGCGCGTCCTGCACAGGACGGATCCCTGCGAGCTGAGCGTCGTGCTCGACGAGTCCGCGCTGATGCGGGGCTTCGGCGAGCTCTCGGTGATGCGTGAGCAGATGGAGCATCTCCTGGAGATCTCCCTGTTGCCGCACGTCAGCATCCATGTCCTGACCCTGGACTCACTGCATCCGGTCAACACCGGCGCGTTCATTCATCTAAAGTTCTCCGGCTTTGATGATGTTGTCTATCTGGAGCAGTTGTATTCTGCTCACTTCGTCGATGATCTTCAGAAGGTGGCCGGATACGAAGCGGCCTTCGACCACATCAGGTCGGAGGCTCTGGACGAGGACGAATCCCGCGTGCTCATCCAGCGCAAGGCCATGCTCTGGCGGCGATGACGGCGAAACCTCAGGAGGGGGCAACGATGCCCCTTTACGCATTTGGGGAGAAAATGTTCATCCACACTAAGTCGGCGGCCTGGCGGAAGAGCACCTTCTGCAACGGCGCATCCGCCTGCGTCGAGGTTGCCCCCCTGGCCGACGGCAACGTCGCGCTCAGGGACAGCAAGGAGCAGGACGGTCCCGTCCTGGTCTTCACCCCGGAGGAGTGGGCTGCTTTCACGGCCGGGGTGCGCGAAGGCGAGTTTGATCCGGCTGCGCTCATAGCCGGCGCCTGAAAGCCCATCGCCGCAGCTTTTTCGAGCGCGGCAGGCCGGCTCAGGAATATTTCGCGGATTGAGAATTTATCGAGGAAATCGTTTGTTCTCGTGACGCGAACGGCCCGCGCCCCGGAAAAGAAGGGACGCGGGCCGTTCTGCGCCTCAATGTCGTTGAGACAGCAATTGATCATGGTCGTTGCCGAACGGCCAAGGGTGTGGGCAAGAGCGTGACGGTCGGTACCCCCGCGGACCGGATGCCCTTGTCATGGCTGTGGCCGCGTCCCGCACAGGGCGGATCCCCGCGAGCTGAGCGTGGTGTTCTGATGCGGCGCTTCGGCGGGCTCTCTTCGCGGGGTCAGGCAGAGTTCAACAGCACTCGTCAGGAGGACTCCCCATGCGTAATGGCGTCTACGTTGCCCTGGTTCTCTGCATTGGTCTCATCGCGGCTCTGGTCGCGGGCATAACCGCCTACGCCCTCGGCGCGGGCCTGGTGGCCGCGTTCGCCTGGTTCGGAGCCGCGTTCATCGGTGTGTCCGGGCTGGGGGTGACGATCTTGGCCGTGACTGGTCTCGTGGGCAGCAAGCCATGAGTAGGCCGGGATTCGCCGGCCGAACCGATTGAACGGCGTTTCTGCGCCTCCTGACTGTTCATGTCGGGCGGCGGATGAGGAAGAGCGAGCTCAGGCCCGCGACGACGGCGAGTCCGGCCATCGCGAAGGACGACACCAGTGAGGCCGACATCGTCCCGTGGCCCTGGCTCAGTGTGATGAACAGCGTCCCCACCGTGGAGACGCCGATGACCTGGCCGAGTTGCATCACGGTGAGCAGCGCGCCGCTGGCGTCGGCCGCGTAGGCGCCGTCCACCTGCTCGGTGGCCATGTTCGTCACGGCGACCTGCACGCCGAGCCCGGCGCCGACGAGTGCGCTCATGATCGCGTAAGGGAGGCCGCCGCCGGCGGCGAGCCCGAGCCCCAGGTAGGCGGGGGCGGCCACCACGTAGCCGAAGGGCACCAGCGACCGCTGCAGGCGGGCGGGAAGGCGCGGCCAGCCGAGCCCGACCAGGCCGAAGGCCAGCGCGCACGGCACCAGCATCATGCCCGAGGCCAGCGGCGACAGGTGCAGCTCGCCCTGCAGGTGCAGGGCGGAGGTGAACAGGAACGCGCCCCAGGTCGCCGGGCCGAACAGCAGGATCGCCAGCCCCGGCCGCATGCCGGGCGCGCGCAGCACCCGCGCGTCCACGAGGGGACGGCCGCCGCGCGCGGTCACCCACCGCTCGATGCGGACGAACCCCGCGAACATCACCACGCTCAACCCCATCGAGATCCAGCCCCACACCGGCCAGCCCAGCTCGCGGCCCAGGACCATCGGCACGACCAGCAGCAGCACGGCGGCCGACAGGCTCAGCAGGCCCAGCGGGTCGAGCCCCGCCCTGCCGCCGCCCTGGTCGGCGGGCAGCACCTTGAGCCCCGCGACCAGCAGCAGCGCCCCGACGGGGACCAGCACCAGGAACACGATCCGCCAGCCCGCGCCGAAGCCCAGCAGGATGCCGCCGAGCGCCTGGCCGACCACGATGCCGCCGCTGATCACCAGCGACCACAGGCCGATCGCCCGGCCCCTGGCCGCGCCCTGGTAGTTGCGCTGGATCAGGGTCAGCACCTGCGGCATCATCAGCGCCGCCCCGGCGCCCTGCAGCAGGCGGGCGGCCACCAGCCAGCCCGTCGACGGCGCCAGTCCCGCGCCGAGCGTGGTGAGCGTGAAAACCGCCAGTCCGCCAAGAAACGCGTTGCGATAGCCGAACAGATCGCCGATCCTGGCTCCCGTGATCAACAGGACGGCGTAGACGATGGTGTAGCCGGCGACGATCATCTGCAGCCCGGCGCCCGACGAACCCAGGTCGGCCTCGATGGTCGGAGTGGCCACGTTGACGATGTTGACGTTCAGGATGGCCAGGAACTGCCCCACGAGGATGATCGTCAGGAGCAAGCCACTGGCTCCGGCTCCGCTTTCGGGCCTTTTGGGCACAGCGGAGGTAAGGGCGGCAGTTTGCGACATGCTCGCCAGTCTGCCGGGGATCTGGTACCAGTAACGAGAGCCAATTTATACTGGTACTGGCGCTACCTGGCTAACTGCCCCCATAGTGGAGATATGACCGTGGCAGAAGTAAGGCGCTCCGACCTGTCGGCGTTCCTGCGCACTCGTCGCGAGCGGATCACCCCGGAGATGGTCGAACTCGCGCCAGGGCCGCGCAGGCGCACGCCCGGCCTGCGGCGCGAGGAGGTCGCCCAGCTCGCCGGGGTCGGCGTGACCTGGTACACGTGGCTGGAGCAGGGACGTCCGATCAACGCCAGCGCCCAGGTGCTCGACGCGATCGCCCGTACGCTCCGGCTCGACGGCGCCGAGCGGCAGCACCTCTACCGGCTGGCCGGGCACGCCGAGACGCCGGTCGACGTGGACACCGGCCAGGTGACGCCCGAGATGCGGCAGATACTCGACCGGCTCGCCGACATGCCCTCGGCCGTGACCAACAGTCGTTGCGACCTGCTGGCCTGGAACGACGCCTACGCCGCGGTCTTCCCTGAACTGGTCGCCCTGCCCGAGGCCGAGCGCAACTCGCTCTGGCACACCTGCCTCAACCCTGCTCCCTCCACGATGCTGCTCGACCGCGACCACGAGCTGGCGCGGGCCGTCGCGGTCTTCAGGGGCGCCTACAGCCGCCACTCGGACGACCCCTGCTGGCAGGACTTCGTGCGCCGCCTCAGCTCGGAGAGCGCCGAGTTCGCGCGGCTGTGGGCCCGGCAGGACGTGGCCGACCCGGGGCCGAGGGAGAAGGCGTTCAAGCACGTGAGCCAGGGGGTGCTGCGTTTCAGCACGACCAGCCTGACGGCTGTGGCGGAGATCCGGCTGATCGTCTACACGCCCACGGACGAGGCGACTCGTACGGCAATGGGCAATTTGCTGGGGGCTGCGCGGTAATCAACCCTGCATGGCAGGCTCGATCCATGTAAGTCGTGATTCGAGCGGAAGCGTCAGCAGATGAGATTCCCCCTCGCCCTCCCGTCGCTGGCCGTCGTCGCCGTGCTGGCGGCCTGCTCGGCGGTGCCTGAGCAGGCGCCCCCGACCAGGCAGGTGGAGCGGCAGCGGGCGGTCGCGCCCTTGACCCCGACCCCGACCCCGACCCCGACTGAGAAGCCGAAGAAGAAACAGAAGCGGCAGCCGTTCACGATCTCCTTCGGCGGGGACGTGCACTTCGAGGGCGGCCTGCGGGGAAGGCTCGAGAACCCGGACACGGCGCTCGGGCCGATCGCGGACGTGCTGAGCGAGGCCGACATGGCGATGGTGAACCTGGAGACGGCGATCACCACAGGGGGGACGCCGGCGCCGGACAAGGAGTACACCTTCAGAGCGCCCCCGACCGCGTTCACCGCGCTGAAGGCCGCCGGGGTCGACGTCGCCTCCATGGCGAACAACCACGGCATGGACTACATGGAGACCGGGCTGGCCGACACGCTGGCGGCGATCAAGCAGAGCGGGTTCCCCGTGGTGGGGATCGGCAAGGACGCGGCGCAGGCGTACAAGCCGTTCAGGAAGACCGTCAACGGCAACCGGGTGGCCGTGATCGGGGCCACGCAGGTGCTCGATGAGGAGTTCGTCCAGGCGTGGACGGCCACCGCGGACAAGGGCGGGCTGGCCTCGGCCAGGGACGAGGTGAGCCTGCTGCAGGCCGTGAGGAAGGCGCGCAAGAACTCCGACACCGTCATCGTCCACCTGCACTGGGGTACCGAGATGCAGAAGTGCCCGAACGCCGCTCAGCGGTCGCTCGCGCCCAAGTTGGTTGACGCCGGCGCCGACGTGGTGGTCGGCGGGCACGCGCACCTCCTGCAGGGATCGGGGTATCTGGACGACGCCTACGTCAACTACGGCCTGGGCAACTTCATCTTCTACAACTCCAAACCGGACACCACCGGCCGGACCGGCGTTCTGACGCTGACCATCAAGGGGCGGAAGGTGCTGAAGGACGACTGGACCCCGGCCACCATCGAGGGCGGAGTCCCCGTGCCGATGACGGGGACGGCCGGGACGCAGGCGGTCGAGGACTGGAAGGCGCTGCGCTCCTGCGCCGGTCTGGTCGCGCGCCCCTGATCAACTTATACTACTGGACTGAATATCTAATAGGGGGTCGCCATGCGATGGGTCGAGTCCGGTGACGTACGGCTGGCGCTCTTCGAGGACGGCGACCCCGCCCACCCGACGGTGCTGCTCCTGCACGGCTATCCGGACACCCATCGCGTCTGGGACGAGGTCGCCGGGCTGCTGCGCGACCGGTTCCACGTCGTCCGCTACGACGTGCGCGGGGCGGGGGAGTCCACGGCGCCGCGCGACCGGCGGGCTTACACCTTCGACGACCTGATCGCCGACCTCGGGGCGGTGCTCGACGCCGTCGGCAAGCCCCAGGTGCACCTCGTCGGACATGATTGGGGCTCGCTGCAGGGCTGGGAGGCGATCGGGCGGCCCGACGTCCGCGCGCGCATCGCCTCCTTCACCGGCTTCGGCGGGCCTGGCCCGCGCCAGATCGGCCACTTCTTCCAGTACGGGCGGCCGCGCGAGATCGCCCGCCAGCGGGCCAGATCCTTCTACATCGGGGCCTTCCGGCTCCCGGTGCTGCCCGAGCTGGCCTGGCGGTCGATCATGCCCCGGCTCGTCTCGCGCATGCTGCGTCTGGGCGAGGGCGTCCACCCCCGGCCCGGCCATCCCGCGCCGACCCTGGCCGAGGACGGGCGCAACGGGCTGTGGCTCTACCGGCGGAACAACCTCCTGGGCGAGTCGGGGCTCGATCCGCGCGTCGACGTGCCCGTGCAGCTCATCGAGCCCACGCGCGACCCGTTCGTGTCCCCTGCGCTGCTGGACTCGCTGGCCATGTGGGCGCCGGTGTTGTGGCGCAGGAAGGTCGCGGCCGGTCACTGGGCGCAGCGCAGCCGGCCGGAGGCCGTCGCCGGCATGATCGCCGAGTTCGCCGCGCACGTGGACGGCGCGCCCGCCGGCAGGGGGCTGCGCCGGGCGCGGGCGGGCGAGGAGCGCAAGGCGTTCGGCGATCGGCTCGTCGTGGTCACCGGGGCCGGGTCGGGGATCGGGCTGGCGACCGCGCGGGCGTTCGCGGCCCACGGGGCCGAGGTGGTGTGCGCGGACATCGATCCCGACGCGGCGGCGCGGGCGGCCGGGGGCATCGTGAAGGAGGTCGGGGGGACGGCGCACGCGGTGCAGGTCGATGTGGGAAATCTAGATCAAATGGAGGATTTTTCTCGAAATATCATCTTTCAATATGGTGTGCCGGACATTGTCGTGAATAACGCTGGGATCGCCGTCGTGGGGTCTTTCCTCGATCACACCGTGGACGACTGGCGCGCGACGATCGACGTCAACCTGTGGGGCGTCATTCACGGCTGCCGGCTGTTCGGCGCGGCCATGGTGGAGCGGGGCGAGGGCGGGCACATCGTCAACGTCGCCTCCCTGGCCGCGTTCGCGCCGTCGCGTTTGCTGCCCGCGTACTCCGCGTCGAAGGCCGCGGTGAAGATGCTCAGCGACTGCCTCAGAGCCGAACTGGCCGGGCAGGGCATCGGCGTCAGCGTCATCTGCCCGGGTTTCGTCTCCACAGCCATCGCGGGAAACTCCACATACGTCGGGGGCGACCTGCGCGAGCGAGCCGTGCGGGGGCTGGCCGGGCGCGGATATCCGCCCGAGCGGGTGGCCGCGCACATTCTGCGGGCGGTCCACAGAAATCAGGCCGTCGTTCCGGTCAACCTCGAAGGGAAAATCGGTTACGCCCTGTCCAGGATTTCGCCGGCGGTGATGCGCAGGGTGGCGCGATGGGCCGGGCCCGTGCGAAATCCATAAATCAGCGGGTAACGATCGCTCGTAGGGGAGAAGATGAATCCGTGTCTTCCCCGCACATTGATGATGATTGCGCTCAGTCCAAGGCCCTGCGACGGCAGCCCGCGCAGCGCCGCAGCGCCCGAAGGGTCGAGCGGATGCTCGACGCCTGCGCCGAACTGCTCGACGAGGCCGGCTACGAGGCCCTGTCCACCACTCGCATAGCCGAGCGGGCGGAGGTCGCGATCGGGTCCGTCTACCAGTTCTTCCCCGACAAACGGGCCATCACCCAGGAACTCACCCGGCGTAACGTCGAGGAGTTCGTCCGGCGGGTCGACCGCCGCTTCCTCGAAGAGGACTACCGAGGCTGGTGGGAGGCGGTCGACGCGATCATCGACGAGTACGTCGACATGCACAGGACCGTCTCCGGCTTCAAGAGCCTCCACTTCGGCGACGTCGTGGACCTCAACCTGCTCGACTCCGACTCCGACAACAACTCCGTGATCGCGGGGCGGCTGCGTGGGCTGCTGCTCAAAGAGTTCGGGCTGGCCGACAGCGCGGAGCTCGACCTGGCCGTGCTGGTGGCGGTGGAGGCGGGCGACGCGGTGTTGAAACTGGCCTTCCGCCGCGACCCCGACGGCTCGCCCGAGATCGTCGAGGCGGCCAAACTCCTCATCCGCGCCTTCCTGTCACGCCAACTCAGAGCCTGGTCGCCGCGCTCCTGAGCCCGGTTCGGGGCTTCAGCTCAGGGTCTTGAGTTCCTGTATGAGACCGCTGGGGAGCCAGGCCGGCATGTCACGCAACCAGCGCTCGCGGTGCTCGCCCCCGCCGAGCGCGGTGGCGGGCACCTGTTGTCGCGGCGTGGCCGGAGTTCGCAGACAGGGCGCGGGGAACGAGACCGGGCGCGCGTCCCTGGCCTGCCTGATATCCAGCCTGGTCTCCAGCGCCTGGAGGTTGCGCTCGGCGCTTTCGATGGCCTCCAACCGGGCCGACAGATAGCCGGCCACGCCGGGAACGAGCGCCGACAGAACGACGGCGCTGGCCAGCGTGAAGGTCACCTGCTTGGACATGCCCATAACAGCCCCTTCGCTCGCGTGGCAGCAAAGTGACTCCTATATGCCCTCTGACCTGCCTGGACACGCTGAACGGAAGGGCTCTTGGGTAGACCGTTGCCGAATTTGTGACTGACCGGCGATGTGCATTGACCGGGCAAAGGCCCGAGCGGCTCGGTAGTCTCGCGGTGTGGCGCATGTGACCCGTGAGCACCTTGATCGTCTGCTTGAGCAGGCCCTCCTTGCCGATGACCACAGTTCCCTGGCCAGTCGGCTCTACGACGCCGCGCTCGACTACTCCTCCGGCGACGTCTCCAGGGCATCCATCCTGGTCCTCGCCGCCGAGGAGTGGCGAGCGGCGGGCCAGCCCGCGCGCGCGATGGAGTGTTTCCAGCGCGCCGTCGAGGACGGCGGCGAGGCGGGGTTCGACCCGCGTGCCGGCATCGCCGACACGCTCTTCGAGCTCGACAGGACCGATGAGGCAAGGGAGGTCATCGAGACCATTCGCGCAGAGGGCGGCGTCTCCACGGCGACCGCTCACACGATCGCCGAGACGCTGGTCGCCTACGGTGATCTTCAAGGAGGGCTCGAATGGGCCACCCAGGCCGTTCTGGGATGCGACGAGAACGACCCCGAGCAGGGGGCGTTGTTGCGTACCCGGTATCGGATCCGGGTGGATCTGGGGCTCCCTGAGGACGAACTGGACGCCCTCGTCCACTGACGGCCCTTCCCCTTCGGTCTCCTGAGGCCGAAGGCGGGCCATCACGCCCGGCCCGAGTCCGTGGCGTGGCGAACGCCTGCCCGCAATCGCGGGCGCTCGTCCCGAAGAGGGGGCGAAGAGGCCGCAGCCGGCCGGCCGCGGCCTCTTCGTCAGGGAGGGCCCGGTGCGGCAGGCACGTCCGCACCCGGCCGAGGTCGTACGGACGCCCTACCGCAGCCCCAGCTTCTGCACCAGCTCCGTGAAGCCGCCCAGCGCGGAGTCGCCCGTCAGCATGGAGGTGCCCTCCACGCTCTCCACGGCCTTGGGCAGCAGGACGTTGATCACGTCGGACCCCACCTGGCGCACGGGCTTCTCCAGGTCCATCGGCGACTCGATGCCGGAGCCCGCGATGGTGTTGTGGTGCGAGGCGCGCCCGCCCGGCACGTCGCTCCGCACGAGTCCCCCCAGCGGCTCCTGAGGCAGGCTCGGGAGGGTGGGCAGAGCGGGCAGGGCCGGCACCCCGGCCATGGTCGCGACGTCCTTCATGCTGACGGGGCCGGGCAGCGCGGGGAAGAAGGCGGGCGAGGCGGAGGTCAGCGCGGGCATGCCCCACATCGCCGCGACCCCGCCGAGGTCGGAGGTTCCGAGGGCCGACCTCGCGGTCGCCAGCCCCGTCAGGCCCATCTGCCTGGCCATGTTCCCGGCGGCCTGGGCGAGCTTGTTGCTCTCCTCGGCGACCATCCTGCTGCTGGCCGGGCTGCCGTCGTTCAGGTGGAGTCTGGCCTCGTCGCTGCAGTATGAGGCGATCGAGGTGGAGGTGAGCAGGGAGGGCTCGGCGTTGTGACACGGGGCCGCCGCGGCGGGGCTCGCGGTCAGCCAGCTCACGCCGGCGATGAGGGCGGCCACCGCGATGACGTTTCGGATCTTCTGAGATGACACAGGACGTCCCCAACGATCGATGTCGGTGATCTGACGAACGCTGAACGTAGTCACCCCACCGGCCGTGGGCCTGTGGCTTGTCCGAAGAGTGGAGGGAACCTTACCCGAGAGGCGCCGGGAATGACCGCCCCATGACGTGCGCGAGCCCGGAGACCGCTGTCGATCTCCGGGCTCGGCCGGGTTCAGGCGCGCTTGACGATCAGCTCGTCGTCGCCGAGTTCGACCAGAACCTTGTCGCCGTCGACGACCTCGCCCGACAACACGGCCTTGGCCAGCTTGTCGCCGATCGCCGACTGGACCAGGCGGCGCAGCGGCCGGGCGCCGTACATCGGGTCGTAGCCCGTCAGCGCCAGCCACTCGCGGGCCGCGGGCGTGACCTCCAGCGTCAGCCTGCGGTCGGCCAGGCGCCGTGCCAGGCGATCGACCTGCAGGTCGACGATCTGCGCCAGCTCTTCGGAGCCGAGCGCGTCGAAGAGGATCACGTCGTCGAGCCGGTTGAGGAACTCCGGCTTGAACGAGCCGCGCACCGCCCCCATGACGGCCTCGCGTTTGGCGCCGTTGTCCAGCTTGGGATCGACGAGGAACTGCGAGCCGATGTTGGAGGTGAGGATCAGGATCGTGTTGCGGAAGTCGACCGTGCGGCCCTGGCCGTCGGTCAGCCGCCCGTCGTCGAGCACCTGCAGGAGGATGTCGAAGACCTCAGGATGGGCCTTTTCGACCTCGTCGAGCAGCACCACAGTGTATGGCCGCCGCCTGACGGCCTCGGTGAGCTGCCCGCCCTCCTCGTAGCCGACGTAGCCGGGGGGCGCGCCGACGAGCCTGGCCACGCTGTGCTTCTCGGAGTACTCGCTCATGTCGATGCGGGTCATCGCCCGCTCGTCGTCGAACAGGAACTCCGCCAGCGCCTTGGCCAGCTCGGTCTTGCCCACACCCGTGGGCCCGAGGAACAGGAACGAGCCCGTCGGACGGTCGGGGTCGGCGATCCCGGCCCGGCTGCGGCGTACGGCGTCGGAGACGGCGAGCACGGCCTCCCCCTGCCCGATGAGCCGCCTGCCCAGCTCCTCCTCCATCCGCAGCAGCTTGGCCGTCTCCGCCTCCAGGAGCCGCCCCGCCGGGATGCCGGTCCATGACGAGATCACCTCGGCGATGTCGTCGGCCCCGACCTCCTCCTTGACCATCGCGTTGTCAGGCGGAGCGGCCTCGGAGGCGGACTTCAGCGCCTGCTCCAGGCGGGGCACCTCGGCGTACATGAGCCGGGAGGCGGCCTCGAAGTCGCCGTCGCGCTGGGCCCGCTCGGCCGCGCCGCGCGCCTCGTCGAGCTGCTTCTTCAACTCGCCGACCTTGTTGAGCCCGGCCTTCTCGTGCTCCCAGCGGCCGACGAGGGCGTTGAGCTCCTCCTGGCGGTCGGCCAGCTCCTGGCGCAGGCGTTCGAGCCGCTGGACGGAGGCCTCGTCGGTCTCCTTGGACAGCGCCAGCTCCTCCATCTTCATCCGGTCGACGTTGCGCTGGAGCTGGTCGATCTCCACGGGACGGGAGTCGATCTCCATGCGCAGCCGCGAGGCGGCCTCGTCGACCAGGTCGATGGCCTTGTCGGGCAGGAACCGGTTGGTGATGTAGCGGTCGGACAGCGCCGCGGCGGCCACCAGGGCGCCGTCGGCGATCTGCACCTGGTGGTGGGCCTCGTAGCGGCCCTTCAGCCCGCGCAGGATGGCGATGGTGTCCTCGACCGTGGGCTCGCCCACGTAGACCTGCTGGAAGCGGCGCTCCAGCGCCGGGTCCTTCTCGATGCGCTCGCGGTATTCGTCGAGCGTGGTCGCGCCGATCATGCGCAGCTCGCCGCGGGCCAGCATCGGCTTGAGCATGTTGCCGGCGTCCATCGCGCCCTCGGCGGCCCCCGCCCCGACGACGGTGTGCAGCTCGTCGATGAACGTAACGATCTGCCCGTTGCTCTCCTTGATCTCGGAGAGCACGGCCTTGAGCCGCTCCTCGAACTCGCCCCGGTATTTGGCGCCGGCCACCATCGCGCCCAGGTCGAGCCCGATGAGCCGCTTGTTGCGCAGCGACTCGGGCACGTCACCGGCCACGATGCGCTGGGCCAGGCCCTCGACGACGGCCGTCTTGCCGACGCCGGGCTCGCCGATGAGCACGGGGTTGTTCTTGGTGCGGCGGCTGAGGACCTGCACGACGCGGCGGATCTCGGAGTCGCGGCCGATGACCGGGTCGAGCTTGCCGCCCCTGGCGCGCTCGGTCAGGTCGACGCCGTACTTCTCCAGTGCCTGGTAGGTGTCCTCGGGGGTCTCGCTGGTGACGCGGGCGTGGCCGCGTACCTTCTCGAAGGCGTCGAGCAGGGCCTGCGGCGTGGCGCCCTGGGACTTGAGCAGCTCGGCCACCTGCCCGCCGTCGGCGGCCAGGCCCACCAGCAGGTGCTCGGTGGAGACATAGAGGTCTTCGAGGCGGTTGGCGTGCTGGGCGGCGGTGTTCAGCACCGTCAGCAGGTGACGCGAGCTCGACGGCGCCCCCACCGTCGCGCCCTGCGCCTTCGGCAGCGCGGCGAGCTGCTCCTCCACCCGCGCCCGCAGCGTGCGCCAGTCGGCGCCGACGGCCTCCAGCAGCGGGACGGCGGTGCCGCCCGTCTGGGAGAGCAGCGTGGTCAGCAGGTGAGCCGGGGAGATCTCCGGGTTGCCCTCCGCGGCGGCACGCCGCATGGCACCCGAGAGAGCTTCCTGGCTCTTCTGGGTGAGCTTGTAGTCCATGTCGTTCTCAGGCCCCCGGTGGCAGCTCGTAGCGGATCAGCGCTCGGACCATCCGCATCTCGGCACGCAGGCGGTGAACCTCTTCACGCAGCCGCAGGGCTTCGTTCTCGAGTTCGAGGATCCGCTTGATGCCCGCGAGGTTGATGCCCTCCTCTTGGGAGAGCCGCTGCACCTCGCGGAGCTGGATGATGTCTCTTGTGGAGTAGAGGCGGCCGCGCCCTGCCGTGCGCCCAGGACAGACCAGCCCGAGCCGGTCGTACTGGCGCAGCGTCTGCGGATGAAGCCCGGAGAGCTGCGCGGCCACCGAGATCACGTAGACGGGTGTGTCGTCTGACAGGTCGAAATAATTGGCGTCCATCGGCTACTCGCTTCTGGCTCGCTGAATGAGCTCCGCACGTGGGTCCTCGGCCGCGGTAGCGGTGTTGAACTCGTTGAGAAGCTCACGTGACTTGTCGTCGAGCGTCTTCGGCACGATCACCTCGACGGTGGCGAGCAGGTCGCCCTTGGTGCCGTCTTTGCGGGCGACGCCCCTGCCGCGCACGCGGAACGTGCGCCCGTTGGGCGTGCCCGTGGGGATGCGCAGCGTGACCGGCATGCCCTTGAGGATCGGCACCTTGATCTCGGCGCCGAGAGCGGCCTCCGTGAACGTCACGGGAACGGTGATCGTCAGGTTGTCGCCCGACCTGCCGAAGACGGCGTGCGGCTTGACGTGCGTCAGGATGTAGAGGTCTCCCGCCGGGCCGCCGTTCTCACCCGGCGCGCCCTTGGCCTTGAGCTTGACCCGCTGCCCGTCGGCCACGCCGGCGGGGATGCGGGCCTGGATGGTGCGGGTGCTCTTGGCCCGGCCGTTGCCCTCGCACACAGGGCAGGGGTCGTCCACGATCAGCCCGCGGCCCTTGCAGTCGCGGCAGGGCTCGGAGAAGGCGAAGTTGCCCAGATTGCGGCTGGCCGCGCCCGTGCCCTCGCAGGTGGGACAGACCCTGGGGGTCGTGCCCGCCTTGGCGCCGGTGCCGCTGCACGCGGTGCAGGCGGCCGAGCTGGTCAGCCTGAGTGACACCGTGGTGCCCTCGGCCGCCTCGGTGAACGTCAGCGTGACCTCGGACTCGACGTCCTGGCCACGCCGCGGCCGCGTCGTGGTGGTGGTGCGGGTGGTCCCTCGGTTGAACAGCCCGCCGAACAGGTCGCCGAGCCGCTCGCCCGCACCTCCGCCGTGACCCTGCTGGCTGCCGCCGAACAGGTCACCGAAGTCGAACGGGAAACCGCCACCGCCGGGCCGCTGGCCGCCCACCCCGGAGCCGAACAGCGTGCGCGCCTCGTCGTACTCCTTGCGGCGCTTGCTGTCGGACAGGACGTCGTAAGCCTCGGAGACCTCTTTGAACTTGGCCTCTTTGCTCGGGTCGCCCTGGTTGCTGTCGGGGTGGTACTGCCTGGCCAGCTTCCTGTAGGCCTTTTTGATCTCGTCGGCGGTGGCGGACTTGGGCACACCAAGGACGGCGTAGTAGTCCTTCTCCAGGTAGTCCTTGGTGCTCATCTACGGCCCTTCGTCTCAGTTTTCGTCTTCGTCATCGGACGCGGCAGGTGCGTCCCCGGGCTCGGCGACGGCCACCCGCGCCGGACGCAGCACCCTGTCACCCATCCGGTATCCAGGCTGCAACACTTCGATCGCGGTCGGCTCGCTCACTTCGGGCGAATAACTGTGCATCAGAGCCTCGTGGACCATCGGGTCGAACGGGTCGCCCTTCTGACCGAAGGCGTTGAGGCCCAGCTTCGTCAGGGCCGCCTCCAGCGACTCCGCCACCTTCGCGAAGCCTCCGGTGAGCTCGCCATGATCACGGGCGCGGCCGATGTCGTCCAGGACGGGCAGCAACTCGGTGAGCACTCCGGCGGCGGCCTGCTCGCGCACCGCGCCGCGGTCGCGCTCGACCCTCCTGCGGTAGTTGGTGTACTCCGCCTGGAGGCGTTGCAGGTCGGCGGTCCGCTCGGCGAGCTGGGCGACCAGCTCGCCGTCGGCCAGCGCCTCGGGCGCCGGGGCAGGCGCCTCCTGCGGGGCCTCCGCGGCCTCGCGCACCTGGCCCGTCTGCGGGTCGATCTTGCGGTTGTCGCGGATCACCGGCTCCTCGTGCCCGTTTTCACGCGGCGGCATCACTTGTCCTTCTTCGGCTCGTCGTCAACGATCTCGGCCTCGACCACGTCCTCGTCGGCCTTCTGGCCCTGGCCGGCGGAGGCGTCCTGGGGAGCGCCCTCACCGCCCTGCTGGCCCTGGCTCTGAGCGTAGATCGCCGAGCCCATCTTCTGGCTGACGGTGGCGAGCTTCTCGGCCGAGGTGCGGATGACGTCGGTGTCGGTGCCCTCCAGCGCCTTCTTCAGCTCCGACAGGGCGTCGTTGACCTCGGACTTGATGTCGCCGGGGACCTTGTCGTCGTTCTCGCGGAGGAACTTCTCCGTCTGGTAGGCCAGCCCGTCGGCGTTGTTGCGGACCTCGGCCTCCTCGCGGCGCTTCTTGTCGTCCTCGGCGTACGACTCGGCCTCGCGCATCATCCGCTCGATGTCGTCCTTCGGCAGCGCGGAGCCGCCGGTGATCGTCATCGTCTGCTCCTTGCCCGTGCCCAGGTCCTTGGCGGAGACGTTGACGATGCCGTTGGCGTCGATGTCGAAGGTGACCTCGATCTGCGGGATGCCGCGCGGCGCCGGCGCGATGCCGGTCAGCTCGAAGGTCGCCAGCTTCTTGTTGTACGAGGCGATCTCGCGCTCGCCCTGGTAGACCTGGATCTGCACCGACGGCTGGTTGTCCTCGGCCGTGGTGAAGACCTCGGAGCGCTTGGTCGGGATCGTCGTGTTGCGCTCGATGATCTTGGTGAAGATGCCGCCCTTGGTCTCGATGCCCAGCGACAGCGGGGTCACATCGAGCAGCAGGACGTCCTTGACCTCACCCTTGAGCACACCGGCCTGCAGGGCGGCGCCGATGGCGACGACCTCGTCCGGGTTGACGCCCTTGTTGGGCTCCTTGCCGCCGGTCAGCTCCTTGACGAGCTCGGAGACGGCGGGCATGCGGGTCGAGCCGCCGACGAGCACCACGTGCGCGATGTCGGCGACCTTGATGCCGGCGTCCTTGATGACCTGGTGGAACGGGCCCTTGGTCCGCTCGAGCAGGTCGGCCGTCATCCGCTGGAACTCGCTGCGCGTGAGCTTCTCGTCGAGGTGCAGCGGGCCCTCGGAGGAGGCCGTGATGTAGGGGAGGTTGATGTTGGTCTCGGACTGGCTGGACAGCTCGATCTTGGCCTTCTCGGCCGCCTCGCGCAGACGCTGGAGCGCCATCTTGTCCTTGGCCAGGTCGACGCCGTGGGCGTTCTGGAAGCGCTTGACCAGCTCGTCGACCACGCGCTGGTCCCAGTCGTCGCCGCCCAGGTGGTTGTCACCGGAGGTGGCCTTGACCTCGACGAAGCCGTGGCCGTCCTCCTGGCCGACGTCGAGCAGGGACACGTCGAACGTGCCGCCGCCGAGGTCGAAGACCAGGATCGTCTGGTCCTGGTCCTTGTCGAGCCCGTAGGCGAGGGCCGCCGCGGTCGGCTCGTTGATGATGCGGAGCACATTGAGGCCCGCCACCGTGCCGGCTTCCTTGGTGGCCTGGCGCTGGGAGTCGTTGAAGTAGGCCGGGACCGTGACCACCGCGTCGGTGATCTTCTCGCCCAGGTACGCCTCCGCGTCCTGCTTCAGCTTCTGCAGCACGAAGGCGCTGATCTGCTGGGGCGAGAACTTCTTGCCGTCGATCTCCTGGGACCAGTTGGTGCCCATCTCCCGCTTGACCGAACGGATCGTCCGGTCGACGTTGGTGACGGCCTGTCGCTTGGCGACCTCGCCGACCAGGACCTCGCCGTTCTTCGCGAAGGCGACCACGGACGGCGTGGTCCGCGAGCCCTGCGCATTTGCGATGACGGTGGGCTCACCGCCCTCGAGGATCGAGACGACGGAGTTGGTCGTCCCAAGGTCGATACCTACCGCACGTGCCATGAGTACGTCCTTGTAGTCAAAGTTGAGTCTGTTGGGCTCAAGCTACGGTTGGGAGTTGTCTTTGTCAAACGACTTGAGCCTACTCGACTCAACCCCTATGAGCGTGAAAGCATTCCCGGCGAACGGGAAAGAACGGGCGTGATACCGCACAACACGCGTAACGGGACTGAGCGCTTACGGGTTCCACCCGATCTCTTCGAGTCCCACTTCGCCGAGATCCACCGTTACATCGCGCGGCGGCTGTCTGCCGACGTGGCCGACGACCTGGCCGCCGACGTCTTCCTGGTGGCACTGAACGGCGGATACGACGCCTCCGCCGGTGCGGTCAGACCCTGGCTGTACGGCATCGCCACCAACCTCGTCGCACGGCACCGCCGAACCGAGATCAGACGGTGGAAGGCGATCAGCAGGACAGGGGAGCGCGACGGCGGGACCACCGAGGACGAGGTCCTCGACCGCGTGGACGCCGCCCGCCTCACCGGCCCGCTCGCGGGGGCGCTGGCCGGGCTGAAGCAGCGCGACCGCGACGTGGTGCTGCTGATCGCGCTGGCCGGGCTGACCCACGCCGAGGTGGCGCAGGCCCTGGGCATCCCCTTCGGCACCGTCGCCTCCCGGCTGAGCCGGGCCCGCAGACAACTGCGCCGGGCGCTCGGCGACGTCAACCCGTTCAAGGAGGACTCCGATGGATGAGCTCGACCTGCTCGCGCGCGCCCTGCCCGACGCGCCGCCGCCGTCGCCCGAGGTCGTGGCGCGGGCCCGCGCCCGCCTCGACGGCGCGCCCCGGCCTCGCCCGCGCCGTCGTCCGTGGATGATGTGGGCGCCGCTGGCCACGGCGGCGGTCGTGGCCCTGGTGTTCTCCCTGGTGACGAGCCTGGCCCCGGTCCCGGAGGCCGCCAAGCCGCCCAGGCGCAACCAGGAGCTCTTCGACCTGGCCGACCGGATCGAGAAGCTGCCCGTGCGGAGCGGCCGGTACTGGCGCGAGTCGATCGTCAACGGTCAGTACATGTCCGGCGGCGGCTACACCCTTGCGTTGAGCGCGGGCAGGGAGACCTGGGTGCCACGCGACGCCGCCGACCGTGTGCTCACGCGGACGTGGGTTTACAGCGCGCAACCTGCCACGGCCGCCGACAGACGCGCGTGGAAGGCCGCCGGAGCTCCCGACCAGTTCAAGGGCCACTGTGGCGACAGCGGTTCCAAGGACTGCAAGCCCGTGCCGGTCGGCGAAGGGCCGCGCGGCTGCGTGTACTGGCGGTCCGACCACGAAGGGCGTTATCCGAACAGGACAGTCGGCGACTTCACGATGGCCGAGCTGGCGGCGCTTCCCGCCGATCCGGCCGAGCTCACGGAGCGCTTGGGCGCCTACCACAAGGCGTGGGTGGCCAGAGGTTCCAAGAACTCCTTCGAGGAGTTCCTCCCGACCGCCGCGAACCTGCTGGGTGCGCCCATCGGCCCCGCCCAGCGCGCCGCGATCATTCGAATGCTGGCCGCGCTGCCGACCACCAAGGTCGTGGGCCCGGTGACGGACCCGCTGGGCAGGAAGGGACTGTCCGTGGATCTGGGCGTGCCAGGGGGGACGATGACGCACTCCGGCAAACCGTCCAAGGACCTGCCCGTCTACAACCGGTCGATCCTCGACCCGGCCACCGGGACCAAGCTCGCCGAGGTCTCCTACGCGGCCCGAGAGGACAAGGATTGGCGGGTGACCGAGGGAGAAGCCATGGCCTTCAACGCGAACGAGTCCGGCTGGACCCAGGAGCGGCCGGGCCGGCCGAAGGGGTGCAGGGAGAAGTGAGCTGTGCGGACCCCGGCGCGGTGGGTGCGCTGCCGGGGTCCGCTTTCCGTGATGGCTCAGCTGAGCGGCGTGTTCATGTCGTTCTGGATCTCCGCCGGGGTCAGGGCCCGGTTGTAGACGCGGACGTCGTCGATGAGGCCGGCGAAGTACTCGCCCCAGAGGCTGCTGCCGCCGATGCGCAGGGGCTGGGCGTCGGCGCGGATGACGCCGGAGGCCGCTCTCTGCGCGACTTGGGTGCCGTTGGTGTACAGGCGAAGGGTGGTGCCGTCGTAGGTGGCGGTGACGTGGGTCCAGGTGTTCAGCGGGAGGGTGGCAGTGCCGAGAAGGCCCTGGTCGGTGCCGGTGGCGATCTCGGCGTACGGCCGGTTGCCGTCGGCGCCGGCCCACAGACCGTAGGCCAGGCCGCTGGCGTGCTGCTTGAGCAGGGCGGTGCGGTAGCCGGACAGGCTCGCCGGGTTGAGCCATGCCTCCAGGGTCATGCCGGTGGTCAGGCGCAGGGTCGGTGAGTCGGGGACGTTGACGTAGGCGCCCGAGCCGTTGAACGACAGCGCCCGCCCGTATCTGCCGGACGCGGACCAGGTCGTGCCGGACAGGGTGCCGGTGTTGGCGTTGCCGGAGGCGTCGCCGATGGTGGCGCCGGCGCCCTCGTTCATGCCGTACGCCGCCACCAGGCCCGTGTCCGGCGGCGTCGGCGCGAAGGCCGCCGTGTACGTGGTCGCCGTCGCGGGTGCCGCGATGTTGTGGCTCGCCGCGCCCCCGTCCGACCACGAGCCGAACGAGAGGCTCTCGCCCGCGTGCGACTGCGGCGACGGCGCCGAGATCGAGTTGCCCGACCCGACGATGACCGTGCGGGTGAACGGCGTCGTCGCCTGTTCGCTGTTGAACCCGACCCGCAGGCCCGCCGGAGACGTCTGGAACGTCAGGTTCACCGTCCGAGGCTGCAGCAGCACGCTCTTGGTGTCCGTCAGGCCCTGGGCGTCGGTGACCGTCAGCCGCAGCTCCAGATGGGAGGGGTAGTCGTGGTCGGGGGCCTGGAAGGAGCCGCTCGCGCCGGTGAACGTGGTGATCTCGTGCTCATGGCAGGTGCCCGGGCAGTGGTGCAGGATGAGCGTCCAGCGCATGCGGGAGCCGGGGATCGTGCCGTCCTGGGCGTCGGCGCCGGTGCCGGAGAAGCCGATCGTCTGGCCGACCGCCCAGGTCGTGGCCGGCGTGGGGGTGTTGATCGCGGCGGTGGGCGGGGTGTTGTCGACGTTCACGGTGACCGAGGCGTCGCCCTGGCCGCCCCTGCCGTCGCTGACGCGCAGGCGCACGACGTAGGAGCCGGGCCGGGCGTAGGTGAACGACGGCGCGGCCGAGGTGGAGTCGTCGAGTTCGCCGTCCCCGTCCAGGTCCCAGGCGTAGGTCAGCGGGTCGCCGTCGGCGTCCGTGGACGAGGCGCCGGAGAAGGACACGGCCAGCGGGGCCGGGCCCGACGTGGCGCTCGCGTTGATCACGGCCGTGGGCGGGGTGTTGTCGTAGATGTAGCGCACGATCGTGCCGTGGTCGTAGTCCACGGCGAACAGGTCGCCGCCGGGGCCGATCTCCAGCTCGACCGTGGGCATGCCGGAGTCGAAGGTGCGGATGGCGGCCGGGTCGGGCAGGCCGTCGGCGCCCTTGGTCATCACCCACACGCACTGGCGGCTGTAGTCGGACAGGAACAGCGCGCCGTCATAGGTGCCCGGGTAGTGGCCACCGTCGTAGAAAGCCACGCCGCTGGCCGACGAGCCGCCCTGCGGGCACGGGTCGTTCGGGGCGGGCCTGGTGGCGTGGTTCCAGGCGAAGTACGGCTGCGTGTGCGCGGAGGGCCCGGCGGCGTAGAGGTTCTCGCACAGGGTCAGGTTGAGGTTGTCGTAGCCGCCCTGCCTGCCGGCGCCCTCGTAGCAGGGCCAGCCGAAGTTCGCCACGCCGGAGGTCGGGTCGGTGACGCGGTTGATCTCCTCGAAGCTGTTCCAGCCGACCTCGCCGAGCCAGATCTCCGGTGTGCCGGGCCTGTTGGTGATGCGGAACGGGTTGCGCAGGCCGGTGGCGACGATCCTGGCGGTGTTCGGGTCGGGGCTGCCGGCGTTGGGGTTGCCGGTGGCCGCCGCCCCCGTGTTCGGATTTATCCGGATCAGGGAGCCGTCGAGGCCGGTCGGGTCGCCGTTGGTGCGCAGATCCTGCGAGCGCAGTGCGCCGCCCTCCGCGCCGGGCGGCGACAGCGCGGTGCCGACCGGTGAGGGCGGGTCGCCGCACGGGTTGTCGGGGGTGATGTCGGAGCTGACCAGGTTGTCCTGGCCGTAGTCGGCGAAGTTGAAGCTGGCGCCGTCGCCGCCGGTGGCGTACAGCATGCCGTCGGGGCCGAACTGGAGGTCGCCGACGGAGTGGCTGGGATGCTGCTGGCACCAGTCGGTGATCAGCGGGGTCTCGGCGCCCGTCGGCGAGATCACCGACAGACGGCCGGTGATGAGGCAGCCGTCGTTCGTGGCGCCGGGCGGGCTGGGGCAGGGGTCGTCGGTGCCGCCCGGTGCGCCCCAGCGCGGGGCCGTGCCGCCGGGGACGGCGTCATAGGAGTACAGGACGTACAGGCGCGGGTCGGCGGGGAAGTTCGGGTGCAGGGCCATCCCGAGCAGGCCGCGGTCCCAGAAGTTGTGCACGCGGGTGCGCAGGTCCGCGTACGTCGCCGGCGTCGTGTCGGTGAGTGAGTCGAAGACCTTGATCAGCCCGCTCTTCTCCGCCACGAACACGCGCCCGTCCGGGGAGAACTCGATGTTCGACGGATGGTTCAGCCCGCTGAAGACGATCTGCCGCTGGAAGGCGGCGGGCAGTGCCTGAGCGGGCCCGCTCGTCAGCACGATCGAACACACGAAGACGAGCAGGAGCGAGGACAGGGCGCGACCAAGCCGTTCCACCGGGACCCCCTGGGAAGCGCGGCATCACCATCGACGCCCCCACGCCTCCGGTGCCTGATCGATGTATCGCAACAAATCGATCAGTTGTCATCAGAGGTGTCCGATGTTGGACATTTCTATTTAGAACCATCCACAAGGGTGCGCTTGCCGAGAGGCTTCCTGAGCTTGACCGTGGTGCTCTTCTGGATCGCGATCATGATGCAGGACACGTTCTTGGCCTTGGGCGCAGTGCCCTCGTAGAGCGTGATCGTGACCTTCTTGGCGCTCTCCTTGACCTTGACGCGGTCGAGAACCGTGCACGGCTCGACGCCGGACCACCAGGTGAGCTGGATCTTCTTGCCCTTGTCCAGCGCCTTGGCCTTGGTCCAGCGGACCTTGTGAACGTTGATCGCGTCGCCCACCGGCTTGACCGGCTTGGGCTCGTTCGAGGGCGTGGGTGTGGTGGTGACAGGGTTGGCCACGGCCGGGGGCTGGGCAGGGGCCGGAGGGGCGGCCAGGCGCTCGGATGGCTGGGCCGTGCCGCAACTCGTCACGAGCGCCAGACATCCGGCCAGAAGAGTCGCTGTCGTTGTCCGCATACCCATACGACGGATCAACCAGGCCCGCGGTTCAGCGCTGCGCCGGGCTAGTGTGGTGCACGTGCTCCGTCAGGCCCTGCTCGCCATTTCCAAGAGCCGACACGCCGAACGGCTCGTCACCACCTCGCCGCTGACCGCGGACGTGGTCAGGCGGTACGTCGCCGACGACATCGGCGCCGCGGTCGCCGGGCTGACCCGTGTGGGCCTGCTCGTCAGCGCCGCCCACCTCGGTGAGGAGGTGACCGAGAGGGCGCAGACCGAGCGGGCCGTCGCCGACTACCTGGCGCTGCTCGACCTGCTGCCTCCGGGCGCCGACGTGTCGGTCAAGCTCACCGCGCTCGGGCTGCGGCTGTCCGAGCAGGTCGCCCACGACCACGCCGCCGCCATCTGCCGGGCCGCCGCGGCCAAGGACGTCACGGTGACGCTCGACGCCGAAGAGCACGACACGATCGCCGGGCTCCACTCCGTGCACACCGCGCTGCGCAGAGACCACCCCGACGTGGGCGTGGTGGTGCAGGCCTACCTGCCCGACTCGCTGGAGCGCTGCGAGAAGCTCGGCGGGGCCCGCGTGCGCCTGTGCAAGGGGGCCTACACCGCCCCTGGGGCCTATCGCAGGGCGTCCGACATCGATCTGTCGTTCGTACGATGCCTGAAGATCCTCATGGCCGGCACCGGCTACCCCATGGTGGCCACCCACGACCCCAGGCTGCTGCGCATCGCCTCCACCCTGGCCGTGCTCGACGGGCGCGACGCGACCGGCTTCGAGTACCAGATGCTCCACGGCGTGCGCCCCGACGAGCAGGTCCGCCTGGCCGGGCTCGGCTCCCGCGTGCGCGTCTACGTCCCCTACGGCTCCGACTGGTACGCCTACCTCATGCGCCGCCTGGCCGAACGCCCCGGCAACCTGGCCTTCTTCCTCAGGTCGCTGGCCTCGCGCGGCTAGCGGATAAGCTGCCAGGATGATTGCGATTCTGGGCACGGGCAAGATGGGAGAGGCCCTGCTGTCCGGGCTGCTGCGCGCCGGGTTCAAGCCGGACGACATCATGGCGACCGCCCGCAGGGCCGAGCGGGCGCAGGCGTTGCGCGAGACCTACGGCGTGCGCACCGTCTCCAACGCTGAGGCGGCCAAGGTGGCCGACACCCTCGTCCTGGCCGTCAAGCCGCAGGACATGGCCACGCTCCTGGCCGAGATCGCCCCCTACGTGCCGGCCGACCGCCTGGTGATCACCGCCGCCGCCGGCATCACGACGTCGTTCGTGGAGCAGCGGCTCGGGGTCGAGGTGCCGGTGGTCAGGGTGATGTCCAACACGCCGATCAGGTTCGACGAGGCGATGAGCGTCATCTCGGCGGGCGCGCACGCCGACGAGGAGCATCTCAAGCTCACCGAGGGCCTGCTCAAGCCCGTCGGCAAGGTGCTGCGCATCCCCGAGTCGCAGCAGGACGCCGCCACCGCGCTCTCCGGCAGCGGCCCCGCCTACTTCTTCTACCTGGTCGAGGCCATGGTCGATGCCGGCATCCTGCTCGGCATGCCGCGCGCCGCCGCGCTCGACATGGTCACCCAGTCCATCGTCGGGGCCGCGGTGATGCTGCGCGACTCGGGCGAGCACCCGGTGATCCTGCGCGAGGCCGTGACCTCGCCGGGCGGCACGACCATCGCCGCCATCGCGGAGCTGGAACGCCACAGCGTACGCGCGGCGTTCCTGGCCGCCATCGAGGCCGCCCGCGACCGCGGCAGGCAGCTCGCCTCCGGCTGACGCCCCCGCGTCGCCCAGCCGGACGCGTGCCCCCCGAGGCCGTCGAGGCGGGGCGCGTCAGGCGTCGCGGCGGCGCAGCAGCACGGCCCCCGCCACCATGGCCACGGCCACCCAGGCGAGGTAGACGGCGAACCCGCTCCACGGCCCCAGGGTGGCGCTGCTGCGGCCGGACACGACGAGCAGGCCGGCGTTCGTGGTGAAGTACTCGGCCACGCTCGCGCCCCACCGGCCAGGGAGCTGGCTCGCCATCGTGGGCAGCACCAGGATCAGCGCGATGGCCGACACGAGCGCGCCGGGCGTGTGCCTGATCAGCGTGCCCAGCCCCAGCCCGAACAGCCCGCACGCGGTCAGATAGAGGCTCGCGCCGGCCACCCCCTGCGCCACCGCGCCCGGCTCGACCGAGGCCGGGCCGATGATCAGCAGGCCGATGAGGACCGAGGAGGCTGCGGCGATCGTGGAGACGACCAGCGCCGTGGCGGTGAACACCGCGACCTTGCCTGTGAGCAGGCGCAGCCGCTGCGGCACGGCCATCAGCGAGGTGCGGATGCCGCCCGTGCGGTACTCGCCGGAGATCACCAGCACGCCCAGCGTCGCCATGGGCAACGACGCGAGCATGACGCCGGTCAGGCTCATCATGACGGCCTGGGCTCCGGGGACGGGCCGGGGCATGGAGTCCGCGGACGCCGTGGCGGCCAGCGCGCCCATGCCTGCCATCAGCAGGGCCGTGACGGCCAGCGTCCACACCGTCGAGCGAACCGAGCGGATCTTGGTCCATTCGGACCTGAGGATGTCGATCATGAGGTGTACTCCAGGCTGTCCTTGGTGAGCTCCATGTAGGCCGCTTCGAGCGAGGGCTGCACGAACGTCAGCTCCTCCAGCGGGATCCCGGCCCGCGCGGTCAGGGTGCCGATCTCCAGCGTGCTCATCGCGGTCACCCGCAGGTGGTCGGTGCGCAGGTCGCCCACCTTGACCAGGTCGGCCACCTCGGCCAGCCGGGGCGAGCGCACCCGCACGTACCCCTGGGAGCTGCGCCCGATGAACTCCTCCACGCTCGTGTCGGCGATGAGGCTGCCCTTGCCGATCACGACCAGGTGGTCGGCGGTCTGAGCCATCTCGCTCATCAGGTGGCTGGAGACGAAGACCGCGCGTCCTTCCGCGGCCAGGTCGCGCATGAACGTGCGGATCCACAGGATGCCGTCCGGGTCGAGCCCGTTGACCGGCTCGTCGAAGATCAGGATCTCCGGGTCGCCGAGCAGCGCGGCGGCGATGCCCAGCCGCTGCGACATGCCGAGTGAGAACCCGCCGATCCGCCGCCTGGCCACCTCCCGCAGGCCTACGGCCTCCAGCGACTCCTCCACCCGGCCGGCGGGGATGCCGTTGCTCTGGGCGATGGCCAGCAGGTGGTTGCGGGCGCTGCGCCCGCCGTGCACGGCCTTGGCGTCCAGCAGCGCGCCCACTTTACGCAGGGGGTGCTTCAGTTCGTGGTACGGACGCCCGTCCACGAGCACCGAGCCGCCCGACGGCCGGTCGAGCCCGAGGATCATCCGCATGGTCGTGGATTTTCCCGCCCCGTTCGGGCCGAGGAAGCCGGTCACCTGACCAGGCTCGACGTCGAACGACAGGTCCGCGACGGCCGTGGTGGAGCCGTAGCGTTTGCTCAGGTTCATTGCCCGAATCGCGGTCATGGGCCAAGCCTGCCGTCGCGGGAGCCGGGTCTCTTCCTGCTGGAGAACCGTTTTCCCCGCGAGGCTCTGGGAGCCTGGTCCTACGCTCCAGGTTGGATCAGCGCCGCCTCGTAGGCGACGATCACGGCCTGGGCGCGGTCCCTGACGCCGATCTTGGCGAACAGGCTCGTCACGTGGTTCTTGACGGTCGAGGGGGAGACGCCCAGGTCGGCGGCGATCTCGGTGTTGGAGCGGCCGCGCGCGATCAGCACGAGGATCTCCCGCTCGCGCTCGGTCAGCCCGCTCAGCTCGGCGGGCACCGCCCGCGCGCGGGAGGCGCGGACGAAGGTGCCGATGAGCCGGGTCAGCAGGCGCGGCGCGACGGCCGACTCGCCGCGGTGCACCACGCGCACGCCCTCGATCAGTTCCTCGGGCGAGACGTCCTTGGGCAGGAACCCGTCGGCGCCCGCCCGCAGCGCCGCGACCACGTTCTCGTCCAGGTCGAACGTGCTCAGCGCGAGCACCCGCACCTTCGGCAGTTCGGCGGTGATCAGCTCGGTCGCGCGCACGCCGTCCATGACCGGCATGTGCAGGTCCATGAGCACCACGTCGGGGCGCAGCCGCCTGCTCATGGTCACCGCCTGCTCGCCGTCACCGGCCTCGCCGGCCACCTCCAGGTCGGGCTGGGCGTCGAGCATCAGCCGGAAGCCCTTGCGGACCAGCGCGTGGTCGTCGGCCAGCAGAACCCTGATCATGGTTGCTCCAAGGGGAGACGGGCGTGCACGCGGAAACCTCCTTCTGGACGGGGACCAGTAGACAGCTGGCCGCCGCAGAGCGCCACTCGTTCTGCCATGCCGCCGAGCCCGAACCCCGGCGCCGCGCTCTGCTCGGCCAGCCCGTCGTCGACCACCTCGACCTCGACGGCGGCGGGCTCGTAGGCCAGGCGGACGCTGGCCCTGGCGCTGACCGCGTGCTTGCGCGTGTTGGTCAGCGCCTCCTGGACGATCCGGTAGACGGCGTGGTCCACGGCGGCGGGCAGCTCGACCGGCTCCCCGGTGACCTTCAGGCTGGCGGGCAGCCCGGCGGACCTGGCCTCCTGGATCAGCGCGGGCAGGCGGTCCGCGCCCACGCCCGTCGCCGCGTCGGGCCCCTCGTTGCCGTCGGCGCGCAGCACCTGGAGCAGGCGGCGCATCTCCGTCATGGCCTGGCGGGCGGTCTGCTCGGCGCTCTCCAGCGCGTTCCTGGTGACCTCCTGTTCCGGCGGGAGCGTGGCCCGCGCGCCGCCGACCAGGGCGTTGATCACCGTGATGTGGTGGGCGACGACATCGTGCAGCTCTCTGGCGATGCGCCTGCGCTCGGCCTGTACGGCGGCGTCGGCCGCGTCGCGTTTGCCGCGTTCGTCGAGCTCGGCCCTGAGCCGGACGATCAGGCCGGCGCCCACGGGGACGCCGACGGCGAACAGCCCCATCACCCCGCTGCCCGTACCCTGCTGGGTCAGCTCCAGCTCCAACCCGTAGGCGATGACCAGCGCCCCCGTGACGAGCGCGGTCCTGCGCCCCGCCGTGTAGCGGCCCAGGCTGTAGTGGGCGATGAAGGCGAGGATGTTGACGGACACGGTCAGCCCCGCCAGGTCGCTCACCAGGTAGAGCGCGGAGACCACGACGGCGACCGCGGTCGGCCACCTGCGCCGGGCGAGCAGGACCGCCGTCGCGGCCAGGTAGTACGCCATCGCCGGCACCGTCTGGACACCGTCGCCGGCGAACATGATGATCAACGCGACGACGGCGGGGACGGCCAGGACGATCACCAGCGCCGTGTCGAAGACCCTGGGGCGTCGGAAGTAACGCACGATCTTGAGAAAGGTTCGCGCCACGCGCACGCTAGAAACCATAAGCCACGAAATATCGGGACTGGGTGCGTGGAACCCGGGCTACAACGAGGGGTCTGCGCTGCGGTAACGTCGGCGCAAGGCGAGCCAGCGCGCGAAGGGATGGGCATGAGCCGGTCGGCACGGGTGATCTGGGACGACGCTCTGACCTCGTACAACTTCGGCCCGAGCCATCCGCTCGCCCCCGTCAGGGTGGAGCTGACGATGGCGCTGGCCCGCGAGCTCGGCGTCCTCGACAAGGTCGAGGTGGCCGGCTGCGATCCCGCCACCGACGACGAGCTGGCCATGGTGCACGAGCGCGACTACGTCGAGGCCGTCAAACGCGTGTCCGCCTCCGGTCTGCCCGACCTCTCCGCGGGGCTCGGCACGGCCGACAACCCCGCCTTCGCGGGCGTCCACGAGGCCTCCGCGCTGATCGCCGGCGCCTCGCTGGCCGCCGCCCGCGCGGTGTGGGAGGGCGCGGCCGAGCACGCGGTCAACGTCGCGGGCGGGCTGCACCACGCGATGCCCGCCTCGGCCAGCGGCTTCTGCGTCTACAACGATCCGGCGCTGGCCATCGCCTGGCTGCTGCGTCAGGGCGCCGGGCGCATCGCGTACGTGGACGTCGACGTGCACCACGGCGACGGCGTGCAGACGGTGTTCTACGACGACCCCCGGGTGCTGACGATCAGCCTGCACGAGAGCCCGCGCACGCTCTTCCCCGGCACCGGCTTCCCCGAGGAGACGGGGGCCGAGGGCACGTCCGTCAACGTCGCGCTGCCCGCGGGCACCGGCGACGCCGGCTGGCTGCGGGCCTTCCACGCGGTCGTGCCGCCGCTGCTGCGCGAGTTCGAGCCCGAGATCCTGGTGACCCAGCATGGCTGCGACAGCCACGCGCTCGACCCTCTCGCCAACCTGATGCTCAGCCTCGACGGCCAGCGGGCCGCCTACGCCGCCCTGCACCGCCTGGCCCACGAGACGGCGGGCGGCCGGTGGATCGCCACGGGCGGCGGCGGTTACGAGCTGGTGCAGGTGGTGCCGAGGGCCTGGACGCACCTCATCGCCGAGCTGTCCGGGCATCCCGTCGATCCGGCCACGCCGACGACCGAGGAGTGGCGGCGGTTCGTCAGGGAGCGGACGGGCGAGGCGCCGCCGCTCAGCATGACGGACGGTCGAAATCCGGAATTTCAGGACCTATCCGGTGGTTATGACCCAGCGGACCCCATTGACCGTGCGGTCATGGCGACCCGAAACGCGGTGTTCCCCCTGCACGGCCTCGACCCGATGCCCTAGTCCGAGGAAGAAGCAGTGCTGAGCCGCGACCAACTCCGTGAGCACCTTGTCCACAGCCGCATCGCCGGCGACGTCGCGACCTCCCGCGAGAACAACCTCGACCACTACAGCTCGCTGGCCAACGGCGACGCCTACTACCGGCTGGGGCTGACCTTCGACCAGCCGTGGTCCTACCGCGACATCCTGGCGCTGATGGCCAAGTCCGCGGGCGTGGTCGCCGACCCCGGCCACCGCTGGGGCCAGGACACCATCGACCCCGACCTGACGATCGACGCGATCGACGCCATGGCCGAGCGCGTCGCCGGGGTGCTGACGCGGCGGAGCCCGCGCGTGCTGTTCGCGACCGGGCACCCGACCGGCCTGCTCGCCATCCACCTGCCGCTGGCCGCCCTGTGCGCCCGCCACGGCGCGGTGCTGCTGACGCCGGCGGAGGACTGGACCTACACCGAGGGGTTCAGCCGCCCGCGCAAGATCCGCTATCTCCAGGACATCGCCATGCTCGACGATCGGGGCGGCTTCGTGCACACCCACGACGCCGCCCCGATGCGGCAGATGCTCGGCGCGCTCGACGGGGGGCTGCCCGACCTCGTGATCGCCGACCACGGCTGGGCGGGAGCGGCCGGTGAGGCGGGCGCGCCGACGGTCGCCTTCGCCGACAGCAACGACCCCGGGCTGTTCGTCGGGGAGGCGGAAGGCAAGATTGACGTGGTCGTGCCACTTGACGACAATGTGCTACCGCGTTATTACGCTCCGCTGACCGACAGATTGGTCACTCAAGTCTCACGAGCCCTTTGAGTCGAATTCGGTCATCCCCATACTGTCTTTTCGCGCCTGCATTCCAAGGGGCTCGCTGTCCCTTTGCCAACTTTTGATGGGGCTCCGGAGACTCTTATGTGTGGCAACTTGGACAGTTCCAACGTCCAGGTGAGGTGCTCGGCCCGGCTGCTGGCCAGCGATTTCGCTGGTTCGGCTGACAGGTGGCTCCGTCGACTGAGAAAATAGGGGGTTTGCGCACTCGGAGTCCCGACTTACGCTGACGGCAGTACACGTGCGTGAGCAATGGCACCAGTGGGGATAACCCGGAAACACGTGCGGAAGAGGCGTCCGATGGGTGCAGGCGAAAGACCTCTCAGTGAGGTGAAGTTCCTGACCGTGGCAGAAGTCGCGACGGTCATGAGGGTGTCCAAGATGACGGTGTACCGGCTCGTCCACTCTGGCGAGTTGCCGGCCATCCGAGTAGGCCGGTCGTTCAGAGTGCCCGAGCAGGCGGTGCACGACTATCTGCGGGAGGCCTACATCGAGGCAGGTTGAAGTAGCGACACGCGAGGTCGTGTCGTGAATTCGGTCGAGGGAGGGGCCCGGCCGCCGTGAGGCGCGACCGGGCTCTCACCCCCCAAGGGGCGATCTACCGTCGATCGCCGGTAGTCTGTGAGCCGGTGTGCGCTCGCACTCCGGTTCAGTCGTGCTATCAGTACCTGGGGGTCCCGTGGGCTCTGTCATCAAGAAGCGTCGCAAGCGGATGGCGAAGAAGAAGCACCGCAAGCTGCTCAAGAAGACGCGCATCCAGCGGCGTAACAAGAAGTAACCAACGCGGCTGCGAGGCGCTGATGACCCACACCGTGCTTGTCACCGGGGTCTCGCGCCACATCGGCGCCCGGGTGGCGAGCGTTCTGGCTTCCGACCCGGACATCAGCCGAGTCATCGGAGTCGACACCATGCCGCCCCCCTCGCTGACGCGAGACGGCGGCATCTCCATGGGACGGACAGAGTTCGTCCGGGTCGATCTGCGCAGCCCTGACATCGCCCAGGTGCTCGCGGCGGCGGACATCGACACCGTTGTGCACATGAGTCTGGTCAGCGCCCCTTCACGGAGCGCGGGCAGGTCGGCGATGAAGGAGCACAACGTCATCGGCACCATGCAACTGCTCGGTGCCTGCCAGCGGTCGGCGACCGTGCGACGTGTGGTGGTGCGCTCCACCACCGCCGTCTACGGTTCGTCCCCACGAGACCCCGCGGTCTTCACCGAAGACCTGGAGCCGCACGACAGCCCCAGCCACGGCTACGCGAAAGACGCGGTCGAGGTGGAGGGCTACGTGCGCGGCTTCGGCCGGCGCCGTCCCGACGTGACGGTGTCGCTGCTGCGCTTCGCCAACTTCATGGGCCCAGGCGTCGATTCGCCGCTGACGCGTTACTTCACCCAGCCGGTGCTGCCGACCGTGTTCGGCTTCGACCCCAGGCTGCAGTTCGTCCACGAGGACGACGCGGTCGAGGTGCTGCGCCGGATGGCGACCGAGGACCACCCCGGCACGTTCAACGTGGCCGGGGCAGGCGTGCTGCTGCTGTCGCAGTGCGTGCGCAGGGCGGGGCGGCTGTCACTGCCGCTGATCTCGCCCGCTTTCAAGGTGCTGGGCGGCGCCGCGCGCAGGACCGGGCTGGTCGAGTACTCACCCGAGCAGCTCAGGCTGATGAGCCACGGCCGTGTCGTCGACACCGGCAGGCTGGAGGCCGCGCTCGGCTGGAAGCCCAAGTTCACGACGGGGGCGGCCTTCGACGACTACCTGCGTTCGAGGAGCCTGAGCCCGGTCGGAGGTGTGCGGAGTTGAGTCTTCCCCAATCGCGGCCCCGCGTGATCCCGATCAGCTCGGCGCCCTCCTTCGCCGAGCAGGAGCCCGAACCCCTGGCCAAGCTTCTGGCCTTCGTCCGCAGGCGCGTCACCGGCGACTACGAGGTCGACGAGTTCGGCTACGACGCCGAGCTGACCGACAAGGTGATGCTGGAGCTGATCAGGCCGCTCTACAACCAGTGGTTCCGGGCCGAGGCCGTCGAGCTGAAGAACATCCCCGACGAGGGCGGCGCGCTCATCGTCGCCAACCACGCGGGCACGCTCCCGCTCGACGCGTTGATGCTGCAGGTGGCCCTGCACGACGAGGCGCACAGGGCGCTGCGGCTGCTCGGCGCCGACCTGGTGTACCAGCTTCCCGTGCTCGGCCACCTGGCGCGTAAGACCGGCCACACGCTGGCCTGCCCCGAGGACGCCGACCGGCTGCTGCGCAAGGGCGAGCTGGTCGGGGTGTTCCCCGAGGGGTTCAAGGGCGTGGGCAAGTCGTTCTCCGAGCGCTACCAGCTGCAGCGCTTCGGCCGCGGCGGCTTCGTGGCCTCGGCCATCCGCGCGGGGGTGCCGATCGTGCCGACCGCCATCGTGGGCGCCGAGGAGATCTATCCCAAGATCGGCGATCTGAAGTCTTTCGCCCGGCTGCTCGGCCTGCCCTACCTGCCGATCACGCCGTTCTTCCCGCTGCTCGGGCCGCTCGGCCTGGTGCCGCTGCCGTCCAAGTGGATGATCGAGTTCGGGGAGCCGATCCGCACCGACGACTACGAGCCGTCGGCGGCCGACGATCCGATGCTGGTGTTCAACCTGACCGACCACGTGCGCGAGGTCATCCAGCAGATGCTCAACGAGCTGCGGCTGCGCAGGGGGCACGCCTTCCCGCCGTTCCTGTGACCGGGGCGCAACCCATGGGGTCGCGCCGGTGTTCTCCGTGAGAATTGGCGGAACACCGAAGGGGAAACCCATGGATCTTCAGCTTTCCGGCCGCGTCGCCGTCGTCACCGGCGCGTCCAAGGGCATCGGCCTGGCCGTCGCCCGCACCCTGGCCGAGGAGGGCGCCCACGTCGTGGCGGCCTCGCGCACCGCCTCGGCCGAGTGGCCCGGCAAGGTCGTGCACGTGGCCGTCGACCTGATGGACCCGCAGGCGCCCGCCGAGGTCGTGGCGCGGGCCGTCGAGGAGTTCGGCGGGCTGGACATCCTGGTCAACAACGCCGGCGGCCCGCCGCCCGGCGTGACGCTGCCGAGGGCCGGGTTCATGACGCCGGACGACGCGGACTGGGGGGCGATGTTCGAGTTCAACCTGTTCTCGCTCGTCCGCATGATCCGCGCCGCCGTGCCGATCATGGTCGAGCGGGGCGGCGGCTCGATCGTCAACGTCTCCTCCACCATCGCCCGCCAGCCCGGCGCCATCAACGTCGACTACGGCGCCGCCAAGGCGGCCGTCAACCAGGTCGGCAAGGCCGTCGCCGAGGAGTTCGGCCCCCAGGGCGTCAGGGTCAACACGGTGACGCCCGGCCCGGTGCTCACCGACTGGTGGACCAAGGACGGCGGCGCGGCCGAGGTCTTCGCGGGCATGGTGGGCTCCGACAGGGACAGCGTGATCACCGAGGTCGCCCCCACCATGATGAAGCTCACCACCGGGCGGCTCATCCACCCACAGGAGGTCGCCGACGCGATCGTCCTGCTCGCCTCGCCGCGTTCCGGCAGCACGACCGGGGCCGACTTCGCGGTCGACGGAGGCTCGCTCAAGGAGCTGTGAACCCGGCGGGCGGGTTGCGGCAAGACATACGTGACCGATCCCCCACAGAAGGGCGGAGATGATCACGCAACCCGCCACCAGGGGTGCGGACTCGGAGCTGGTGAGCGCCTCGTGGACTGATCCCGAGGCGTTCGCCCAGCTCTTCGACCGCTACTCCGCCATGCTCTACAGGTACGTCTCCAAACGCCTCGGTCCCGAGCCCGCCGAGGACCTCGTCGGCGAGACGTTCCTGATCGCCTTCTCCCGGCGCAGGAGCTACGACCTGGCCTACCCGGACGCCAGGCCGTGGCTGTTCGGCATCCTGACCAAGCTCATGTCCCGGCACCACCGCAAGGAGGCGGCCCGCTACCGGGCCCTCCTGCGCGCCCCCGTCGACTCCGACGTGGAATCGCCCGCCGACCGGGTGGCCGCGGGGGTGAGCGCCCAGGCCGTGCGGGCCGAGCTGGCCGGCGCGCTGGCGGCGCTGCCCGCCAAGGACCGCGACGTGCTGCTGCTGATCGCCTGGGGCGATCTCACCTACGAGGAGGTCGCCCAGGCGCTCGGCATTCCGATCGGTACCGTCCGCTCCCGCCTCAACAGGGGCAGGCGGAAGGTGCGGGCCGCACTCGGCGATGCCAACCCCATGGAGGAGGAGTGACGATGGACGACCTGAAGCTGCTCAGGGACCTCGGAAGGGAACTCGAGCACGAGCCGCCCGCGACACTCGTCCGCCAGCGCGAGCGGATGCTGAGCGCCCGTCCGCGGCGCCGCTGGAACACCTGGTGGACGGCGGGGCTCGTGGCCGTCGCCACCGCCGCCGCGGTCGCCGTGCCGACCGTGCTGATCAAGGATCGCCCCACGGCGGCGCCGCCCGCGGCCAGCACGCGCGTGGACGTGAGCGGCACGCGCAACGTGCTGCTGATCGGCTCCGACACGCGGCAGGGTGAGGGCAACAAAAAGTACGGCGCCAGCACGGTGAACGGCGACGCCCGGTCCGACACCATCGTCATCGTCCACCTGCCCGCCGACAGGACCAAGGCCACGGTGCTCGGCATCCCACGAGACTCGATGGTCTCCGTTCCGCGCTGCTCGGCCTCCTCGCCGGCCAGGACCGACCTGATCAACTCCGCCTACAACAGCGGGGGCGCGGCCTGCCTGAAGAAGACCCTGGAGAAGCTGACCGGCCTGAACATCCAGCACTCGGTCGAGGTCGACTTCACGGGCTTCAAGGGCATCGTCGACGCGCTCGGAGGCGTGGAGATCACGCTGCCGAAGGCGGTGGACGACCGGATGTCGAAGCTGAAGCTGCCCGCGGGCAAGAACCATCTCGACGGAGAGGCGGCGCTCGGCTACGCCCGTTTGCGCTACTACGGAGACGGCTCCGACATCGACAGGATGAAGCGGCAGCAGGTGCTCGTGAAGGCGATGTTGAAGAAGGTCAGGACCATGGGGGCCGAGCCCGGCAAGCTCAGGGCGCTCCTGTCGGAGGTACGCAGGTCGGTCAGGACGGATCTGGACCTGGAGGCGATTTTCGAGCTGGCCACGCAGACGTCGAAGGTCAACCCGAAACTGGTGATCGTCCCCTGGGAGCCCTACACGGAGGACCCCAACCGGGTCCAGTGGAAGCAGCCCGAGGCGGACAAGCTCTTCGCGACGCTGAAGTAGCCCCTACTGGGGCGAGCGGTAGTGCCGCCGCAGGGCGATGCCCGCGGCGACGCTGCCGGCCACGGCACCCACCGCGGCGGCGATGGGCAGCGCCGCCATCGTGGCCTTGCGCCCGGTGCGGAAGTCCTTGATCGGCCAGTCGTGCTTTCTGGCGTGCTCGCGCAGCTCGCTGTCGGGGTTGATCGCCACGGCCTGCCCGACCAGCGACAGCAGCGGCAGGTCGTTGGCCGAGTCGCTGTAGGCGGTGCACCTGGTCAGGTCGAGGCCCTCGCGGCGGGCCAGCGCCCGCACGGCCTCGGCCTTGGCGGGCCCGTGGAGCAGGTCGCCGACCAGCCTGCCGGTGTAGACGCCGTTGCTGGTCTCGGCGACCGTGCCGAGCGCGCCGGTCAGGCCGAGCCGCTGGGCGATGACCCTGGCCAGCTCGATGGGCGTGGCCGTGACCAGCCAGACGCGCTGGCCGGCGTCGAGGTGGCCCTGCGCGAGCGCTCTGGTGCCGCCCCAGATGCGGTCGGCCATGACCTCGTCGTAGATCTCCTCGCCGAGGCGGACGACGTGGTCGACCTTGGCCCCCGCCACGAAAGCCAGCGCGGTCTCCCTGGCCACCGCGATGTGCTCGGGGTTCTCGTTGCCGCGCAGCCGGAACACCGCCTGCCCCACGGCGAACTTGAACAGGTCGGAGGTCGTGAACAGGCCACGCGTGGCCAGCCCCCTGGCGAAGTGATAGATCGAGGCTCCGCGCATCATCGTGTTGTCGACGTCGAAGAAGGCCGCGGCCCCGATGTCCGGATCGACCGGCTTGGCCGGCGCGACGGTGGCCGCCGCCTGCGCCGCGGCCTCGCCGGCGGCCTGGGGCTCCACCTCGTGTCGTCGTCGCATTAGCCGCCACATGGGGCTCAGCTTACTTGGGTACGACCAGACCCTCGATGTAGCTCAGGTAGCCCTCGGCCTGAGCGAGCTGGTCCTCGGTGAGTTCTTTGAGCATGGGTTTGACGGCTTCCTTCTGGTCGTGCGCGAAAGTCTCGATCTTCGGCGATCGGGGTTCGGCCCGCTCCAGCTTGCTGATCCCCGCGCGCGTCGACTCCTCCATCTCCTTCAGCGTCTCGCTGACCAGCGGGCCGTCGTCGGAGGAGCCGAGCAGGCTGGCGACCTCCTTGGCGCGGGTCTTGGCCGATTCGAGCTCGCGCCGGCCGCGTTCGGCGTCGCCGGTGCTCAGGTGGACGAGTGTGCTCTCCGCGGCGCGCTTGAGCGGGTAGAGCGAGTCTCCCGGCACCGACTGGTAGGTGGCGAACGCCGAGATCATCATTCCCGCCGCCAGCCCGAACGTGGCGAGCTGGGACACCAGCGGCCGCCGCCTGCGAGGAGCACGGCGACGGCCGCGTACGGGGGGCGTCTCACGCGCCTCCATAACCTCTGTGAGCTGACCGGAGACCAGCTCCGCGCGCAGCTTCTCGCGGAAGGCCGGCTCCGGCGCGCCGCCGAGCGGCAGGCGCCGCAGCTCCGTGAGGTGCTCGAGCACGCGCTCCCGCCGAATGCGCGCCCTACTCATGGACAGCTCCCTGACGGTCAGGACGTGACACCTGACTAACGAGGGGCTGATGGGGGAGGTTACGCCAGGTCGTGCTTGAGAGCCCTGGCCAGCGCGCGGACGGCCCTAAATTGCAGCGCTTTGATCGCTCCACTCTTCTTCCCCATGATCAGCGCGGTTTCCGCGAGCGAGAGTCCGTGCAGGAAGCGCAGGACCACGCATTCCTGTTGTTCGGGATTGAGATCTCGTACGGCCCGCAGCACCCGGTCGTTGATGATGGCCGTGACCACGGCGTTCTCCGGGATGTGCGGGCCGTCCAGCGGAACATCGATCACCTCGCCCGTCGGGACCTCCAGGCGGTAGCGCCCGGACTTGAAGTGGTCGGCCACCAGGTTTCTCGCGATCGTCACCAGCCAGGCGCCGAAGTCCCTGCCCTGCCAGGTGAAGTCGGCGATCCTGCGCAGCGCGCGCAGGAACGTCTCGCTGGTGAGGTCCTCGGCGAGCGGGTGTGAGCCGACTCTGAAGTAGATGTAGCGGTAGACGAGGTCCACGTAGCGGTCGTAGAGCGTGCCAAAGGATTCCGAGCATCCGTTCTTGGCATGCAGCACCAGCATGCGGATGTCGTCGTCGGGCACGTCTTCGCGCCCGGCTTCGCGCACGGCAAGCTCGCCCGCCCGGGCGGGTCCAGCGACCGCTGGCGCGAGTAGCCCGGCGAACGGCGACGAGTCAGGCATCCGGTATCCCTAGGGGTAAGGGGTGCGGCGTGCTCGAACACTCTAGAAATCAACCGGAAATTCCACAATCCACCGCTTGCTTGCATGACTAGGTGTAATCGGCAGATACCGTTTGGACCTACCCGTTCCCCCTTCGGCTACCAACTGGGACGCATCGTCCGGCAGCATTGGAGTCACCATGGAGATCCTCGTTGCTGTCCTTGCTCTTGCCGGTGCGCTTCTGGCCGCTGTCGCGGCCGGGGCCCTGATCAAACGCCTTCGCGACGAGCCGGAGGGGTGGTTGATCGCCTGGACCGTTGCAGTCGCCTCCCTCTGCCTTTCACTCGCCGTGATCGGCATCGGCTACCTCATGGGGTTCGGCACCGTCACGTTCCGGATCTACCAGGTGACGGGGTCGCTGCTGGCGCCGCTCTGGCTGGCCGTCGGCCTGGTGCAGTTGCTGGCGGAGAAGGCGCCGCCCAGGTTCCTGTCGTGGCTGTTCGGCATCGCGCTGACCATCGTCTCCGCGGCCATCATGATCTTCGACCCGCTCAAGTCGTCGGAGATGACCAAGGTCCTGCCCGCCGGCTCGGTCTTCTGGGGGATCATCCCCAACTACCTGCTGATCGGCGTGCACGTGATCGCCGTGCTCGTCATGCTGGCGATGCTCGCGGTGGCGGTGGTCAAGTGGCGCAGCGGCGACGAGTACGACACCGACAACCTGCACGCGGTCGTGGTCGTCGTGCCGTCGGGGATGGCGCTCGTGGGCGCGATGCGCTTCGCGGTGCCGCCGTTCTTCACCACGGCGCTGCTCGCCGTGGCCGCGGCGGCCGTCTGGTACACCGTGCTGCGGCCGCTGGCGCCGTATGACGACGAAGACGAGGACGACTTCGCTCCGGACCGCGACCAGCGGCCTTCGCGCCGTGAGGATCGCTCTCAGGGCCGCGAGGAGCCCCTGCGGCACCGCGACGAGCGGCCGATGTACCGCGACGAGCGGCAGCAGTCGCCGATGCCCGCGGGGCACAGGGCCGAGCCGGGGCCCGCCGCCGACCTCCCGCCCGCGCCGCAGCGCCGGGCCTCGGGGCTGGGCGACCTCGTCGCCGAGTACCGCGCGGGCGACAGGGAGGTCGACTACGCCGCCCGCATGGCGCCGCCGCCCGACGCCGGCCCCTCGACCGGCTACATCATGAACGGCGCCCCGCCGCAGGCCGCCCCACCCCAGGGCGGGCCCGCGCAGGCGCCGCCCCAGCGGCCCGACTACGCCATGCCGGGTACCGGCGCCGTCTACCCCGGCGCCGAGCTGTTCTCGCCCTCCCAGCCGCAGCCCCAGGTACAGGCCCAGTCCCAGCAAGGCTCGGGCAAGCTCTCACCGAGCATCTACGGCATGCTCACCGTCTTCACGATCGTGGACGGCGCGGGAGAGGCGTTCGACCGGCTGGCCGAGGCGACCGTCGAGGCCGTGCGCCGCGGCGAGCCCGACACGCTCGTCTACGCCTGCCACGCGGTCAAGTCGGCCCCCCTGCAGCGCATCGTCTACGAGCTCTACCGCGACGAGGTCGCCTACCGCGACCACCAGCGCCAGCCGCACGTCGAGCGCTTCCTCAACGAGCGTCAGCCCATGGTGCTGGCCACCAACGTCATCGAGCTGAACGTCAACGCCGCCAAGGTGGTGCCGCTGCCGACGGTCATGTTCTGAGCTACGCGTCCAGCGCGGCCCGCAGGCGGCCCTCGTCGACCCGCCAGAAGTCGTGCTGCACCCCGTCGATCAGCGTGACCGGGATCATCTCCCAGTACTTGTCCTGGAGCTCCTGGGAGGACTCGATGCTGACCTCCTCCCACGGCACGCCCAGCTCGCCCGCCACCCTGGCGATGATCTCTCGCGCGTCCTCACACAGATGGCAGCCGGGCTTGCCGAGCAACGTGATGCGATGCATAGCGCAACCGTACCGCCGTGACTTTGTGCATCGGTTCACAAAGGGATTAACCTGAAAGACGGTTCGATTCCGTTCACGCGGTCCCCAAGCCGCCCGTCCCCTGGAGCTCCGGCACGTGAAGAGCCCGTCCCAGCCCCGCGACCGCGGTATCCCCGAGGCGACGGTCGCCAGGCTTCCGTTGTACCTGCGGGCGCTGCTCGGGATGGGCGAGCGGGGCATCGCGACCGTCAGCTCAGAAGACCTGGCCGTGGCCGCGGGCGTCAATTCGGCCAAGCTCCGCAAAGACCTTTCGCACCTGGGTTCCTACGGCACCCGGGGCGTAGGCTATGACGTCGAGTACCTCGTCTACCAGATCTCCCGCGAGCTCGGTCTGACCCAAGACTGGGCGGTGGCGATCGTCGGAGTCGGCAACCTTGGCCGCGCGCTGGCCAATTACGGCGGTTTCGTCTCCAGAGGCTTCAGGGTGGCGACCCTCATCGACGCCGACCCCGAAGTCGTGGGCGACACCATCGCGGGATTGAATGTGGAGCACATCGACGAACTGGAAGCCGTCATCAAACGGCGTGGAGTCTCGATCGTGGTTCTGGCGACACCGGCGGCAGCGGCGCAGGAAGTGTGCGATCGCGTGATAGCCGTGGGCGTGACCAGCATCCTGAACTTCGCCCCAGTTGTACTTTCCGTCCCGGACGGTGTCGATGTCCGTAAGGTCGACCTATCAATTGAACTGCAGATTCTCGCGTTCCACGAGCAACGCAAGGCTGGGGGGCCACTCATGGCGGTGGAAAGTCAATGAGTGTTCTGGCTATTGGACTCAGCCACCGGACCGCTCCGGTGGCTCTGCTCGAGCGCGTCTCGGTGACGGGTGACGCGCTCGTCAAACTCCTGCACGACGTGCGGGAAGATCCCTCTGTCGCGGAGGCCATGGTGGTCTCGACCTGCAACCGGGTCGAGGTCTACGTCACGGTCGACCGCTTTCACGCGGCCGTCACCGCGGTCAGCCGCCTGCTCGGGGTGCACTCCGACGTCCCCGTCGAGGAGCTGACGCCCCACCTGTACGTGCACTACGAGGAGCGGGCCGTCGAGCACCTGTTCTCCATGGTGTGCGGGCTCGACTCCATGGTCGTCGGAGAGGGCCAGATCCTCGGCCAGGTCCGCCAGGCGCTCAAGCTGGGCCAGCGCCAGGGCACCGTCGGGGCCGTGCTCAACGAGCTGGTCCAGCAGGCGCTGCGCGTCGGCAAGCGGGCCCATCACGACACCGGCATCGACAAGCACGGCGCCTCCCTCGTCTCCGCCGGGCTCGCGCTGGCGGGCGAGCTGACCGGGCGGCGGGCCCTGGTGGTCGGCGCGGGCTCGATGAGCTCGCTGGCCGCCGTCACGCTGGTGCGCGCCGGCGTCACCGACATCGTGGTGGCCAACCGCACCTACGACAGGGGCGTCCGGCTGGCCGAGTCGGTCGGGGGCCGGGCCGTGGGGTTCGCCGCCGTGGCCGACGAGCTGGCCGGCGCCGACATCGTGATCACCTGCACGGGCGCGGGCCGCCACCTCATCACCCCCGGCATGCTGACCCGCAGGGCGTTCCTGCTGGACCTGGCGCTGCCCCACGACATCGACCCGGCCGTGCGCGAGGTGCCCGGCATCACGCTCGTCGACCTGGAGACGATCCAGGAGTCGGGCATCGGCTCCCGCGAAGGCGACGCGGTACAGACCGTACGCGAGCTGGTCGCCGAGGAGCTGCGGGCCTACCTCGACTCCGAGCGGGCCGCCAAGGTCACCCCGACCGTGGTGGCGCTGCGCAGCAAGGCGGCCGGCGTGGTCGAGTCCGAGCTGGGCCGCCTGCTGATGCGGGTGCCCGACCTCGACGAGCGGGCCAGGGACGAGGTCGCCATGACCGTGCGGCGAGTCGTCGACAAACTGCTTCACGAGCCAACTGTGCGTGTCAAGCAGCTCGCCACCTCCCCAGGAGGCGATCATTATGCGGAAGCGCTGCGTGAGCTGTTCAATCTGGATCCGAAGATGCCCGAGGCCGTGAGGGAGGTGGAGCTGTGACGTCCGGGACTCTGCGGCTGGGAACCCGCCGCAGTCTGATGGCGACCACGCAGTCGCAGATGGTGGCCGACGCCTACACCGAGCGCACAGGCCGGCCGGTCGAGCTGGTCGGCGTCACGACCTTCGGTGACGTGACCAAGGCCCACCTGGCGCAGCTCGGCGGCACGGGCGTGTTCGTCAACGCGCTGCGCGACAAACTCATCGAGGACGAGATCGACTTCGCCGTCCACTCGCTGAAGGACCTGCCGACCACGCAGGACCCGCGCTTCACGCTGGCCGCGATCCCCGCCCGCCACGACCACCGCGACGCGCTCGTCGGCTCCTGCAAGTTCGCCGACCTCGCGCCCGGCTCCCGGGTCGGCACCGGCTCCCCCCGCAGGGTCGCCATGCTCAGCGCTCTGCGCCCTGACCTGGAGTATGTCCCGATCCGCGGCAACGCGGACACCCGCATCGGCAAGGTAACCTCAGGAGAGCTCGACGCGGTCGTGCTCGCCTCGGCGGGCCTGACCAGGATCGGCCGCAGCGCCGACATCTCCCAGATTTTCGAGATCGAGGAGCTGCTGCCCGCCCCTGGCCAGGGCGCGCTGGCCGTTGAGTGCCGCTCTGACCGTCCTGACCTGGTCAAATTCCTGAGCGTGCTCGACGACCCGCGCACACGGTCGGCGGTGACCGCGGAACGCGCCGTGCTGTCCGCTCTTGAGGCCGGATGCTCCGCTCCGGTGGGTGCTTTCGCGGTCGATGACGGGCACACTCTGAACCTGACCGCTGTGGTCGTCGCCATCGACGGCCACGAGGCGGTCCGCAAGTCCACCGCCGGCTCTCCTTCGGAGGCTGCGAACCTGGGCCGCCGCCTGGCGGCCGAGATGATCGCCGAAGGAGCCGACAGATTGATGGGGGAGCATTCCCATTGAGCTCCGATAGTCCAACCTCCGGATTCGTCGCGTTCGTGGGCGCGGGACCTGGCGATCCCAACCTGCTCACGCTCCGCGCCGCCGAGCTGCTCGCCAGGGCGGACGCGGTGGTGATCGACGTCGAAACGCAGGGCGCGCTGCTGCGTCACTGCCGTGAAGGCGTCGAAGTCCTCGAAGTCGTCAACGACGACGCGCTGCCGCGCAGCGGACAATACGTCAAGCTCGCCAAGGGCGGCCTGCTCGTGGTGCGCGTGTGCGAGGGCGACCCGATGTTGTTCTCCTCGATCGACGAGGAGGTCGCGGCCTGCACCGCGGCGGAGGTGGACTTCGAGATCGTGCCCGGTGTGCCGCCCGCGACCGGGGTGCTCACCTACGCCGGCATCCCCGCGGCGACGGCGGTGCCCGAGTTCCGGGTCGTCGACGCCGCCCAGGAGCAGGACTGGGCCTCCCACGCCGCCTGCCGCGGCACGCTGGTGATCTACAACGGCATCGGCGAGGCCGTGCCCATCGGCAGGGCCCTCATCGCCGGTGGCAAGCCCGACACCACGCCCGTCGCGGTCAGCAGCGGCGGCACCACGACCGAGCAGTACACCGTGGTCTCCACGCTCGGCCGGCTCCAGGCCGACCTCAAGCACGCCGGGTTCACCGAGCCCGCGCTGATCGTGGTCGGCGAGGCCGTGACCCAGCGCGACAAGCTGTCGTGGTTCGAGACCAAGCCGCTGTTCGGGTGGCGGGTGCTGGTGCCGCGTACCAAAGAGCAGTCCCGCAGCCTGTCCGAGCAGATCGTCGCCTACGGCGCGGTGCCGGAGGAGGTGCCGACCATCTCGGTCGAGCCGCCCCGCACGCCGCAGCAGATGGACCGCGCGATCAAGGGCCTGGTCACGGGCCGCTACGAGTGGGTGGCCTTCACCAGCGCCAACGCCGTCAAGGCGGTGCGCGAGAAGTTCGAGGAGTACGGCCTCGACGCGCGGGCCTTCGCCGGGCTCAAGGTGGCCGCCGTGGGCGAGGCCACCGCGCGGGCCCTGGTCGAGTTCGGGGTCAAGCCCGACCTGCTGCCCTCGGGCGAGCAGTCCTCGGAGGGGCTGGTGGCCGAGTGGCCGCCCTACGACTCCATGCTCGACCCGATCAACCGCGTGCTGCTGCCCAGGGCCGACATCTCCACCGACACGCTGGTGGCCGGGCTCACCGAGCTCGGGTGGGAGTGCGACGACGTCACCGCCTACCGCACCGTGCGGGCCGCGCCGCCGCCCGCGCCCATCCGCGAGGCGATCAAGGGCGGCGGCTTCGACGCCGTGCTCTTCACCTCCTCCTCCACGGTGCGCAACCTCGTCGGCATCGCCGGCAAGCCCCACAACGTCACGGTGATCGCGGTCATCGGGCCGCAGACGGCCAAGACGGCCGAGGAGTTCGGGCTCCGGGTCGACGTCATGGCCGACAGACCGTCCGCGACCGCCCTGGCCGCCGCGCTGGCCGAGTACGGTGCCAAGCAGCGCCAGGCGGCCCTGGCCGTGGGCGACACCCCTCGCAGGCCCTCGCAGAACCGCCGGGGCGCCAGAAGGAGAGCCAGATGAGCGCTCAGTATCCCGTCGCCCGCCCCCGGCGGCTGCGCCGCACCCCCGCGCTGCGGCGGATGGTGGCCGGCACACGCCTGCACGCCGCCGACCTGATCCTGCCCCTCTTCGTCAAGGAGGGCATCGCCGAGCCGCAGCCGGTGGCGTCGATGCCGGGCGTGGTGCAGCACACCCGCGACTCGGTGCGCAAGGCCGCCCACGAGGCGGCGGAGGCGGGCGTGGGCGGGCTGATCCTGTTCGGCATCCCCGCGGTCAAGGACGCCCGAGGCTCGGCCGCCGACGACCCCGACGGGATCCTGCAGGTGGCGCTGCGTGACGTGAGCGCCGAGGTGGGCGATTCCCTCGTGGTGATGGCCGACACCTGCCTCGACGAGTTCACCGACCACGGCCACTGCGGGATCCTGACGCCGTCGGGCGACGTCGACAACGACGCCACGCTGGAGCGCTACGCCTCGATCGCGGTGGCGCAGGCGAGCGCGGGCTCGCAGATGGTGGCGCCGAGCGGGATGATGGACGGCCAGGTCGGGGCGATCAGGGCCGCGCTCGACGACGCCGGCTACGGCAACACCCCGATCCTGTCCTACGCCGTCAAGTACGCCTCCGCCTTCTACGGGCCCTTCCGCGACGCCGCCGAGTGCGCGCCGCAGTTCGGCGACCGCAGCACCCACCAGCAGGACCCGGCGGGCCCGCTGGGCGAGGCGCTGCGCGAGATCCGTCTCGACCTCGCCGAGGGCGCGGACGCGGTCATGGTCAAGCCCGCGATGGCCTACCTCGACGTCATCACCCGCGTTCGCGACGAGGTCGAGGTGCCGGTCGCGGCCTACCAGGTCAGCGGCGAGTACGCGATGATCGAGGCGGCGGCGGCCAACGGCTGGGTGGACCGCGACCGCCTGATCATGGAATCCCTCGTGGCGATCAAGCGCGCGGGAGCCGACCTGATCCTCACGTACTGGGCCACGGAAGTGGCACGCAGGCTCTGAACCCAGGGGGGAGTCAACTGCTGCTGATTGAGTGTCCGCGAGTGTTGCTGCCGCGAGTGCTGCAAGATCTCGTCTCGTGAACCTGACGGATAGGGCCCGCGCGCAGGGGATCGCCCCATCTACGGCCAGTTTCATGGGCGGGCACGTTGCCGGTCCCTCCGGAACGGGTGGGGCCGGGCACGTTCGCCCACCGGGGTGAGGAGTGGCGTGACCGGGTCAGCGCGAACCGGGCTGTGGCTTACCGCATCCACCACGACGTGCGGCGTGGCCGCTGGCATCTGACCGCCTCCTGGCAACGGCCCGCCGTCCAGGCGGTCCCGCTGGAGACGGCGCTGGCCAATGGCGTGATTGGCGTGGACACCAACGCCGACCATCTCGCCGCCTACCGGCTGGACCGGCACGGCAACCCGGTCGGCGATCCGCACCGCTTTCGCTACGACCTGTCCGGTACGGCTGCTCATCGCGACGCGCAACTCCGGCATGCCATTACCCGCCTGCTGCACTGGGCCAAACACGCCGGCGTGACCGCCATCGCCATCGAAGACCTCGACTTCACCGCCGAAAAGACTCGCGAAAAGCACGGCCGCAGGAAGCGGTTCCGGCAGCTGATCTCCGGCAAACTCAAAGCTCGGCTCGTGTCGATGGCCGCAGTGTCGGGCGTGTCCATCGTGGCCGTCGATCCGGCCTACACCTCGAAGTGGGGCGCCCAGCACTGGCAGCAGCCCCTTGACACGCTGCGCCGCACCGTCACCCGGCACGATGCGGCGAGCATCGCCATCGCACGACGCGCCCTCGGCCACCCGATCCGGCGACGGACGGCACCGCCCCGCGACGACCAGAGCGATCGTCGCGGGCATCGGACCGCCCAGGCCGGACCAGGTGACCGAGGGTGTGAGGAAACCCGCCGCCCCGTCACGGAACGTGCACACGATGCACGCCCCCGGGCAGGGAACCCCCAAGGAACGCGGGCGACCAGCGCACCCAAAACCGTTCGGGATGCGCGCAGTGCCAGGGACGTGGAGTCCACGACCCACCCCCTGGACCTGATTGAGGAACGGTTTCCCGTTAACTCGTGAGGCGTGTGCGTTAGAGTGCGATAACAAGTGCTGGTGTGTCCCGCGTGTGCGTGCGTTCCGCCCGGGAGCCGGGACCTCCTCAGGCACTGGGACTCGACGGGAGACACCATGGTGGGGGTACCACTGGCTCGGCGTACCAAAAAGCGGTCGCGGCCGACGCGCATCGGCTCCGTGCTCGAATACGCCGCACTGGGGTGGCCCACCGTGCCCGGCGCGTACCCGCTGCGTCACGGGCGGCGCTCCTGCTCCTGTGACCGCCTCGGCTGTCCCAACCCGGGCGCGCATCCGCTCTCGCCCGCCTGGCACATGCAGGCCACGACGGACGCCAATCTGCTCACGCGCTGGTGGCAGGTCGAGCCTGAGGCCAATGTGATTCTGCCCACGGGCCGCGTGTTCGACGTCTTCGACGTACCGCTCGCCGCCGGCCTGTCGGCCCTGACCCGCATCGACTCCGCCGGAGCTCACCCTGGCCCGGTCGCCGCCAACGGCGACCGGGTTCTGTTTTACGTGGCCACCCGAGGCAATCCGGAGGACGAGGACGAGTGGTGGTCGTGCCAGCTCGACTGCGACCCCGCGACCATCGATGACACGCCTGGGCTGCGCTGGCACTGCCGTGACAGCTATGTCCTGGCGCCGCCCTCGACGCTGCCCACGGGGCAGCCCGTGTCGTGGCTGCGGCCCCCGGACGGTCGGCCGCTGCCCGATCCGCTGCGCATCCTGGAGTGGCTGGCCGACTGAGGGGGGCGGGCCTGTTCGCGGCTAACCTGGACCGGTGAGCCGTACACAGAACTCCGAGGCCCTGTTCGCCCGTGCCCGCCAGGTCGTCCCAGGCGGTGTCAACTCCCCGGTCCGCGCGTTCGGCGCGGTGGGCGGCACGCCGCGTTTCATGGCTTCCGGCCAGGGCCCCTACATCACCGACGTGGACGGCAACACCTACGTCGACCTGGTCTGCTCCTGGGGTCCGATGATCCTCGGCCACCGTCACCCCGCGGTCGTCGAGGCCGTCTCCGAGGCGATGGCCCACGGGTTCTCCTACGGCACCGCCACCCCTGGCGAGGTCGAGCTGGCCGAGGAGATCGTCTCCCGGGTGGCGCCGGTCGAGAAGGTGCGGCTGGTCAGTTCCGGCACCGAGGCGACCATGAGCGCCGTGCGCCTGGCCAGGGGGTTCACCGGGCGGTCCAAGGTGATCAAGTTCGCCGGTTGCTACCACGGGCACGTGGACGCGCTGCTGGCCTCGGCGGGGTCGGGGGTGGTGACGTTCGGGCTGCCCGACACGCCGGGCGTCACGGGGGCGTCGGCGGCCGACACGATCGTGTTGCCGTACAACTCGGTCGAGGCCGTCGAGGAGGCGTTCGCCTCGGCGGAGATCGCCTGCGTCATCACCGAGGCGTGCCCGGCCAACATGGGGGTCGTGCCGCCGCGCGACGGCTTCAACAGGCGCCTGCGCGAGTTGTGCACGGCCAATGGGGCGCTGCTCATCGTGGACGAGGTCCTGACCGGCTTCAGGGTCTCCCCGGCCGGCTGGTTCGGCCTCGACCCGGTCGAGGCCGACCTGATGACGTTCGGCAAGGTCATGGGCGGCGGGATGCCGACGGCCGCGTTCGGCGGCCGTGCCGACGTCATGGCGTTCCTGGCGCCGGAGGGTCCCGTCTACCAGGCGGGCACGCTGTCGGGCAACCCGCTGGCCTGCGCGGGCGGCCTGGCCACGCTGCGCGCTCTCGACGCCGCCGCCTACGGGCGGGTCGACGCCGCCGCGCTGGCCGTGGGGCGGGCCGCCACCGAGGCGTTGACCGCGGCGGGCGTGCCGCACCGGCTGCAGCGGGCGGGGAACCTGTTCTCGATCTTCTTCACGGACGCGGAGGTGACGAACTTCGCCGAGGCCAAGTCGCAGAACACGGCCGCGTTCACCGCGTTCTTCCACGCCATGCTCGACCAGGGCGTCTATCTGCCGCCCTCGGCCTACGAGGCGTGGTTCCTGTCCGCGGCGCACGACGACGAGGCGTTGAGCCGGGTCGCGGAGGCGCTTCCCGCGGCGGCGAAGGCCGCTGCCGCCGCTCTCGGTTGAGTCTGGCTCAGCGGGTGGGCTTCTGGTAGCGGATGCGCTGCTCGCGCGCCTGCTCGGCCAGCACCTTGAGGTAGGAGGTGGACTCGGGCTGCTGCTTCTTCGCCTTGATGATTCGCATGCATTTATTTTCTTCCGCTACACAATCAAGCACAAGCGAGACTTTCTACGCTAAACGGTTTAGACTTGCTTACATGTTGGACCTGAACCGGCTCAAGGCACTTCACGCCGTGCACGTCTACGGGTCGGTCGGCGCCGCGGCCGACGCGCTCATGGTCACCCCGTCGGCCGTGTCGCAGCAGATCGCCAAGCTGGAACGCGAGACCGGGGCCAGGCTCATGGAGCGCAACGGCCGAGGCATCCGGCTGACCGACGCCGCCGGGCTGCTCGCCGAGCACGCCGAGCGCATCCTCGCCCTGGTCGAGACCGCCGAGGCGGACTTCGAGGCGCTGCGCGGCGAGGTCGTCGGCCGCCTCAACATCGGCGCCTTCCCCACCGCCGCCCGCGGCCTCATGCCGGGCGCGCTGGTCGCGCTCCGCGAACGCCACCCCGACCTGTGGATCCAGCTCAACGAACGCGAGCCGGAACGGGTCATGCGCGAGGTCGCCAGGGGAGAGCTGGACCTGGGCGTCATCCAGGACTGGCTCAACCGGCCCATGGCCATGCCCGACGGCCTGTCCAAGGCCACGCTGATCGACGACATCGCCGACGCGGCCGTGCCCGCCGGCCATCCGCTGGCCGGCAAGAAGGAGCTGGAGCTGGCCGACATGCGCGGCAACCAGTGGGTCAGCTCCTCGCCGGGCACCGTCTGCCACGACTGGCTGGTCTTCACACTGCGCAACGCCTCGATCGAGCCGGTGATCGCCTGCATGGCCGACGAGTACCCGACCCAGCTCGCCCTGGTGGCGGCCGGCCTGGGCTGCGGGATCGTGCCCAGGCTCGGCCGCGACTGCGTGCCCGCCGGCGTGAAGCTGATCCCGCTCAGGCCGCGCCTGTCACGGCGCATCTACGCCGTGTGGCGCACCGACGCCGCCCGCCGCCCCGCGATCAGGGCCCTGGTGGACGCGCTGACCCAGGCGAGCAGGACACATGAGAACGCCTGGGCCGTGAGCTGACGGGCTCCCGCCGCCGCGCGGGGATGAGCGGATAGGCTGTGCCCACCATGGCTGAAACCACCGTCGTCCACCTGCTGCGCCACGGTGAGGTGGACAACCCCGCCCGTGTCCTGTACGGCAGGCTCCCCGGCTACCACCTGTCGGAGACGGGTCGGCTCATGGCCGAGACGGTCGCCAAGGCGGTCGGCGGTCGAGACATCGTCGCCCTGTTCAGCTCGCCGCTCGAACGCGCGCTGGAGACCTCGGCCCCGTTGGCCGACAAGCTCGGCCTCGACATCGTCCAGGACGTCCGCCTGATCGAGGCGGAGAACCTCCTGCAGGGCCGCAAGGTCGGCCAGGGTCTCGGGGTGCTGCGCGATCCGCGCAACTACCGCTACTTCTACAACCCGCTCCGCCCGTCCTGGGGCGAGGCCTACCCGGTGATCGTCCAGCGCATGAAGTCGGTGATCGACGAGGCCAGGGCCGAGGCCCGAGGGCACGAGACGGTGCTCGTCAGCCACCAGCTCCCGATCTGGGCGATCAGGATGGCCGCGGAGGGCCGTCGCAGGCTGTGGCACGATCCGCGGCGCCGCCAGTGCGCGCTGGCCAGCCTCACCACGCTCACCTTCGACGGCGACCGCCTGGTCAGCATCGGATACAGCGAGCCCGCAGGATCGATCGACGCAGGGCCTTCCGTCCCGGGGGCGTGAGGCGCTCCCCGATGTCCTGGGCGCCCGACCCCGCCGGTAGAGTTGCAAGCTCTACCGGTTGTAGTACAAGGAGATCTCCTCCGTGCGCGCGACGTCTCTCTCCCTCATTCTGCTGGCTGCCTTGGTCACGGGCTGCGCGGGCAGCCAGAGCGGTCAGCCGCAGACGGGTGACACCCGCTTCGTCGCCGGCGACGGCAAGATGCAGGTGTTCGAGGCGGGCGAACGCAAGGCCGCGCCCGCCGTCGAGGGGCCGACGCTCGAAGGCGGAACGGCCTCGCTGGCCGAGCACAAGGGCAAGGTCGTCGTGATCAACTTCTGGGCGTCGTGGTGCGGCCCGTGCCGGGCCGAGGCGCCGGTGCTCAAGGAGATCGCGGCCAAGACCAAGGACAGCGGCGTGCGCTTCCTCGGTGTCGACTTCAAGGACCGCCAGGCCGACGCGCTGGCGTTCGAGCGCACCGAGCAGACCGGCTACCCCTCGATCTTCGACCAGCCGGGCAAGGTGGCGCTGGCCTTCCAGGGCACGGTGCCGCCCGCGGCCATCCCGTCCACGCTGATCATCGACAAGCAGGGCAGGATCGCCGCCAGGGCTCTGGGCGCGGTCAAGTACAGCGACCTGATGAACGCGGTGACCAAGGTGCGCGATGAGTGACCTCGTCGCGTCCGGCTCGCTGCTGCTCGCGGTGCCGATCGCGGTCCTGGCCGGGATCGTGTCGTTCCTGTCGCCGTGCGTGCTGCCGCTGGTGCCGGGCTACCTGTCGTACGTGACCGGCATGAGCGCCGACCCCAGGCGGGGGCGGCTCGTGCTGGGCGCGGTGCTGTTCGTGGCCGGGTTCGCCGTGGTGTTCGTGCTCAGCGGGGCGCTGTTCGGCGGGCTCGGCTCCGTCATGCTGGGCAACGCCGAAATCATCACGCGGGTGCTCGGCGTGCTGACCATCCTGCTCGGGCTGGCGTTTCTGGGCGTCATCCCCGGGCTGATGCGCGACGTGCGCATCCACAAACTGCCCTCCGCGGGGCTGGCGGGGGCGCCGCTGCTCGGAGTGGTGTTCGGGCTGGGCTGGACGCCGTGCATCGGCCCCACCCTGGCCGTCGTGCTGACGCTCGGCTACAACGAGGGCAGTGCGGGCCGTGGCGCCCTCCTGGCCGTCATGTACGCTCTGGGGCTCGGGCTGCCGTTCGTGGTCGCGGCCCTGGCCTACAGCAGAGCCCTGCGGACGTTCCAGGCCATCCGCAAACACTCGCGCCTGATCACCAGGATCGGCGGCGGCATGATGGTGGCCGTCGGAGTGCTTCTCGTGAGCGGGCTGTGGGGGCAGATGATCGCGGCCATGCAGGGAATGATCGGCGCTTTCCAACCGGTGATCTGAGATGACTGTCACAGAGCTGAAGAAAGAACAGGAGTCCAAGGCGGGCGGGTTCGGCCTGGTCGCCTGGCTGCGATGGGGCTGGCGCACGCTCACCTCGATGAAGACGGCGCTGATCCTGCTGTTCCTGCTCGCGCTCGGCTCGGTGCCCGGCTCTCTGGTGCCGCAGCGCGGCGTGGAGCCCGACAAGGTCGCCCAGCTCTACGAGCAGAATCCGACCCTGGCCGAGTGGTATGACCGCTTCCAGCTCTTCGAGGTCTTCAGCTCGGTCTGGTTCGCGGCCGTCTACCTGCTGCTGTTCACCTCGCTGATCGGCTGCATCATCCCGCGCACCGCGACCTACCTGCGCGAACTGCGCCGCAAGCCGCCCGCCGCGCCGAAGAACCTTTCCCGCCTGCCCCACACCGCCTCCTTCGAGGCCGACATGACGGCCGACGAGGTTGCCAGGCGGCTGCGTAAGCTGCGCTTCCGCGTCGTGACGGGCGACGGCTGGGTCTCGGCCGAGAAGGGCTACCTGCGCGAGACCGGCAACCTGTTCTTCCACGTCGCCCTGATGGGCGTGCTGCTCGCGATCGGCATCGGCTCCCTGTTCGGCTACCGGGGCAACGTCCTGGTCGTGGAGGGTGACGGGTTCGCCAACACCGTGGCCGCCTACGACCGCTACATGCCCGGCAGCCAGGTCTCGGCCGAGTCGCTTGAGCCGTTCTCCTTCCAGCTCGCCGACTTCAACGTCGCCTACCAGGTCACGGGCGACAAACGGGGGCAGGCGCTCGACTACACGGCCAACCTGAAGGTCAGCGACACCCCTGGCGCTCCCGCCAGAAACTTCCCGCTCAAGGTCAACACCCCGCTGGAAGTCAACGGCACGCAGACCTACCTCATCGGCAACGGCTACGCCCCCGTCTTCAAGGTCACCGACGGCAAGGGGCAGGTGGCCTTCGAGGGGCCCGTGCCCTGCCTCATCGAGGCCAAGGCCACGATGACCTCAGGATGCGTGGTCAAGGCGCCCGACGCGCAGCCGTCGCAGCTCGGGTTCCTGCTGCGCTTCCTGCCCACCAGCGTGCCGCTGACCGACGGCACCTACGCCTCGGCCTTCCCCGGCGTGCTCAACCCCGAGGTGCAGCTCATCGGGGCGTTCACCGGCGACCTCGGCATGCGCTCAGGCCGGCCGCAGTCGGTCTACGAGCTCGCGCCGCCCGAGGCCATGAAGAAGCTCACCCCGCTCGTCATGGGGACGAACGTGCCCAAGCCGCTCGCGGTCGGCCAGGCGGTCGACCTGCCGGGCGGGGCGGGCAAACTTGAGTTCACCGGGGTCAAGGAGTGGATCACGCTCCAAACTGCTTACGACCCCGGGCGCGTGCCCGCCCTGGTGTCGGCCGGCACGGCCGTGATCGCCATCGCGATGTCGCTCATGATCCGGCGCCGCCGGGTGTTCGTGCGCGTCAAGGACGGCACGGTCAACGTGGGCGGGCTGACCCGCACCGAGGGCTCCGCGGCGGGCTTCGCCGAGGAGTTCGCCGACATCGTCAAGGTTCTATCAGCAGGAGAAAAGGATGACCGCTGAGCAACTCGCCGAGCTAAGCGACCTTTTCGTCGTCGCCGCCGTCCTGCTCTACGTTTTCAGCATGGTCGGCTTCGCGATCGAGCTCGCCTTCGGCAGAGCCCGTTCCGGCAAGGCCGAGAAACCCGTCGCGATCAAGCAACCGGTCGCCGTCGGAGCGGCGGGCGCCGAGGAGGTGCCCCCCACCGCGGAAACCCCCGTCGTGGCGCACCAGGGGCCAGCACGGTCGCTCTCGCGCCGGCCTGGGCGCTCCACCGGGGCGCACCGGGCCGGCACGGTCGCGCTCGCGCTGGCCTGGGTGGGCTGGGCGGCCAACTTCGCCGCCATCCTCAGCCGCGGCCTGGCCGTCGACCGGTGGCCGTGGGGCAACATGTACGAGTTCGTGGTGGCCATCTGCTTCGCCGCCGTGACCGCCTTCCTCGGCACCCAGCTCCGCTACAACGTGCGCTTCCTCGGCGCCTTCGTCATGGTCGTGTCCGCGCTCGGCCTCGGGGCTGCGGTCAGGTACTTCTACACCGAGGCGGGCCCCGTCGTACCGGCGCTGGACTCGTACTGGATCGCCATCCACGTCACCGCGGCCATCGTCGCCAGCGGCCTGTTGACGCTGGCGGGCGTGGCAGGCGTGCTCTACCTGATGCGCGGCGAGGGGATGTCGCGCCTGCCGGCGCGCGCGGACCTGGAGCGGGTGGCCCACAGGGCCATCGTGTTCGCCTTCCCGCTGTGGACGTTCGCCGTCATCGCGGGCGCGCTCTGGGCGGACCGGGCCTGGGGCCGTTACTGGGGCTGGGACCCCAAGGAGGTCTGGTCCTTCATCACGTGGGTCGTCTACGCGGCCTACCTGCACGCCAAGGCGACCGCCGGCTGGCGGGGCAGGGCGGCGACGATCGTGCAGCTCGTGGGGTTCGCCTGCCTGCTGTTCAACCTGATCGGCGTCAACATCTTCATCGGCGGGCTGCACAGCTACGCCGACGTGAGCAACTGACTCAGTCGTCGCCGCGCATGCGGCGGTCGAGGTCGCGCAGGAAGTCGGGGTCGTCGTCGGGCCCCTTCGGCATGCCCGGACCCGGGCCGGGGGGCACGGGCCACGGCGCGCGCGGGGCCCGAGGACGGCCTCGCGCCATCCACACCAGGCCGCCGAGCAAGGGGATCAGCACGACTATCAGGATCCACAGCGGCTTTGGTACGTTCCTGACCTCATCTTCGGGTGTGGTGACCACGTCGAAGAGCGAGAAGAGCCAGAAGGCCAGCAGCGCAAGGCCGATCAGAACACCTGCCATGCCCGAACTGTAAGCCATACCGCGTTGTGATCGCGCTGCCCGATGTCCCATTTCGGGTGACTAGTGGAAGATCTGCGTCGTACGGTGGAACCCCGATGCGGCGGTGCCCACAGGGCTCCACGGGCGTTGAGAGGTGCGATGGCCTTTTCTGCGGCCTTTTCCGGCGACAAGGGCCGGCATCGGCGCGGTCGTTGGTGGCGACGCGGGTCGTACCTGTTCTCGCGTCGCACGGAGGCGCCGGCCGAAGCCGACCGCTCGTTCTGGTTCAACGCGCGTGAGAGGCACGAGGAGCCCCTCACGAAGGGCAAGGGGCTCAACGGAGCCAGACGCGGCCCGCGAGCGCCTGAGACGGGCAGACAGGCCGTCGCGGACAAGCGCCCCGTGGACGGGTTCGCGCGGCACGAGCGACTGCCCGCGGCCGTGGTCGAGGAGCGTCCCCGCTACACCTGGTACGACTTCGAACTCGACGACCGGCCCCCCAGAGCCCAGCCGAACAGGCCGGACGTGCCCTCGATGGGCGACGGCCTGCGGCACTGCGGCAAGCTGGAGTCCATCCTGCACCGCCAGTGGGACGCCAGGCAGGGCCCGCCGTCGGCGGACGTCGTACGCGCCGTGGAGAGCCTGGCCAGGCTGCCGGAACGGCTGAAGGAGCGGCTCGCGGCCGGTCTGGAGGGCATTTACGTCGGCGGCGGAGGCGTCCCCGACCTGGACGACATGGGCTACTTACGTGGCGCCCCGCTCCCGTCGGGCCGCGCCACGTGGGACATCTGCGCGGGCGCCTACGGCGACCGCAAGATCGTGGTGGGTGACCGCCCGTCGCCCACGCCGGACGTGATGATGCATGAAGTGGGCCACGCCATCGACGACATCGATTCGGCCTACGGCGATTGGGTATCCGATTCGCCAGAGTTCATGCACCTCTACGACAAGGCCATGCCACTGCTGGCCTCGACCTTCCACCGTCAGGGGGGCGGGCTCGGCCGCAAGGAGTTCTTCGCCGACGCCTTCGCCGCCATCGCCGCCCGCCAGCGTCCCGCTCTCGTGGACATGCTCGGGGGCGACACGCGGTTGGCGCTGGACGTCATGCTCTTCTTCAACCGGCGCTACGGAATCTAGGTGATCGGCCATGTACGTCATCCGGCTCGCGGACGGGACCCTGCGCGTGCCGCAGAGCCTGACCAGCGAAGACGGGCGTCTCATCGGCAACGCGTACGTGGACGTGCAACCCGGCGAACCCGGCTATGACGAGTATCTGCCCGAGTCTTTGACGGAGGAGGAGGCACTGCTGCGCCGCCGGCGTTGGGAAGAGGAGAACGACGATCTGGAACGTGAGTTCCTGGCCTTCAAGGCCGAACAGGAAGAGGCCTGACATCGATCCGGGCTGAGGAGGAAAAGGCTCGGTCGGAACAGGCGGACAGGCGCCAGCCACGGTCGGCGGTTGGCGCCGCCCCGTGCTTGCCGTACGGAAGTGTGGCCGGGAAGCACGCGAACAGTGGCTCCGCCGGCGGTGATCCTGGTGAAACAGGATCACCGTCTGCGCGGAACGTCATACGCGCGGGGACTCACCTGCCGGCCTGTCGGCCGTTAGAACGTCCTCGCCTCGGAGAAGGGCGTGCACTTCCGATTCGCGGAAGCGCCGGTGCCCTCCGGGGGTGCGGATACTGCTGATGCGGCCTGCCGCAGCCCAGCGCGTAACCGTCTTTGGGTCTACCCGGAAGAGGGCGGCAACCTCTCCTGGGGTCAGCAGACGCTCGCTGCTACTCTCCACCAATCTCTCCCCCTCGCATCCCGCTTCCTGCCAGCGGGCGGACAGGTACCAGTGTGTCGAGCGAAGCCTGATTTATCCGTGGTTTTCGACAAAGATCACGGGTTGTTATCGGCTGACTGCCCGATTGTTATATGATAGAGCCTCTTTGGGGCTCTCGTGGGTGTTTCTTTACGAAACTCCCTGACTGGGAACAGTAGCAGTGCTCGCGTCCGATGCGAAGAGCGACCGTGGCACCGGGCCGAGTAACCTCGGACCTGTGCCTCCTGTTCTCGTTTACACACTGTCGCGGATCGGCCTGTTTCTCGTGACCTTGCTTGTCCTGTTCCTCGCCGGTCTGCAAAACCCGCTGTTGCTGATCCTCGCCTCGTTCTTGATCAGCGGCATAGCGAGCTACGTCCTGCTGTCCAAGCAGCGTGATGCCATGAGCGCGCGCATCAGCGACAGGCTCGACCGGCCGAAGACACAAGACGACTAGGGCAGGGGGAACATGCCAATCCGGGCATGGTACTCCCGTCCGAGTCTCGTGGTGTCACTACCGACAAGTAGTCCGCGCGGATGCGCGTAAAACGCCTTCACGCCGATCCCGCGCTCCCGTGTGGGATTCCACGCCAGCGCCTTTCCGGTACGCGGATGAATGGCGCCGATCCCGGGGCGTGAGACGGCCCCCCTGCCGGCCGAGTCGCGGCCCTGCGGATTGTCCAACCAGCGCTGATGCCCGCCGACGTACACCGCCGCGCCCGTCACCGACACCGCGTACAGCGAGTCGCCTCCGGTGCTGTTGACCCAGGTGGGCCGGATTCGCGCGCCTTTGGCGTAGGTCTCGAATCTGGCGGCCGTGTCGCACATTCCGCCCCTGGGGCCGCCCGTGGTGACGACCGCGAAATAGCCGCCGTCGGGGGAGAAGTCGAGGCCGCGCACGTACGAGGGGAAGGCGGGCGCGCATTTGGGCGCGTACGCCTCGGTCCGCCACGCGGCGACCCTGGCCTTGGGGCCGCCGATGTCGATCAGCCCGAGCTGCGGCCTGGACTGGCCGTCGAGCGTGGTGAACGAGCCGTCCACCACGAGCCGGTCGCGCGAGAGGGCCAGGGCGTAGACCTTCACCTGCGACGTCAGCGGCGCGTCCGGCGTGATGGCGAAGCCCGGGTCGGGCGCCCCCGTGGTGGCGTCCAGCCTGGCCAGCGCGGTGCGCGGGCTGGTGAAGTCGCCGCCGACGTAGAGTTTCGTGCCCTGCCTGGCCAGCGTGGTGACCAGGCCGCCGCCGATGCGGGGGGCGAACCCCGGCACCTGCGCGCCGTCGGAGACCCGCAGCCTGGCCAGGGCTCTGGAGCGCTGGTCGTCGATCCCGAAGAATTCGCCGCCGACGTAGACGGTGCCGAACTCGCCGGCGGCCAGGCCGAACACCGGGCCGGACACGCGCGGCGCGAAGCCCGGCAGGATCTTGCCGGTGGTCAGGTCGTAGGCGAAGAGGTTGTCGCGCGGATAGGTCGTGGTGCGGGCGGCGTCGCTCACTTCGGTGAACGAGCCGCCGACGACGACGGTGCCGCCCACGACCGCGATGGCGTTGACGATGCCGTCGAGGACGTGGGGGGTGCTGTCTATCGGGTCGGCCGACACCACGCGCGAATGCGCGTAGGGGGCCGAGGCGATGATCGCCGCAAGGGCGACACGGGCAAGCATTCACCAACTTCTAGCACACGTATCGTAATTGCGTGGCTACTTTCCGTCCACTGTGCGGGGGGCGTGCTGTCGTGGCTGGTCACGACCGCGGCGACGGCCGCGATAGCCATAGTCTTTACGCATGACGCGCGCTCAGTTGGACAAACAGCCGGACGAGGTCGCCGCGATGTTCGATCGCACCGCCCGGCGCTACGACCTGGTCAACGACGTGATCTCCCTCGGGCAGGTCAGGAACTGGCGCAAGGCGGTGGCCGCCGCCGTCGACGCGGGGCCCGGGGAGATCGTTCTTGACCTGGGGGCCGGCACCGGCACGTCCACCGACGCCTTCACCACGCTGGGCGCGCGGGCGATCGCCTCCGACTTCTCGCTCGGCATGCTCCGCACCGGCGTGGCGCGTCACGGCGGCAACGCGCTGAGCGGGGCGGGGGTGCCGTTCGTCGCGGGCGACGCGCTGCGGCTGCCGTTCGCCGACGGGGCCTTCGACGCGGTGACGATCTCGGTCGCGCTGCGCAACGTGCACGACACCTCCCAGGCGCTGAGGGAGATGTCGCGGGTGACCAGGCCGGGCGGCCGCCTGGTGGTCCTGGAGTTCTCCCACGTCACGGTCGGCGCGTTCGATCTGGTCTACCGCGAATACCTGATGAGGTTGCTGCCGAAGGTGGCCAAGGTGTTCGGGTCCAACGACGACTCCTACGAATATCTGGCCGAGTCGATCAGAGACTGGCCCGACCAGCCGACGCTGGCCAGGACGATCCTGGCCGCGGGCTGGGAACGGGTCGCCTGGCGCAATCTCTCCATGGGGATCGTCGCCATGCACAGGGGGTTCAAGCCCGCCTGAGCCAATGGCGGCGTCGCTGATTTTCACCGCGCCCGTTTTCTCGCAACCGGTTAGCCTCAGGGTGTGCCGGCGGGCGGCCCCGTGCAATTCCCGCCGGGACGACGCGAACGGCCCTTTCCCGAAAACGTATTCAGGGCTTCTCGGCGACGATTGCGCAGGCGTTTGCGGGCATATGCAGCGAATATCCAGAAAGGAGACTGGGTGATCGGGGAGGTCAATCCGACACTCCGCCGCCGGAAGGTGGCCACCGAACTACGACGGCTACGCGAAGAGGCAGGGCTCAACGGCGTGCGGGTGGCGGGCTCCCTGCGCTGGTCCACCTCCAAGCTCTCCAGGATGGAGACCGGGCAGGTCGCGCCCTCGGCAGACGACGTGGCCAAGCTGCTGACGCTCTACCACACCGACGGCGAGCGGGGCGAGCTGCTGCTCCAGCTTGCCGAGAACGACGCCCCCAAAGGCTGGTGGGAGGGCTACTCCGACGTGTTGCCGGAGGTCCTGCGCGAGTACATCGGGCTGGAGCACGGCGCGAGCTCGATCAGGTCGTGGAACGCCAACGTCCTGCCCGGGCTGCTGCAGACCAGGGCCTACGCCACCGAACTTGCCAAGATCAACCAGCGCCTCGACCCGGCCCCGCCGAGCCGCATCGAGCGCCGCGCCCACGCCCGCCTGCTCAGGCAGCAGGTGCTCACCCGCGAGCCGCCCCCGTCCTGCACGGTCGTCCTCGACGAGGCGGTGCTGCGCCGCCGGTTCGGCGACGGCGACGCCGCGATGATGCGCGAGCAGCTCCGCCACCTGCTGAAGGTGGGTGAGCTGCCGAACATCTCCATTCGCGTCCTGCTCCTGGAACACGCGCACCCCCTCGATTTCTCCGGCTTCGTGCTCCTCGGCTTTCCCTCACTGCCGGTGCTGGGGCCGATCTCCGCCGACATCGCCGTCTCCGAGGAGTATCAGGCGGTCGCGCTCGTCGAGGCCGAGGAGCGGGTCTACCGCTACTCGCTGCTGTTCGATCTTCTGTGTCAGGCCGCTCTCGACGAGGAATCGTCTCGAGACTGCATCGCCTCGCTGGGCGGGCTCTGAGCGACCGGAGCCCGGCTGCTAGCGTGACGATCATGACTGCGCGGCCACAGGCGACACGCCGTCCACTTGGATCACAGAACAGCACCCCGACTGCCACTATGTACAGGAAAAGCAGTAGACTGCGGGCCGACAAGTTTGTGAAGGGGTTCACAAAGGAACGAAGGCGCCACACCCCGAAGCCTTCGCGTGTGTAGGACAGGACAGGTCCAGTGACCGTGCCAACAGCCACCCTCCGAGCGCAGGAGCTCGCCGCAAGAGAGCGACGTAGGAGCCGACGAGTGGCGAGGCGGGCGCGACCATGAGCACAATTGACGCCGACGTCATCGTGGTCGGTGCCGGTCCCGCCGGTTCCGCGACCGCCTTCTACCTCGCGCACGCCGGGTTCGACGTTCTGCTCCTGGAGAAGACCAGGTTCCCCCGTGAGAAGGTCTGCGGCGACGGCCTGACCCCGCGTGCGGTCAAGCAGTTGCTCAACATGGGCGTCGACGTCGACGCGCCCGGCTGGATCAGGAACAAGGGCCTGCGCGTCGTGGGCGGCGGCCTGCGATTCGAGCTCGACTGGCCGCAGCTTGAGCGCTTCCCCGACTTCGGGCTTGTCCGCACCCGGCAGGACTTCGACCAGATCGTCGCGGCCAACGCGGTCAAGAACGGCGTACGCCTCAAGGAGGGCGTCACCGTCACGGGCCCCGTGCTCGACGACCGCAGCGGCCACATCGTCGGCGTGAAGACCAAGGACGGCGCCGAGTACCGCAGCCGCGTGGTCGTGGCCGCCGACGGCAACAGCACCCGCCTGGCCCTGGGCATGGGCCTGCACAAGCGCGAGGACCGCCCGATGGGCGTGGCCGTGCGCACCTACTTCGAGAGCCCGCGCCACGACGACGACTACCTGGAGACGTGGCTGGAGCTGTGGGACGGCGACACGCTGCTGCCCGGCTACGGCTGGGTCTTCGGCGTCGGCGACGGCACCGCCAACGTGGGCCTGGGCCTGCTCAACACCAGCGCGCAGTTCGGCAACATCGACTACCGCGACCTGCTCAGGCGCTGGTGCCGGTCGATGCCGGCCGAGTGGGGCTTCACCGAGGAGAACATGACGGGGCCCATCCGCGGCGCCGCGCTCCCGATGGCCTTCAACAGGCAGCCCCACTACACACGCGGCCTCGTACTCGTGGGAGACTCCGGCGGGGCGATCAACCCGTTCAACGGCGAGGGCATCGCCTACGCCATGGAAACCGGTGAGATCGCCGCGGAGATCATCGCCAGGGCCCTCGTGGGTGCCACCCCCGCGCAGCGGGAGCGGACCCTGCGGACCTATCCTCAAGTGCTGAAAGACGCCTATGGCGGATATTTCACACTTGGGAGGCTGTTCGTCGAGGCGATCGGGAAGCCGGGTGTGATGCGCTTCGGCACCAGGCACGGGCTCCCGCACCCGAGGCTGATGCGCTTCGCGCTCAAACTCCTTGGTAATCTCACCGACCGGCGAGGCGATGCGTCGGACATGATCATTAACGCACTCTCGAAGGTCGCCCCACCAGCATGAATCCCGCAACTAACAGATCCGGCTGCGCGCCCGCGCGCGCGGCGACTCCGGAGGAGGCGTAGCGATGGACCTTTACGTGCCCATCCTGGTGCTCGCCGTTCTCGCGGGGGGCTTCGCGATCTTCTCGGTCGCCATTGCTCCCTTCACCGGCCCCAAGCGCTGGAACCGCGCCAAGCTTGACGCCTACGAATGCGGCATCGAGCCGACGCCCCAGCCTGTCGGTGGTGGACGGTTCCCACTCAAATACATGATCACCGCGATGCTCTTCATCGTGTTCGACATCGAGATCATCTTCCTCTATCCGTGGGCCGTCTCGTTCGCGCCGGAGACGGACGACGTCGGCCGGACGATCTTCTCGGGGCTCGGGCTGTTCGGCCTCGTGGAGATGTTGCTGTTCATCATCACGGTGCTGGTCGCCTACGCGTACGTCTGGCGCCGCAAGGGTCTGGACTGGGACTGAAAATGGGACTTGAAGAAAAACTCCCCAGCGGGTTCATCCTCAGCACGGTCGAAGCGGCCGCCGGATGGGCGCGGAAGAACTCCGTATGGCCGGCCACGTTCGGCCTGGCCTGTTGCGCCATCGAGCTGATGGCCACCGGCGGCCCCCACTACGACCTGGCGCGCTTCGGCATGGAGCGCGCTTCGGCGTCTCCCCGGCAGGCCGACCTCATGATCGTCGCCGGGCGCGTGTCGCAGAAGATGGCGCCCGTCCTGCGGCAGATCTACGACCAGATGGCCGAGCCCAAGTGGGTCATCTCCATGGGCGTGTGCGCCTCCAGCGGCGGCATGTTCAACAACTACGCCATCGTGCAGGGCGTCGACCACGTCGTGCCCGTCGACATCTACCTGCCGGGCTGCCCGCCGCGGCCCGAGATGCTGATCGACGCGATCGTCAAGCTGCACGACAAGATCCAGAACATGAAGTTCGGCGCGCACCGCGCCAAGCAGATCGAGGAGCTCGAACTGCAGGCGCTGCGTACGCTGCCGCTGATCGATCAGGGGGCCGCGAAGTGACTTCGCCCGACAACCTCCCCGAGGTCCCCGACGCCCAGGTCCCCGAGGTGCCGGCGGCGCAGGAGCCGCCGGTCGCCCGGCGGGGCATGTTCGGCGCCCAGGACTCCGGCGACACCTCCGGCTACGGCGGCCTCGTCGTCCGCAGGGCGCCGCAGCTTTCGACGCCGCGCCCGTACGGGAGCTACTTCGACGAGATCGTCGACTTCCTCGGCCTCGAGGACGCCGTCGAGCGCGTGGTCGTCGACCGCGGCGAGCTGACCCTGCACGTCAAGCGCGAGCGCGTCGTCGAGGTCTGCCAGAAGCTGCGCGACGACCCGAACCTGCGCTTCGAGCTGTCGCTCGGCGTCTCAGGCGTGCACTACCCCCACATGACGGGCGAGGAGCTGCGCGCGGTCTACCACCTGTGCTCGATCACCCACAACAGGCGTGTACGCCTGGAGGTCAGCGCACCGGACTCCGACCCGCACATTCCATCCACCGTGGGCGTTTACCCTGGTCATGACTGGCACGAGCGGGAGACGTACGACTTCTTCGGCATCGTCTTCGACGGTCACCCGGGGCTCACGCGGATCATGATGCCGGACGACTGGGACGGTCACCCGCAGCGCAAGGACTACCCGCTGGGCGGCATCCCGGTCGAGTACCGAGGCGCCACCATCCCCTCGCCGGACCAGAGGAGGTCTTACGCGTGAGCGACCTTGTGAAGCGACGCGTCGACGACCTCAGGGAGGATCACTCATGAGCACCGCTTATGACGAGGCGACCGAGGGCAAGGTCTACTCGGTCACCGGCGCCGACTGGGACGAGGTCGTCACCGGTGCGCGCGACTCCGAGGAAGAGCGCCTGGTCATCAACATGGGCCCGCAGCACCCGTCCACCCACGGTGTGCTCCGCCTGGTCCTGACCCTCGACGGCGAGACGGTCACCGAGGCCCGCGGGGTCATCGGCTACCTGCACACCGGCATCGAGAAGAACATGGAGTACCGGACGTGGACCCAGGGGACCACGTTCGTGACCCGCATGGACTACCTGTCGCCGATCTTCAACGAGACCGCCTACTGCCTGGGCGTGGAGAAGCTGCTCGGCATCACCGACCGCATCCCCGAGCGGGCGCAGGCCATCCGCGTGATGATGATGGAGCTCAACCGCATCGCCTCGCACCTGGTGGCGATGGGCACCTTCGGCATGGAGCTGGGCGCGACCACGCCGTTCCTGTTCGGGTACCGCGATCGTGAAATGATCATGGACCTGTTCGAGTACATCACCGGCCTGCGCATGAACCACGCCTACATCCGCCCCGGCGGTGTGAGCGTCGATCTGCCCGCCGGCGCGGTCGACAAGGTCGGCGAGTTCCTCAAGGAGATGCCCAAGCGGATCAAGGACATCCGCAAGCTCCTCGACGAGAACCCGGTCTACGTGCGCCGCACCAAGGACGTGGCCTACCTCGACCTGACCGGCTGCATGGCGCTGGGCATCACGGGCCCCATCCTGCGCGCCGCCGGTCTGCCCTGGGACCTGCGCAAGTCGCAGCCCTACTGCGGCTACGAGAACTACGAGTTCAACGTCGCGACCGAGCGCGGCTGCGACGTCTACTCGCGCTATCTCGTGCGCATGAAGGAGATGGAGGAGTCCCTCAAGATCGTCGAGCAGGCGCTCGACAAGATCGCCGGGCCGCTCAAGGGCGACCCCGTGATGATCGAGGACAAGAAGATCGGCTGGCCCGCGCAGCTCGCGCTCGGCCCCGACGGGTTCGGCAACTCGCCCGACCACATCGCCCACATCATGGGCACCTCGATGGAGGCCCTCATCCACCACTTCAAGCTGGTGACCGAGGGCTTCAGGGTGCCGGCCGGGCAGGCGTACGCCAGCATCGAGTCCCCCAAGGGCGAGCTCGGCGCCCACGTCGTCAGCGACGGCGGCACCCGGCCCTACCGGGTGCACTTCCGCGAGCCGTCCTTCTGCAACCTGCAGGGCTTCCCCGCGATGGCCGAGGGCGGCCAGGTCGCCGACGTGATCGCCGCGGTGGCTTCTATCGACCCCGTCATGGGAGGTGTAGACCGGTGACGTATTCGCCGGAGATCCGCGAGCGTCTGGAGCGAGACGCCAAGGAGATCATCGGGCGTTACCCGAAGACGCGCTCCGCCCTGCTGCCGCTGCTCCACCTCGTGCAGTCCGAAGACGGCTACGTCTCCGACGACGGGCAGGAGTTCTGCGCCGAGATGCTGGGCGTCAGCAAGGCCGAGGTCACGGGCGTGGCGACCTTCTACACCATGTACAAGCGCAAGCCCGCCGGCGACTACCACGTCGGCGTGTGCATCAACGCGCTGTGCGCGGTCATGGGCGGCGACCAGATCTGGGACGAGCTGACCGAGCACGTCGGCGTCGGCCACGAGGAGGCGACCCCCGACGGCAAGGTCTCGCTGGAGCGCCTGGAGTGCAACGCGGCCTGCGACTTCGCCCCCGTGATGATGGTCAACTGGGAGTTCTTCGACAACCAGACGCCCGAGTCGGCCAAGCAGCTCGTCGACGACCTGCGTGACGGCAAGGACGTACGGCCCACGCGCGGCCCGAAGAAGCTGTGCACCTTCAAGGAGGCCTCGCGGGTGCTCGCCGGCCTGCCCGACGAGCTGGCGGGCGACGGCCCCTCGGCGGCCGGCCCCTCGCTTGAGGGCCTGAAGGTGGCCAAGGCCAGAGGATGGAAGGCCCCAGAGGCATGACGACCACTTTGACACCCGTCCTGACAGCGAACTGGGACCAGGCCAACTCCTTCACCCTCGACGTCTACGGCGAGTACGAGGCGGCCAAGAAGGCGCTGGGCATGGACCCCGACGCCGTCATCCAGGCCGTCAAGGACTCCGGCCTGCGCGGCCGAGGCGGCGCGGGCTTCCCCACCGGCATGAAGTGGGGTTTCATCCCCCAGGGTGACGGCAAGCCCCACTACCTCGTCGTCAACGCCGACGAGTCGGAGCCGGGCACCTGCAAGGACATCCCGCTGATGATGGCCAACCCGCACGCGCTGGTCGAGGGCATCATCATCACCTCGTACGCGATCCGCGCCAACCACGCCTTCATCTACGTGCGCGGCGAGGTCCTCCACGTGATCAGGCGGCTGCACGCGGCCGTGCGCGAGGCGTACGAGAAGGGCTACCTCGGCAGCGACGTCTTCGGCTCCGGCTACGACCTCGAACTGGTCGTGCACAGCGGCGCCGGGGCGTACATCTGCGGCGAGGAGACGGCCCTGCTCGACTCGCTGGAAGGCTTCAGAGGACAACCGCGGCTCAAGCCCCCGTTCCCGGCCGTGGCGGGCCTGTACGCCTCGCCTACTGTGGTGAACAACGTGGAGTCGATCGCGAGTGTTCCCTCGATCATCGCCAACGGCGCCGAGTGGTTCGCGGGGATGGGCACCGAGAAGTCCAAGGGCTTCGGCATCTTCTCCCTGAGCGGCCACGTCACCAGGCCGGGCCAGTACGAGGCGCCGCTCGGCATCACGCTGCGCGAGCTGCTCGACATGGCGGGCGGCGTCCGCGCAGGACACGAGATCAAGTTCTGGACCCCCGGCGGCTCCTCCACGCCGATCTTCACCGACGAGCACCTCGACGTGCCGCTCGACTTCGAGGCGGTCGGCGCCAAGGGCTCCATGCTCGGCACCCGGGCGCTGCAGATCTTCGACGAGACCACCTGCGTGGTCCGCACGGTGCTGCGCTGGACCGAGTTCTACGCCCACGAGTCCTGCGGCAAGTGCACGCCGTGCCGCGAGGGCACGTACTGGCTCAAGCAGGTGCTCAAGCGCCTGGAGAAGGGCCAGGGCACCGAGGAGGACCTGGACACGATCACCGACATCGCGGACAACATCCTCGGACGTTCGTTCTGCGCTCTGGGTGACGGCGCGACCAGCCCGATCCACTCCTCGGTGAAGTACTTCCGCGAGGAGTACCTCAAGCACTTCGAGATCGGCGGCTGCCCGTTCGACCCGAAGAAGTCCACTCTCTGGGGTGAGCAGTGACCGTCGTAGAGACCGAAGTGAACCTGGTGACCCTGACCATCGACGGGTTCCAGGTCAGCGTGCCCAAGGGCACATTGATCATCAGAGCCGCCGAGCTCCTGGGCATCCAGATCCCCAGGTTCTGCGACCACCCGCTGCTCGACCCGGCGGCCAACTGCCGCCAGTGCCTGGTCGACATCCCCGACGCGGGCAACGGGCGGGGCTTCCCCAAGCCGCAGCCGTCCTGCGCGATCGAGGTGGCGCAGGGCATGGTCGTGCAGACCCAGCTCACCTCGCCGGTCGCCGAGAAGGCGCAGCGCGGGGCCATGGAGCTGCTGCTCATGAACCACCCGCTCGACTGCCCGGTCTGCGACAAGGGCGGTGAGTGCCCCCTGCAGAACCAGGCCATGTCCAACGGTCAGGGCGAGTCCAGGTTCCAGGAGCAGAAGCGGACCTTCCCCAAGCCGCTGCCGCTGTCCACGCAGGTGCTGCTCGACCGCGAGCGCTGCGTCCAGTGCGCGCGCTGCATCCGCTTCTCCGACCAGATCGCCGGCGACCCGCTCATCGAGTTCTTCGAGCGCGGCGCCAAGGAGCAGGTGCGCACGGCGGAAGGCAAGCCGTTCAACTCCTACTTCTCCGGCAACACGGTGCAGATCTGCCCGGTCGGCGCGCTCACCGGGGCCGCCTACCGGTTCAGGGCCCGCCCGTTCGACCTGGTCTCCACGCCGAGCGCGTGCGAACACTGCGCCTCCGGCTGCGCCCAGCGCACCGACCACCGGCGCGGCCGGGTCACCCGCCGCCTGGCGGGCGACGACCCGCAGGTGAACGAGGAGTGGAACTGCGACAAGGGCCGCTGGGCGTTCACCTACGCCACGCAGCCCGACCGGCTCAAGACGCCGCTGATCCGCAACGAGGAAGGCGTGCTCGTGCCGGCCTCGTGGCCCGAGGCGCTCACGGTGGCCGCCCAGGGCCTGGCCAAGGCCCGCGGCAAGGCCGGCGTGCTGGTCGGCGGCCGGGTCACGGTCGAGGACGCCTACGCCTACGCCAAGTTCGCCAGGCTCGCCCTCGGCACCAACGACGTCGACTTCCGCGCCAGGCCGCACTCCGCCGAGGAGTCGCAGTTCCTGGCCCACGCGGTGGCCGGCAAGGGCATCGAGATCAACTACACCGACCTTGAGAACGCCTCCCACGTGGTGCTCGTCGGGTTCGAGCCCGAGGACGAGTCGCCGATCGTCTTCCTGCGCCTGCGCAAGGCGTGGAAGAAGAAGGGGCTCAAGGTCACCTCGATCGCGCCGTTCGCCTCTCCTGGGCTGGTGAAGATGGGCGGCACGCTCGTCCGCACCGCCCCCGGCGCCGAGGCCGACGCGATCGGCGACCTGGTCGGCACGCTGGCCGAGGGCACGATCGTGCTCGCGGGCGAGCGGCTGGCCACCGTCCCCGGCGCGCTGTCCGCCCTGGTCCGCCTGGCCGCCGCAGGCGCCAGGCTCGCCTGGATCCCGCGCAGGGCCGGCGAGCGTGGCGCGATCGAGGCCGGCGCGCTGCCCAACCTGCTGCCGATCGGCCGCCCGGTCGACGACGAGAGCGCCAGGGCCGAGGTCGCCCGGGTGTGGAACGTGTCCTCGCTGCCCGCCACCCCCGGCAGGGAGACCGCGGGCATCCTCGACGCCGCCCGCGCCGGCGAACTGGACGCGCTGATCGTCGGCGGCGTCGACCCCTACGACCTGGCCGACCCGGCGGCGGCGCTCGACGCGCTCGAGCGCACGCCGTTCATCGTCAGCCTGGAGATCCGCGCCAGCGCCGTCACCGACCGCGCGGACGTGGTCCTGCCCGTCGCCGCCGTCCAGGAGAAGGGCGGCACGTTCGTCAACTGGGAGGGCCGAGGCCGCTCGTTCGAGGCGCCGCTCAGGGTGCCAGGACTGCAGAGCGACCTGGCCGTGATCGGCAACCTGGCCGACCGGATGGACGTCCACCTGGGCCTGCCGGACGCCAAGGCCGCCCGGCGCGAACTGTCCGCCCTGGGCGCCTGGCGGGGCAGCCGCGTCACCGCGCCGCACACCGCCACCCGCGCGCAGGACCCGCCGGGGGCGGGCGAGGCGCTGCTGGCCACCTGGCACCTGCTGCTCGACGAGGGCAGGCTGCAGGACGGCGAGCCGTACCTCGCGGGCACCGCCCGCGCCGCCGAAGCGCTGGTCTCCGAGAGCACGGCCGCCGAACTGGGCATCACCGACGGCGACAAGCTCGTCATCGGCGACCCGGAGTCGGAGGCCGTCACCCTGCCCGTGCGCGTCGCCGACCTGCCCGACCGCGTGGTCTGGGTGCCGTCCAACTCCGGCGGCTGCTCGGTCACCCGCGACCTGCGCGCGGTGGCCGGCGACATCGTCACCATCGGGAGCGCCTCATGACCCTCGTTCTCGCGGCCGATCCCACCCTTGCCGACTTCGGCAAGGACCCGCTGTGGATCACCATCGTCAAGGCCGTGATGCTCTTCGCCTTCCTGATGCTGGGCATCCTGTTCGGCGTCTGGTTCGAGCGCAAGCTGATCTCGCGGATGCAGCACCGCTACGGCCCCAACCGGGCCGGCAAGTTCGGCCTGCTGCAGTCGGTGGCAGACGGTCTGAAGATGGGTCTGAAGGAGGACCTCTTCCCGAACACCGTCGACAAGGTGCTCTACCTGCTGGCACCGGTGATCATGGTGGTGCCCGCCTTCCTGGCCTTCTCGATCGTGCCGTTCGCGCCGATGGTGAACCTGTTCGGCGTGCAGACGCCGCTGCAGCTCGTCGACCTGCCGGTCGCGGTGCTGTTCATGCTGGCCATGGGCGCGGTGTCGGTGTACGGCGTGGTGCTGGCCGGATGGTCGTCGCGCTCGCCGTACGCGCTGCTCGGCGGTCTGCGCTCGGCGGCTCAGGTGGTCTCGTACGAGATCGCGATGGGGTTGTCGTTCGTGGCGATCTTCGTGTTCGCCGGGACGCTGTCCACCTCCGAGATCGTCAAGGCGCAGGAGCAGACCTGGTTCGCGGTGCTGCTGATCCCGTCGTTCCTGATCTACGTGATCTGCATGTTCGGCGAGGCCGCGCGCATCCCGTTCGACCTGCCCGAGGGTGAAGGAGAGCTGGTCGGCGGGTTCCAGACCGAGTACTCCTCCTCGCTGAAGTTCGCGCTCATCATGATGGGCGAGTACCTGCACACCTTCACCGCCACCGGCATCGCCGTGACGCTGTTCCTCGGAGGCTGGCGGGCGCCGTTCCCGATCTCGCTGTGGGAGGGTGCCAACACGGGCTACTGGCCGGTGCTGTGGTTCCTCATCAAGTTCATCCTGACCTTCAGCTTCATCATCTGGGTCAGGGCCTCGCTGCCGCGAGTGCGCTACGACCAGCTCATGTCGCTCGGCTGGAAGGTGCTGATCCCGGTCAACCTGGCGTGGATCCTGCTGGTCGCGGCCGTGCGCAACGTGGTCGTGGGCGAGGGCGACACGATGCTCGGGGTCGGGCTCGGCGTGCTGATCGTGATCGGGGCGCTGGCGATCTGGATGCGGTTCGACACGGTGAACCAGCGGCGCAAGGAAGACAAGAAGGCCGAGATCGAGGCCGAGTTCGAGGAACTGTCCAACGATCCGACGGCCGGCGGGTTCCCGGTGCCGCCGCTCGATCTGCCGCACTACCACGGGGTGCAGCACAAGGAGATTCCCAGTGGGACTAACTGATTGGCTGAACCCCGTCAAGGGCTTCGGGGTCACCTTCCATACGATGTTCAAGAAGCCCGTCACGACGAACTACCCGGAGGAGAAGAAGCCGACGGCTCCTCGCTTCCACGGGCGTCACCAGCTCAACCGCTGGCCTGACGGGCTGGAGAAGTGCATTGGGTGCGAGCTGTGCGCCTGGGCGTGTCCGGCCGACGCGATCTACGTTGAGGGCGCGGACAACACCGAGGAAGAGCGCTTCTCCCCGGGTGAGCGGTATGGGCGCACGTACCAGATCAACTACCTGCGCTGCATCCTGTGCGGCCTGTGCATCGAGGCGTGCCCGACCCGAGCGCTCACCATGACCAACGAGTACGAGCTCGCCGACTCCAGCCGCGAGAGCCTCATCTTCACCAAGGAGATGCTGCTCGCGCCGTTGACCCAGGGCATGGAACAGCCGCCGCACCCCATGCGGCTCGGTGAGACCGAAGAGGACTACTACCGGCTGGGGCGGACCAATGGGTGAGACCATCACGTTCTGGGTGCTCGCCGTCGTGTCCGTCGGCGCCGCGCTCGGCATGGTCTTCAACCGGAAGGCCGTGTACTCCGCGCTGATGCTCGGCACGGTGATGCTCTGCCTGGCCGTCCTGTACGCCGTGCAGGACGCCCCCTTCCTGGCCGCGGTGCAGATCATCGTCTACACCGGCGCGATCATGATGCTGTTCCTGTTCGTGCTCATGCTCGTGGGCGTCGACTCCTCCGACTCCTTCGTCGAGACGCTGAAGGGCCAGCGCTTCTGGGCCGCGATCGCGGCCATCGGGTTCGTGGCGCTGATCGTGCTGGCGTTCGGCAACGCGATCTTCGCTCCCCAGGCGGGGCTGGCGCAGGCCACCGCGCAGGGCGGCTACGTCCGCTCGATCGCGGCGCTGCTGTTCACCAAGTACGTGTTCGCGTTCGAGATCACCTCGGCGCTGCTGATCACGGCGGCGCTCGGCGCGATGGTGCTGGCGCACCGCGAGAAGCTCACCGAGAAGGCCACGCAGAAGGACCTGTCCCGCGCCCGGTTCCTCAGTGACCGCCCGTCGCCGCTGCCCGGCCCCGGCACCTACGCCAGGCACAACGCCATCGACATGCCGGCGCTGCTGCCCGACGGCACGGTCGCGGAGTCCTCGGTCAACCGCTACATCGCGCGCTACGACGTCGAGCACGGGCACCTGCCCGAGGACCCCAAGCTCGCCGAGGCCATCAAGCACACGGCCGAGGACGAAGCCGAGGAAAGCAACGAGGTCACCAAATGACGACGCACTACCTCGTACTGTCCGGCCTGTTGTTCGCCATCGGCGCCCTGGGTGTGCTGATCCGGCGGAACGCGATCGTGGTGTTCATGTGCGTGGAGCTCATGCTCAACGCCTGCAACCTGGCCTTCGTCACCTTCTCCAGGCAGGTCGGCAACCTGGAGGGCCAGGTCATCGCGTTCTTCGTGATGGTGGTGGCCGCGGCCGAGGTCGTGGTCGGCCTGGCCATCATCGTAACGATCTTCCGAACTCGCAGGTCCGCGTCCGTCGACGACGCGAACCTGCTGAAGTACTAGAGGTGACTGGTGGAATCTGGAATTGCTCAGATCAGCCAGCACACCGGCGGCGTGATAGGCGTTGCGTGGCTGATGATCGCGCTCCCGTTGCTGGGGGCTTTCATCCTGCTGACGTTCGGCCGACGCACTGACCGCTGGGGCCATCTGCTGGGCGTGGCCATGTCCCTCGCCTCGTTCGTCGTGGCGGTGCTGGCATTCTTCGAGCTCATCAGCTTTGGGGAGAACGAGCGCCGCCTGGCGGTGCCGCTGTACTCGTTCATCCCCCAGATGAAGATCGACATGGGCCTGCTGATCGACCCGCTGTCGATCAGCTTCGCGCTGCTGATCACCGGTGTGGGCTCGCTGATCCACATCTACTCGATCGGCTACATGTCCCATGACGAGAACCGGCGGCGGTTCTTCGCCTACCTGAACCTGTTCGTCGCCGCGATGCTCCTGCTGGTGCTGGCCGACAACTACGTCGGGCTGTTCATCGGCTGGGAGGGCGTCGGTCTGGCCTCGTACCTGCTGATCGGGTTCTGGCAGTTCAAGCCGTCGGCGGCGGTCGCGGCCAAGAAGGCGTTCGTCGTCAACCGCGTCGGCGACTTCGGCCTGCTGGTCGGCATGTTCGTGATCTTCACGACGTACCAGACGCTGTCGTTCAAGGGCATCGGGGAGTACACGGGGCCGGTCCCGTCCCAGGGTGTGCTGCTGGCCATCGGCCTGCTGCTGCTTCTCGGCGCGTGCGGCAAGTCCGCCCAGCTCCCGCTGCAGTCCTGGCTTCTGGACGCCATGGAGGGCCCGACCCCCGTGTCGGCCCTGATCCACGCCGCGACCATGGTCACCGCCGGCGTCTACCTGGTGGTCCGCTCCGGGGCGTTCTTCTTCCCCGAGGGATCCGGAGCCGCGCTCGCCGTCTCCATCGTCGGCGCGGCCACGCTGCTCGCCGGTGCGATCATCGGTTGCGCGAAGGACGACATCAAGAAGGGCCTGGCCGGTTCGACGATGTCGCAGATCGGCTACATGATGCTCGGCGCGGGCCTCGGCCCCGCGGGGTACGCCTTCGCGATCGGCCACCTGATCACGCACGGCTTCTTCAAGGCCGACATGTTCCTCGGCGCAGGCTCGGTCATGCACGGCATGAACGACGAAGTGAACATGCGCAAGTACGGCGGCCTCCGCAAGTACATGCCGATCACCTTCGTCACGTTCTTCATCGGCTACCTGGCGATCATCGGGTTCCCGCTGCTGTCCGGCTACTTCACCAAGGACGGCATCATCGAGACCGCGATCGAGCACAGCGCGGTTCTCGGCTGGCTGGCCGTTCTGGGTGCGGGCCTCACCGGCTTCTACATGTCGCGGATGGTCTTCATGACCTTCTTCGGCCAGAAGCGCTGGGCGGAGGACGCCCACCCGCACGAGTCGCCGGCGGTCATGACCGTGCCGCTGATGATCCTGTCGCTGGGCGCGCTCGGCCTGGGCGCCTACCTGGTGCTGGGCGGGACGCTCTACACGTTCCTGCGTCCCGCGGTGGGCGGCGAGCCGACCCCGCCGGCCTTCCACTTCGTCAGCACTCCCGGCCTGGCGACCCTGGCGCTCGTCGCCGTGGGCGCGGCCTTCGCCTGGATGAGGTACGGCCGCGCCGAGGTGCCCGCGGTGCAGCCGCGCGGCTCCTTCCTCACCACGTTCGCCCGGCGCGACCTGTACGGTGACGCGCTCAACGAGTCGCTGTTCATGCGCCCCGGCCAGTGGCTGACCCGCATCGCGGTGTTCTTCGACAACCGCGGCATCGACGGGCTGGTCAACGGTCTGGCGGCGGGCATCGGCGGCAGCTCCGGGCGCCTTCGGCGGGTCCAGACGGGCTTCGCCAGAACGTACGCGCTGTCCATCCTCATCGGTGCCGCCCTGCTGACCGGCGCCCTGCTCCTCGTTGGGAACATCTGATGTCACCCTGGCTTCCGATACTCATGGCGGTGCCCGTGGTGGGCGCCATCGTGGTGGCCCTGCTTCCCAAGGGCAGTGACAAGCTGGCCAAGCAGGTCACCCTGCTGGTCTCGCTGCTGGTGCTGGTTCTGACGGGCGTCATGGCCGCCGGGTTCAACCCGGGTGGCGAGCGGTTCCAGTTCAGGGCCGAGTACAACTGGATCCCGAGCTTCGGGGTCAAGTTCGGGGTCGGCGTCGACGGCGTGGCGCTCGTGCTGATCGCCCTGTCGGTGGTGCTGGTGCCGATCGTGGTGCTGGCCTCCTGGCACGACGCCGACGGGGTCAAGACCGCCGACGGCACCCTGATCACGCCGAAGCGGTCGGTGAAGACGTACTTCTCGCTGCTGCTGGTGCTGGAGACGATGATGATCGGCGTCTTCGCGGCGACCGACATCTTCCTGTTCTACGTCTTCTTCGAAGCCATGCTGATCCCGATGTACTTCATGATCGGCTCCTACGGCGGCGCCCAGCGGTCCTACGCGGCCGTCAAGTTCCTGCTGTACTCGCTGTTCGGCGGCCTGCTCATGCTGGTCGCGGTCATCGGACTCTACGTGGTCGGCGGCAGCAAGACGTTCATGTTCCCCGAGCTCATCGGGGTCATCCAGGACCCTGCCATGCAGAAGTGGCTGTTCGCCGGGTTCTTCATCGCCTTCGCGATCAAGGCGCCGCTGTGGCCGGTGCACACCTGGCTGCCCGACGCCGCCGCGCAGGCTCCGGCCGGGGCCGCCGTGCTGCTGGTCGGCGTGCTGGACAAGGTCGGCACGTTCGGGATGTTGCGCTTCTGCCTGGAGCTGTTCCCCGACGCGGCCAAGGCGTTCACGATGCCGATCGTCGTACTGGCGATCATCAGCATCGTCTACGGCGCGATCGTTGCCATCGGGCAGACCGACATGAAGCGGCTCATCGCCTACACGTCGATCTCGCACTTCGGCTTCATCGTGCTCGGCGTGTTCGCCATGTCCGACATCGCCTCGTCCGGCGCGGCCCTCTACATGGTCAACCACGGCTTCGCCACCGGCGCGCTGTTCCTGGCGGCAGGGTTCCTCATCGCCAGGCGCGGCTCGCCGTTCATCGGCGACTACGGCGGCGTGCAGAAGGTCGCCCCGCTGCTGGCGGGCTTCTTCCTGGTCGCCGGCCTGGCCGGGCTGTCGCTGCCGGGGTTGTCGTCGTTCGTCAGCGAGTTCATGGTCATGATCGGGACGTACTCGAGCACCGCCCACGGCTCCGGCGCGCTGTCCGTGGCCGCGATCATCTCCGCGGTGGCCGTGGTCCTGGCGGCCGTCTACATCCTGTGGATGGTGCAGCGGGTCCTGAACGGGCCGACGGCCGAGCCCGTCAAGGCCTTCAAGGACCTGAACGCGCGCGAGGTCTGGGTGCTGGCTCCGCTGGTCGCCCTCATCATCGGGTTCGGTTTCTTCCCCAAGCCGCTGCTCGATGTGATCAACCCGTCGGTGCAACACACGCTGACCAACGTGCACGTGCCCACCTCCACCATCGCTGAGAAGGGGACAGGCCAGTGAACTCCATCCCAGCGCCGACGATCGAGTACGGCACGCTGGCGCCGCTCCTGGTGGTCTTCGGCGCGGCCGTCATCGGCGTGCTCGTCGAGGCCTTCGCGCCGCGTTACCTGCGCAAGTCCATCCATGTGCCGCTCACCCTGCTGAGCCTGTTCGGCGCGTTCGCGCTGGTGCTCGTGCAGGTCCTGCGCGGTCAGGTCTCGACGGTGGCCTCCGCCATGGGCGCGGTCGCGGTGGACGGCCCCGCGCTGTTCATCTGGGGCGTCATCCTCGTCCTGTCGTTCGTCTGCGTGCTGCTCATCAACGACGAGGGCCACTTCGTCGCCTCGGCGGCGGCCGTTCCCGGCAGCGCCGACGAGGAGGAGGCCGAGGCCGAGGGGAGCGGCGGGCACACCGAGGTGTACCCGCTGGTCCTGTTCGCGGTCGGCGGCATGCTGCTCTTCCCCGCCTCGCACGACCTGCTGATGATGTTCGTGGCCCTTGAGGTCATGTCGCTGCCGCTGTACCTGCTGTGCGGCCTGGCCCGCCGGCGTCGCCTGCTGTCGCAGGAGGCGTCGATGAAGTACTTCCTGCTGGGCGCGTTCTCCTCGGCGTTCTTCCTGTACGGCATCGCGATGATCTACGGCTTCGCGGGCACCGTCTCGCTGCCGGGGATCAACCAGGCGCTGGCCTCCAACGCGCAGCTCGACCCGCTGCTGATGCTCGGCTTCTCACTGGTGGGCGTGGGCCTGCTGTTCAAGATCGGCGCGGCGCCCTTCCACGCCTGGAAGCCTGACGTCTACCAGGGCGCGCCGACCCCGATCACCGCGCTGATGGCCTCGGGCACGCTCGTCGCGGCCATCGGGGCCGTGCTGAGGGTGTTCTGGGTGGGTCTGGGCAACCTCGACTGGAACTGGCGGCCGGCCATCTGGGGCGTCGCCGCCCTGACGATGATCGTCGGCTCGATCCTGGCGATCACGCAGACCGAGATCAAGCGGATGCTCGCCTACTCCTCGATCGCCCACGCGGGCTTCCTGCTCGTGGGTGTGATGGCAACGTTCGGCACCGCCGAGCAGAACGCCGTCTCGCTCAAGGCGATCCTGTTCTACCTGGCGGTCTACGGCATCACCACGGTCGGCGCGTTCGCCGTGGTCACGCTGGTGCGCGATCCGGGCGGCGAGGCGGGGCACCTGTCGCGCTGGGCCGGGCTCGGCAAGCGCGCCCCGATGCTGGCCGGGGTGTTCGCCTTCTTCCTGCTGGCCTTCGCCGGTATCCCGCTGACCAGCGGATTCTTCGGCAAGTACGCCGTGTTCGCCGCCGCGCTGAACAGCGGCACGCAGCCCGGCGACTCGATGGGCGGCTGGATGGCCGGCCTGGTCGTCGTGGGTGTCGTCGCCTCGGCGATCGCGGCGTTCTTCTACGTTCGTGTGATCGTGCTGATGTTCTTCAGCGAGCCCGCCGCGGACGGTCCGGCGATCGCGGTGCCCAGCGCGGGCACCGTGGCCGTCATCGCCGTCTCGTTGCTGGTTACCGTAGGAGTGGGGCTCTACCCGGAGTCCGTGCTCGGCATTGCCAACGACGCTGCTCGCAGCCTGTTCATCAGATAAGGGGATTTCGTATGTCTGCGCCTCCCGTGGTTGACCTTCCCATCGAGGACGAGCGGTTGGCGCAGGACGTGGCCAACGGACTGGCCGCGGTCGAGAAACTCCTGCGCTCGTCGGTGGAGAGTGAGGACGCCTTCGTCACGGAGGCGTCCAAGCACCTCATCGAGGCCGGTGGCAAGCGCTTTCGTACGCTGATGGTGCTGCTGGCCGCGCAGTTCGGTGATCCGTCCGCGCCGGGTGTGGTGCCCGGCGCGGTGGTGATCGAGCTGACCCACCTGGGCTCGCTCTACCATGACGACGTCATGGACGAGGCCCCGGTACGCCGGGGCTCGCCGTCCGCGAACGCCCGGTGGGACAACACCGTGGCGATCCTGACCGGCGACTACCTGTTCGCCCAGGCCTCCGACCTGCTCGCCGACCTCGGTCCCGAGCTGATCCGCATCCAGGCTCAGACGTTCTCCCGCCTCGTCCAGGGGCAGATCCGCGAGACCGTCGGGCCGCGCGACGGTGAGGACCCCGTCGCCCACTACCTGAGCGTGCTGGCCGACAAGACCGGCTCCCTGATCGCCGCCTCCGGCCGGTTCGGGGCGCTGCTGTCCGGCGCTCCCGCGGACGTGGAGGAGCGGCTGAGCCGTGCGTGCGAGGCGATCGGGGTGGCCTGGCAGCTTGGGGACGACCTGCTGGACGTGGCCTCCACCGGTGCTCAGTCGGGCAAGACGCCCGGCACGGACCTGCGCGAGGGCGTCAGGACGCTTCCGGTCCTGTACGCGCTGGCCTCCGGTGAGCAGTCGCGCCTGACCACGCTGCTGTCGGGCCCGGTGGCCGAGGAGGACGTGGAAGAGACGCTGACCCTGCTGCGCGCCCACACGGGGATGGCGCGGGCGCGGGAGGAGCTGGGAGCGTGGGTGGACCGGGCCCGCGACGACATTTCCGGCTTGCCCGACATTCCGGCTAGGGATGCCTTTTCGGCGCTATGTGACTACGTGGTCGAGCGTTCCGGCTGATCGGCCACCTGGTCGAGCGCGTTCCTCCTGACCCGGGCGGCGGCCCGCGCCGTCCGGAAACCGTCGAACGTGAAGATCGCCAGCGCCACCCACACGATCGAGAACCCGATCCACCGGCTCGGCGGCATGACCTCCTTGGCGACTAGCACCCCGCAGGCGAACTGCAGAATCGGCGCGATGTACTGCAGCAGGCCCATGGTGCTGAGCGGCACCCTGATGGCCGCCGCGCCGAAGCAGAGCAGCGGCACCGCCGTGACGATCCCGGCCCCGACGAGCAGCACCGCGTGCCAGGCCCCTTCGTGCGCGAACGTGGCCGTGCCCGTCCCCTGCAGGAAGAGCAGGTAACCGAGGGCCGGGAGCAGCAGCACCAGCGTCTCCACCGCCAGGCTCTCGGTGGCCGCCACGTTCGCCTGCTTCTTGACCAGGCCGTACACGCCGAAGGACATCGCCAGCGTGAGCGCGATCCACGGCAGACGCCCGTAGTCGAGGGTCAGCACCAGCACCGCCAGCGCGCCGAACCCCACCGCCACCCACTGCAACGGCCGCAGCCGCTCGCGCAGCAGCACCACCCCGAACAGCACGCTGACCAGAGGATTGATGAAGTACCCCAGCGCGCTCTCCACCACGTGGCCGGTGTTGACCGCGTAGATGTAGGTGCCCCAGTTCACGGTCACGAACACGGCCGCCAGGGTCAGCAGCGCCAGCTTCCTCGGCTGCCTGGCCAACTCCTTGATCCAGGACCAGTGCCTGCGGACGGTCAGTGCGACGGCGACGACGAGCAGCGACCAGACCATGCGGTGGGCGAGGATCTCGACGGCCCCGGAGGGCTTGAGCAGTGGCCAGTAGAGGGGGAACAGGCCCCACATGGAGTAGGCGGCGATCCCGAACAACACACCGCGCCGTAGGTCAGGCATGAACCCAATTTTCAAGCATTACCACCTTTAAACACAAATTTCATCTTCTGCACGGAAATGTGAAGCGGTCCTAAAGCGTTGCCCGCTATGTACGCTGTTGTAAGACCGGTATGGAGGTACTGCCATGGGCTGGCTGTTCGGCGGCAACAAGACATCGATGGTGCGACGCGAGGACGCCCTCCCCGGACGTCCTGAGCCCATCCCCGTGCCGGCACGCCACGCCGTCCTCGACGCACCGCTGGCCCCGCCGTACCCCTCGCCCTCTCTGGAAGTCGCCGACTTCGGCCTGGGCTGCTTCTGGGGCGCCGAGCGCAAGTTCTGGCAGACCCCGGGCGTCTTCACGACCGCGGTCGGCTACCAGGGCGGCTACACGCCCAACCCGACCTACGAGGAAGTCTGCAGCGGCCTCACGGGCCACACCGAAGCCGTCCGCGTCGTCTTCGACCCCGCGAAGATCTCGTACGAGGAACTGCTGAAGGTCTTCTGGGAGGCCCACGACCCCACCCAGGGCATGCGCCAGGGCAACGACGTCGGTACCCAGTACCGGTCGGCGATCTACTACCACTCTCCGGAGCAGCAGAAGGCGGCGGAGGCGTCGCGGGAGGCGTACCAGGGGGTGCTGAAGGCGGCGGGGTACGGCGAGATCACCACGGAACTCGCCCCCGCGGGGCCCTTCTACTACGCGGAGGACTATCACCAGCAGTACCTGTACAAAGTGCCCAACGGGTACTGCGGGATCGGCGGGACCGGCGTCGCCTGCCCGGTCGGGTTGACGTCCGGTGAGGCCTGACAAGCTCTTCTGAGCGCTAGGGCTTGGCCGCGGGGGTGAGCACCTCCACGCCGCTCGCCTTAAGGGCGCCCCGCAGGTCGGGTGGCGGTGCGGCATCGGTGATCAGGTAGTCGGCAGCGCCTAGTTCCGATACTTGGGCGAACAGGCGGCGGCCGAATTTGGAGGAGTCGGCGAGGATCGCCACGCGGGCCGCACGGGAGATCATCTCCTGCATCATCGCGGCCTCGGCGAGGTTGCTCGTCGTGTAGCCGGCGTCGGCGGCGACCGCGCCGACGCCGATCAGCGCCAGATCGCAGCTGATGTCCAGCTCGGCGCCGGCGTTGGCGCGGAAGCTGACCGGGCCGATCGTGGCGAGGGTGAGCGCGCGCACCGCGCCGCCGAAGACGTAGATGTCGCGGATGGCCGTAGGCGGGAGCGCGCTCGGCACCAGCAGATTGTTCGTCGCCACCGTGAGGTCGCGGTGCTGGCCCAGACTGCGGGCGAGCGCAAGGGTGGTCGTCCCGCCGTTGATCATGATAGTCGAGCCGTCGTCGACCAGTGTCGCGGCCAGTGCCCCGATCTTCTCCTTCTCCTGCTCCTGCACGGCAAGCCGCTGGTCGACGGCGCGGTCGGTGCGGGAGACCATGGACAGGCTGACAGCGCCGCCGTATGTACGCACGAGGATGCCCTCGGCGGCCAGCTGATCGAGATCGCGTCGTACGGTGTCGATGGAGACGCCGAAGCGCTCGGCGAGCTCGCCCACCGTGACCTGGCCGGTGTCGGCCACGTACGCGGCCAGCTGAGCTTTGCGCCCGGCGGGTAGGTGGCGCTGCCGCTCGTCCTTGTCAACGCTCACTGATTCCCCCTTGTCAGTGCGGCAGTATTCCACAAGTCCGCGCCTACTGGGCACAATGCCGCATAGAACTGCCAAGAGCCGCAGTGGTGGGCAGGGCTGGCCGAAGGCCGGTAGCGGCGGGGAAATCTACAGATCGGAGGGCGGCAGTGGGGCGCCGGATCTTGCTTCATGGCACCACATTATGCCGTACTTCGCATCTTTTTGCTGTTCTTCTCTTGTCGGCATCCGTAACACGCTGCTAACGTGACGGCCAACTCGGCAGAGGACGGAAAGATCTCGATGTAGAAGGAGCCCGTCATGGCGGTTGGTGCAACCCGGATGAGGCGAGTGATGGGGGTAGCGACAGCGGCTGCGACGGTCGCGCTCGTGGCGGCGTGTGGCTCGGGCGCCTCAAGCGACACCGCCTCGGACGGCAGCGTGACGCTGGAGTTCGCCCAGTGGTGGGGGGCCGAGCTCCCGGCCGGGGAGTTCGACAAGATCGTTAACGATTTCACCGCTCAGAACCCGAAGATCAAGATCAAGCTGCTGAGCGCGCCGTACGCTTCGACGAAGCAGCAGCTGATCACCGGCGCCGCGTCGAAGACCCTGCCCGACGTGGTGGGCCTCGACGGCGCCTGGGTCAACGACTTCGCCAAGCAGGGCGCAATCACCGATCTGTCCAAGCTGATGGCCGACGCGAACTACGACGCCAGCCAGCTCGCCAGTCAGGTGCAGGTCAAGGGCAAGACCAACATGATCCCGGTGGTCAACTTCGTCTACCCACTCTTCGTCAACAAGGACCTGCTCACCAAGGCCGGCGTCGCCAAGGTGCCCACCACGCGCACCCAGTTCCTCGACGCGGCCAAGAAGATCAGCGCAACCGGCAGTGACGTGAAGGGCTGGGCGCTCCCGCTCGACACCGCCGTCCCCAACGGCATCCAGAACGACGTCATGTCCTGGCTCTGGGCGTCCGGCGGCAGCATGCTGACCAACGGCAAGCCCAACCTGACCAGCGCGCCGGTCAAGAGCGCGGTCGAGTATGTGAAGAGCCTGAACGACGCGGGCGTCATCGCCCCCGGCTCGCTCACCATGAAAGAACAGGACAAGGTCGAGAAGTTCACCAACGGCCAGATCGGCATGATGATCGACTCGCTCGCGCACATCAACCTGATCAAGAAGAACAAGCCGGATCTGAACTTCGAGGTGGCGGCCCTTCCGGCCGAGGACGGCTACACCGGCAAGCGCGGCATCCCGTACGCGTCGTGGGGTATCGGCATCTCCAGCTCCACCGAGCACAAGGCCGAGGCGTTCAAGTTCGTGTCCTACCTGCTCAGCCAGGAGACCAACGCGAAGCTGAGCACGATCGCGAACGGCTTCCCGGGTAACAAGAATGCCCAGCCCGACTTCAGCAACAGTGACCCGCTGTTCAAGACCGCTTTCGACATCTACCAGCAGGGCTACCCCGCCAACGAGTTCGTCGGCCTGCCCAAGTCCGAGGACCTGATGCGCAGCTTCGACGAGCAGCTCCAGCTCGTGCTGACCGGCAAGACGAGTGTCGACGCTGCCCTCGCCAAGTCGCAGGAGTCCTGGTCCTCGGTGATCGGGTAGCCCGCCTGGGCGCCGTGCCGGTCCCCAGGCGCGGCGCGCGATCAAGGAGAAAGCGATGACATCCGTGACGGCACCCAAGCCGGCGGCGCCCACCGAGGAACGGGTCACACCCGGCCGGACCCGCTCCATCCTGGCCAGGCGCCTGATCCCGTACGGCTATCTGTCCCCCACGGTGCTTTTGATCGTGGTCCTGATGGTGGTCCCCATCGTCATGGTGATCAGCTACTCGTTCCAGGACAACGTGATCGTCCAGGAGAACCCGGTGTTCGCCGGGTTCGCCAACTACACCAAGGTGCTCACCGACCCGAACTTCCTGGCGGCGCTGACGAACACCGCCATCTTCATCACGGTCAGCACCGTGGCCCACCTGGTCCTCGGCCTGGCCTTCGCGATGATGCTCAACACCCAGTTGCTGGGCGGGGTCACCAAGGCCGTTTTCCGAATCGTCTACATCCTGCCCTGGCTGTTCACGATCGCGGTGATCGCCGTCATCTGGCGGCTGCTGCTCGACCCGTCCGGTGTGGTCAACTACGTCCTGCACACGTTGGGTCTCATTCAGGAGGGCGTGAACTGGCTCGGCGACCCGGGCAAGGCGCTCTGGGCGGTCACGTTCGTCAACATCTGGTCCGGCTACCCGTTCTTCATGATCAGCCTGCTCGCCGCGCTGCAGGGCATCCCCAACGACCTGTACGAAGCGGCCGCGGTAGACGGGACGAACTGGGTTCGGCGATTTATTCACGTAACGCTGCCCCAACTGCGACCGGTGATGGTCAGCATGGGAGTGCTCGACCTGATCTGGACGTCCCAGCAGTTCGCACTGATCTGGATGACGACCGGCGGCGGGCCGCTGCACGCCACCGAGATGCTCAGCACCTACACCTACAAGCAAGCCTTCAGCGAGTACGAGTTCGCGACCGCGTCCGCCGCCGCCGTGATCGTGCTGCTGCTGACGATGATCCTGGCCTTCTTCTACGTACGCCAGCAAAGGGAGCGGTGAGACGCATGGCCACCACCATCAAGACCCGTCGCACCCTCGCCAAGGCCGGCGTCATCACCGGCCTCGTCATCGGCGGGCTGTTCGCCGGCCTGCCAGTCCTGTGGCTGCTGTCCACCTCGTTCAAGAGCAACGGAGAAGTCTTCCAGAATCCGCCGAAGCTCATCACCGGCAGCTTCTCGTTCGACGCCTACTGGGAGATCTTGGGCAACGGTGCCCAGCTGCAGTTCTTCCTCAACAGCTACATCGTCGCCTTCGCGGTGACCATCCTGACGCTGCTGGTGGCCGTCCTGGCCGGGTTCGCATTCAGCCGCTTCACGTTCCCGTTCCAGAAGACCATCAACGCCGTGATCGTCAGCGTCCAGGCGGTGCCGCCGATCACGCTCGTCATTCCGTACTTCGGGCTCGTCGTCGCGCTCGGGCTGTACAACACCTATCCCGGTCTGATCCTCACGCACATGGTGTTCACCCTCCCGTACGCGATCATCATGATCACCGCGTACCTGAACACGCTGCCACGAGAGCTGGACGAGTCCGTCAAGGTCGACGGCGGCACCAACTGGACCGCGCTGTGGCGGATCCTGGTACCGATCTCGGTGCCCGGTCTGATCGCGGTCGGCGTGTACACGTTCATGATCTCGTGGAACGAGTACCTGTTCGCGCTCACTCTGACCCGTACCGACGACATGCGCACCGTGCCGATCGGCATCCAACTGCTCATGGGCCAGCACTCGTACGAGTGGAATCAGATGATGGCGATGAGCATCCTTGGGTCCATTCCGGTCCTCCTCCTCTTCCTCCTGTTCCAGCGACGGTTCATCGGCGGGCTCACCGCCGGCGCCGTCAAGGCCTGACACACCCAGCACACAAAAGGAGAAAACGCACAAATGCTGACGACCGGCAAGGCGATCCTGGACGTCGCCAACGAACACAGCTTCGCCGTGCCCGCCTTCAACATCAGCGACTGGGCGATGTTCAAGGGGATCGTTGAGATCAGCGAGGAGACGAACGCCCCCCTGATCGTCGGGATCCACCCGGACGAGGTTCGGCACATCGGCCGCGAGATGATCACCGGCATGGTCGAGCGGTCGCACAACTCGAGCGTCCCGATCGCGATCCACTGGGACCACGGCGCCACCTATGAGCAGATCCTGCAGGCGATCCAGTACGGCTTCACCTCCGTGATGATCGACGGGTCGCTGAAGCCGTTCGAGGAGAACATCGCGATCACCAAGAAGGTCACCGACTCGGCGCACGCTCTCGGCGTGTCGGTGGAGGGCGAGCTCGGCACGATCGGCGGGAACGACAGCTACGCCGAGGCGGGCGCCGCCGAGATCATCTACACCGACCCTGACGACGCGGTCACCTTCATCGAGCAGACCGGCGTGGACAGCCTCGCCGTCGCGATCGGGACGTTCCACGGCCTCTACCCGGCCCACCTCAAGCCGGAGCTGAAGCTCGACCTGCTCAAGGAGATCAAGAGCCGGGTGCAGATCCCCCTGGTGCTGCACGGCGGCTCCGGCAACCCGGATGACGAGATCCGCGAGGCGGCGCGAATTGGCATCAACAAGATCAACATCTCCACCGATATCAAGGTCGCTTACCACGACAAGATGCGCGAGGTGCTGGGCAACGACCGGAAGGTGCGCGAGCCGAACGCCATCCAGCCCGCCTGCATCGAGGCCATGAAGGTGGTCGCCGCCCAGAAGATCGAGCTGTTCGGCGCTGCCGGTAAGGGCTCGCTCTACTGACATGGCCGACGCGTCCCAGATAATCCTGGGCCTCGGCGGTTGCGTCGACTACGAGTTGAAGCTGACCACCAGTGTCCTGGAACAGCTTGTAGCCGAGTACGGCATCGTGGCCGCGGAACTGACGTCGCCGGCCACGGTGACCAGTGAGCGGGACCTCGTGGTGTCGATCCTCGGGTACGTTGCCCGGGGCGGAGGCGGCGAACACTTCGTCGCCTCCGCCCCGGCGCTGTCGACCTTCGCGAACCGGTTCCCGCATCGGGAAACTCTGGGCGGCACCTCGGTGCGGGCCGGGATCGTGATGAGCCGGCTCGGCGTGCCGTCTACGCTGCACCTGGTCAGCGTCAACGACACCTTCCGCCGGCTGCTGCCGGCGGACTGCGAGTACATCAACAGCGGTGTCGGGGAGACCTTCTATCCACACCTGATCGTCCAGTACGACAAGGGCCTGCGGATCCGGGCAAGCAACATCGACATCGTCGCGCCGTTCCCGAACCGCCTGATCTACGTCAACGACCCGGCGAACGCTGCCATGCTGCTCACCGACGATCTCGGCGACCGGTTGCGGAAGGCGGACATCTTTCTGATCTCTGGATTCAACGCCATGCGCGACAAGGCGGAGCTCGACGAGAGGCTCGCCTCCCTGAAAGAGCACATACGGCAACTGCCGTACGGGGCGGTAGCCTACTTCGAGGACGCGGCATACCACGAGCCCGCCTTCAGCCGCCGGGTCCGGGATGCGCTGCTCGACGAGATCAACGTGTACGGACTGAACGAGGACGAGCTGCAGTCGCACATCGGGCGCCCGGTCGACCTGCTCTCGGCCGAGGACGTCGCGCAGGCCCTCACGGCGGTGCATGCGCTCATCCCGGTGCCGACGCTGGTGCTGCACACGAAGTACTGGGCTGCGGCGCTCGGCGCAGGCGTTTACGCCGACGCCCTCGACACCGGCACGGTCATGGCCGCCACCCGCTACTGCCACGGCGACGAATTCAGCGAGGAGGACGTCGAGCGGGTGCGCCGACTGGCCCGGCGGCCCGAGTCCGTCGCCTTCGCGGCGGCGCTGCGCTCGCGTATGGGGGCGACTGTCGACTGTGTCCCCGGCTTCGCACTCGACGTCCAGAATCCCACCACCGTCGGGCTCGGCGACACGTTCGTCGGCGGCTTCCTCGCCGAGCTAGCCCTGAAGGGACACCGATGACCGTCGAGGTACTGCCTGCCAACCAGCCCGAGACGTTCTATCGCGGCGCCGGCCGGATCGCCGAGTTCCGCAACGTGCCGGGGCTGCCCGACCGCCCGGAGGACTGGGTGGGCTCGGTGACCTCCAGGTTCGGGCTCGCCCCATCCGGGCTGTCCACCCTGGCCGACGGCCGCGTGCTGGCCGAGGCGATCGCCGCGGACCCGCGCTGGTGGCTCGGCCCGGAACGCGCCGACACCGGCGTGCTGGTGAAGCTGCTCGACGCCGGCCAGCGGCTGCCATTGCACGTGCACCCTGACCGCCGCTTCGCCACCGCGCACCTCGCCTCGCCGTACGGGAAGACCGAGGCATGGGTGATTGTCTCCGCGCGGCCCGGCGCGTACGTCCATCTGGGTTTTGCCCGTGACGTGGAGGCCGCCGAGCTGGCCGGCTGGGTGGACGGGCAGAAGACTGAGGCGATGCTCGCCGCCACCAACAAAATCCCGGTTGCGGCCGGCGACGCGATCCTCTGCCCGGCAGGGCTTCCGCACGCGATCGGCGACGGCATTCTGCTAGTCGAGGTCCAGGAGCCGACCGACTTCTCGGTGCTGCTGGAGTACGAAGGCTTCGGCCTCGCCGGCGGCCACCTCGGCCTCGGCTACGACCTGGCGCTGCAGTGCGTCGACCGCGGCGCCTGGACGCCATCACGCCTCGACGAACTCCGCGGTACTCCAGCGCGACTGCTGCCCGAGGCTGCGGACGAGTTCTTCGCCGTTCGCCGCCTGTATGGCGGCGAACGCCTGGAACGTGGCTTCAGCGTGCTGGTCGTGGTGGCCGGAGAGGGCAGGCTGATCGGTGACAAGGACGACCTGTCGCTTCGGCGGGGAGACACGCTGCTGGTTCCGTACGCCGCCGGCCCGGTCCTTCTGGACGGCCAGGTCGAGGTGATCCGTCTCTCGGCGTCCGCCTGACTGCCACAGCGCTTCTGCCTTCACCGGCATCTCGCGCAATCATCTGGACCGGCTCGTAGCTGAACTGGCCGAACCGTTCGCCGCGGCCCGAGTTGCTTGGCCGGGCGGTCTGGACTCACAGGCTGGACTTTGTGGAGTCCACCTCGGAGTCCCACATGACGGCCAGCGCGCGCATGCTGGACGACGCCGATGTGTTGTTCGCCATCTGGGACGGGCAGCCCGCCCGAGGCTATGGCGGCACTGCTGACGTGGTGGCCGAGGCCGGGCGGCGGAGGGTCCCCGTGCGCGTGATCTGGCCTGATGGAGGGCCGCACTGGCAGTGTTCCCGCGGCCGGTGCAGTACGCGATCAAGGCGGCCGGCGGCTGGCGTGACGATCCGGCCACCTCGGAGGCCGTGGAATGGCGACGAGCGGCAGCACACGCGGCCGGCCTCACCCAGGAGGTGGAGCGGCTGCAGTTCGAGTGGGCGCCGACCGATGGGGTACCCCCGGCGGCCGGGGCGCTGCGGTTCGCCGAGGCGTCCGATGAGAAGTTCCTGGCGGTGTTCACGACAATCGCCGAGGGTAGCCTGGACTTCCAGACCCGAACGAGCGTGGCGTCCAAGGGCGTGGACGTGACTGCGCGCGAAGAGATGGACTTCTATCTCGGAGCGCCGGGCAAGCGGGAGTGGTGGCGGATCGCCTACACGCACGAGGGCGAGGTAGCAGGTATGGCGATCCCCTCGGCGACGCCTTACAGCGTGAACGTGGGGTATCTCGGGGTGGTCCCGGAGTTTCGGGGGCGCGGATACGTGGACGAGATACTCGCCGAGATCACCCGCATGCACGCGGCCAACGGAGAGCCGCGCATCACCGCCACCACCGACGTGGGCAACGCGCCGATGGCGGCCGCGTTCCTGCGCGCCGGATACCGCAACACGGAGATCCGGATCAATCTCTCCAACAACCTCTAGTCCTAAGGACTTGTAGCCGGGGGCGGAGCGCTACCACCAGCAACATCTGTACAGATTGCCCAATGGGTACTGCGGGATCGGCTGCCCTGCCCCGTGGGTCTGACAACCAGCGACGGAGAGCGATGATTCGCGGTTCGCGGCGTGGGAGTGAGACAGAGGCTCTAGCCGGAAGCCTCACTCCCGACGAACGTCAGATGATCAGGGTTCTCGATCTTCAGCGCCTCGCTCTGGAGAAGGAGAGCGCGCCTGAACGGATGGGGCAGACCGAGGAACCGATCTATGGCGTTCTGTCCTCACTCAAGTGGTGGGAGGACTTGATTCACGACATGGAGGGGTGGCCTGGCCAGGACTTTTACCCGGTCTACGAGTACCTCAATGAGTTGACCATTCGGGATGGTCTGGAGGAGTACTGCGAGGCTTTACAAGTGGAGTTTGACTAGAGCGACCTTACAGATGGTCAGAAGAAGCCTAGATAGTCGATCACCCTGTGGGCCGCTTCGATGATTGATTCGGCGGTGGTCAGAGCCTGGTTTGCTTCCGCCTGGTCCACTGACTCGTCGGGAAAGATGGGGTATTCGAGTTCGTTTCTCCGGCGGCGCATACTGCCGAAGGGTTCGAAGGCGGGGCCGAACTGGCGCACCGGCTCGATCCGCGTCACCGACCACCAGTACGTCAATGTCATGTGGCGGAGGCCCTGCCTGCCCGTGATGGCGGGCTGCCCAGGAACCGAAAATGAACAACAGTTCGGTCTTCGGGATGGAACCGAATTCTTCAGCAATAACGACATGCGGGCCGTAGAGGTAGTTCAGGATTTCCGTCAATGGTCTCGCGACGGGGTGGCTTTGGTCGATGCTCAGCACTCGCGATCGGCCGATTGTCGTAGCGGCGAGGAGCCCGGCTTCTTCCAGGCGGCGGACTTCCGGGTGCAGGGTCGACGCCCCGATGCCTAGCTCGCGGGCGAGGTCAGCCAGTGTCCAGTTACGATCGGGGCGAAGGTATAGGGCTGCCAGGAGTCGTGCTTGGGTCTCGGTACGGAAGATGGGAAGCGCGGGTGGCATGACACTTCGCATGTTCCGAATATATCTTCATGATTATCGAATCGTCCACTGAACGCACTTGATCCGTCGCTCATTGTGGCAGTGTCTGTACCTGCCCTTGATCGCCCGGCTCATCCGGTGTCGATCGTGGGCCAGAGCCGTCTCCGGTGACAATCTTCACTGCTGGGTCAAGGCGTCGGCACTGCGCGCCGCTGATCTCCGTCCTGGGCTGGGGCAGTGGCCCATCGCACTACTCGGCACTGAGTTCGTGGTCCCTTTGTCGTCTCAACGGCATGCTGTAACGGCATCTCGACCGCCCCGTGAGAGCCCCATCGGGATTCGGGGCGGTCGAGTTTCATGTCGTGCGTCGTTGGTCGGGATCCTAGTTCCGAGGTCTCTCGGGGGACCGATCGCGGCTCAGCCCACTGATCTCATTGGCAGCCGCATGCCATCTCAACCCGCCCCCCAAGGTCGCAGGTGCTCCGATCTGCGACTTTCAGAGGCTCGCCGGGACGGAGAGGGCGGGGACCTTACGTTGGAGGAGGTCGGCCAGGGCGGCCTGGCCCTGCTTGTTGAGGTGCAGAACCGCGTCGTTTCCCTCCTGGCCGGGAGCGAGCGCGTCGAATCCCCGGTAGAAGGGCGGCTCGGCCTGACACAGCGAATGGCCCTCGAACTCGGGCCGGAGATCCACCGAATTCACATAGGGGCTGAAGAACCGGACGTCGATTCCCCGTGCCTGGGCTGCCTTCGTGGCATTCCGCAGGGTCGCGTCGAGTTCTTTGGAGACCTGATTGCCGTCCACCCGCTCCTGCGGGGTGAACACCTGGCTGTCGCAGATCGGGTCCAGCGGCACGCCCCCGGCGTTCTCGCCGGGGGCGACCTGCTGGCCGTATCCGGTGAGCACGATCGTGGCGCGCGGGCTGCGGGTCTTGATGTCGCTCAGGAGGGTCTTCAGGTTCTCGCCCATGGCAGGCAGCAGTTCCCTGATCGCCGTGGCAGGCGCGCCCGAGCAGTCGGCCTGGATGCACAGTCCGCCGAATGCCGCGAACTCGATATCGTTGGTGCCGATGCTCAGCATCACCACGTTGGTGTCACGCTTCAGTGCGTCGAACTGAGGGGGCTCGCCTTTGAACGACTCCTTCAGGGTTGTGATGGCCGAGCCGCTGCAGGTGACGTTCGTGAATTTCACACGTTTACCCTGCTCACGGAGTTTGCCGACAGTGACTTCGGAATAGGAGTTCGCGCTGCGAAAGCAGCTGCCTTCGGTGCCCGGTTCGTAGTCGCCGGCGCCGGTGCCGGATCCGTAGGAGTCGCCCATCGCCACCACGTTCAGTGACGTGATGGATTCGGCATGCGCGGTGCCCGTAGTGGATAACACACTCAGCGTGCCGATGGCGAACGCCGCCAGGAATGATCTCATGTCGCAATCGTATGGCGGCGATGTCGCATGTGCGCTGATGGGCATATTTCAACGTTTTGGTTCGCCCGTTTTCTCTTTGCGGTCGGCGCCGGCTTCGGGCCGACGCCTTCGACTCCAGCCCACCTGGCAATTCTTGATGGATGGCCCGATCTACAGTTGGTTGCGTAGATCAGCCCATTAGGGACCGCCAGAAGTCGCTGCGGTGTTCGCGTTCGAAGTCGGCGCGCCTGATGGCGCCAGGTCCCGTGGCGAGGCGCTGCACGTGACCGGCCCGGGTGTCGAACCTCGGCCAGGACGGTAGCCCGCGGCCGTTGGGGTCGCCCTTGTGCGCGAACCCCGTCCAGTAGCCGACCATGGTGTCGGAGAGGTCGTCCTGCGCAGCCGTCGGGGGCTTGGAGTAGCCGACGGCGAACAGGTACGGCAGCTCGGCCGTGTGGTACGCGCCGGTCGCGAAAGTCACCGGTGCCGCCTCGGTGAAGAACGGGGCGTCCCGGTCGGCGAACTCGTACATGAAGGTCGGCACATAACGGCTGAACGCCCGCGCGGTGTCCAGGATCGGCCGCGCGTACTGGAAGTCGGTCAGGGCCGCTGACAGCGCTTCGGAGGGAGTCTTGTAGTCCTTCAGCGGGTAACGGGCGAGTACCCTGGCGGCCCGCGCGCCGAAGGCGGCCCGGATCTGCTCCCGGTACTGGTCGTCGGTGAGAGCGCAAGGACGCTTCTGATCGGGCGCGCACAGCATGTGGGTGCGTTCCATGCCCCACACCTGTGCGCGGTACTCGTCACGGGTGGCGCCGATGAGGATCGGCACGCGGTGGAACCGTCCCGTGGCCAGAGCCTTGGCCGGGTCGACCGGGAGCACCGGCCCACCGGCGACCGGAGCGGCCTCCCATGCCGACTCGCCCGGGAAGCCGGCGACCTGGATCAGCTTCCGGGCAGGCAGTTCGCGCATGCAGGCGGCCACACCGGCGGCATCCTGGCCGCACTTGGTCTTCTTGATGAGGGCTTCGGCGGCGGCCTCCGCCTCCTCGCGGGTGCGCAGCGGGGTGGTGCAGGAGTTGCTCTGCAGGACCGCGCGGTGGAACAGCCCCTTGGAACCGGGCGCCGCGAGCTGGGCGCAGACGCTGGTCGCACCGGCCGACTGCCCGGCGAGCGTCACATTGTTCGGGTCGCCGCCGAAGGCCGCCACGTTGGCCCGCACCCAGCGCAGTGCGGCCTGCTGGTCCTCGATACCGAAGTTGCCCGGAGCGCGCCCCAGACCCGAGTGGGTCAGGAACCCGAGCGGACCGAGGCGGTAGTTCACCGTCACCACGACGACGTCGCCCTCCACAGCCATCTTGCGTCCACCCCAGGTGTCCCCCTGACCGAGGAAGAAGTGCCCACCGTGGAGCCATACCAGCACCGGCTTCAGCCGCTTGTCCGGACGTCCTGACGGGGTGGTGACGTTCAGGTACAGGCAGTCCTCGGCCTCGCTGGGCTGGTCCATCGGCAGCCCTTCCGGCTGAGCACACCCAGGAGCCGGCTTCGTGGCGTCATGAACCCCCTTCCACGGCTTCGCGGGCTGCGGTGACTGCCAGCGCAGCTTCTTGGTCAGCGGTTTCGCGTACGGAATGCCCTGGAACGAGCGGTGGTCAGCGGCGACCGTTCCCCGTACTGCGCCCTGGGCCGTGCGGACCACGGCCGGATCCCCGTCCCGGCCGGTCGTGCCCGCAGCCGCGGTCAGGGGAACGGCCATCAGCCCGACCGCAATCGCGCCGGCACCGATCCAGTTCCGCTTCGCCTTGCCCATTCTCGCCTCCTGCGTTGTGTGAACCCGGTACGTGTTCGGTCGTCAGCTTCCGGGCCGGCGCGGGTCCAGCCAAGGACGGCACTAGTGCACCGGTGCTCGGCGACGGCGGCACGCCTGGCGGACTAGGCTGCACGGCAATCCGGTGCACTAGGACGATCGGGAGATCACGTGGCGGACGATGACGAGGGCGCGGTAAGGGATGTAGCGGAGCCCGCGTCCGCGCGGATCACCGCGGAGCTACGCCGGCGGATCGCCACCGGCGCGCTCAAACCCGGCGACCGTGTCCCGTCCACGCGGCAGATCGTTCGGGAACGGGGCGTGGCGATGGCCACCGCGTCCAAGGTCCTCGCCGCGTTGCGGAACGAGGGGCTGGTTGAACCCGTGCCCGGCGTCGGCACGGTGGTCACGTCCGGCGAACGGCGCCGGACGGCCCGATCGGGGGAGCGGGCCGCCGGACGGAGCGACACCGAGGTCTTCACTGACCGCATCGTGCGAACCGCCACCACGATCGCCGACGCCGAGGGCCTGGCCGCCGCCACGATGCGCCGCATCGCCACTGACCTTGACGTGGCGACGATGGCGCTGCACCGCCACGTCCGTGGCAAGAACCACCTCGTGATGCAGATGGCGGACGCGGTGTTCGCCGAGAACCGTCTCCCGGCCCGGCCGACCGGCGACTGGCGCGCCCAGCTGGAACTGGTGTGCCGAGTCCAGTGGGCCATGTACAGGCGGCATCCCTGGCTCGCGCACGTGGTGTCGCTGACCAGGCCGCTGCTCGCACCGAACGTGATCGCTCATACCGAGTGGACCATGCGCGCGGTCTCCGACCAGGGACTCGACCTCGCCACGATGATCCACATCGCCGCCACGGTGGCCGGTTTCGTCCGCGGCACGGCCGCCAATCTGGAGCGGGAGGCCGAGGCCGAGCAGGACACCGGCCTGACCGACGACGAGTGGCTGCGCGGCCAGGGCAACGCCCTGGCCGTGGCAATGCGCGCCGGATCCTTTCCGTTCATGTCCCGACTGTCAGCCCGTGACGACGTGGACCTGTCCATCGACACACTCTTCGAATTCGGGCTCCAGCGCATGCTCGACGGCATCGCACCGCTCTGTGCAGACAGGCGCTAGTCCAGAGACCTGGCCGCACGTGGGCGCGGGGCACGAGTAGCCCGACGACTGCTTACCGAACACGACGCGGAGCATGTCGGTGTTCGCTTGTCGTCGCTTGCTATGGCGATCATGAAACTCCCCTCGCCCTCAGCCGGCCTTGACCAGGGTGAGCACGCTGGTGCCCTCGCCCAGGTGGAAGACGCTTTGCCGGCGGGAGGGGGAGGGTCAGCGGCGCCTGTTGATGCCCGCCTCGACGAGTTTGGCCGTCTGATTGGTGGTGGTGGCTCCGGGTTGGCGGCGTTGGCTGATGATGGTCACCCACATGTTCGACATGCGGAAGTAGATTTCGGTGGAGTACATCATCGCGCCGAACGCGGTCTCCTGCTTGGCGAAGGTGTGCGCCTCGTCGCCCACGTCCGGCCCCTTGCGGAGGCTCGACCCCGGGGTGTGTTTCTTCCGGGCCTTCAGGGACTTGACCATTTCCTGCTGGAAGGTGCGGGCCGATGAGACGGTGTTCAGACGAAGCACCTGGATGTTCAGACGTGTCATGTCCGCCGCGTTGACCCAGCTACAGGCGGTCGTGACCACGAACGCATCGCGCTTCATCGGACGGTCTGACAACGCGCGCACCTTGGCCGTGGTCAGCAGCTCACACGCCTCGATGTCGCGCTCGAAAAGGACCGGTGCCTTCGGCGAGCCGGACGCCGAGGAGGCGGCACGGGGTGTGACCGGGCTGCCGATCGCGACGCTACGGTCCGGCAGGACCTGTACCAGGACCACCACTCCCGCCGTGACGGCCAGCGCCACGGCGATCGCGGCCCCCACGACGATCGGTGTCCGGCGGCGCTTGTGCCGGTGACCGGGAGCGGTGTGCTCGAGATGCTCCCGGTTCAAGGTCGGGCCGGTCATGGGGACGCCTTGCGCGATGGCGTTCAGCCACTCGGCCGCCCGGTCCGATGGGCAGCGGCGTACCGGGTCCTTTTCCAGGATCGCGGCCAGCACGGGGCTGAGCGGGCCCGCCAGCCGGGGTGGCGCAGGTTCCTGCATGAGGGCGGCGGCCATGATCGCGGACGGGTTCGCACGGGCGAACGGAGCGCTGCCCTCCACCGCGGTGAACAACGTGGCGCCGAGCGACCACAGATCCGCCGGCGGCCCATCGGACTCCCCACGCAGGCGCTCAGGGGCGATATAGCCGGGCGAACCGGTCAGCAACCCCGTCTGGGTGATCGCGGCATCCCCGGCGACGGTCGCGATGCCGAAGTCGGTCAGCAGCACCCGCCCGTCGTCGGTGAGCATGACGTTGGCCGGCTTGACGTCCCGGTGCAGGATGCCCGACGCGTGCGCGGCCCCGAGAGCGTCCAGCATGCGCAGGCCGATCCAGGCCACCTGGGGCACCGGCAGCGGGCCGTCATCGCGTACCGCCTGGTCCAGCGAACGGCCACGTACCAGCTCCATGACGATCCACGGCCGCCCGCCGTCGAGGACGACGTCGAGAACAGTGACAATCGACGGATGCGAACGCAGCCGCGCCGCGGCCCTCGCCTCGCGGAGGGTGCGTTCGGTCAGTTCGGTACGCGATGCCTCGTCGAGGTCCGGGGGCAGCCGGACCTCCTTGATGGCAACCTCCTGGCGCAGCAGTTCGTCCATCGCCTGCCAGACCGTGCCCATACCGCCTTGGCCGAGCTGCGATAACAGCCGATAGCGCCCTACGAGCAGGGTCATCGCACTGCCCCGCAGAGTTCGGCCTCCGCCATCCGTTGCCTCCTGGTATGTCAGGGAAGATTCTGATACTAGAGGGGCGCGATGGCGTACGACTCGTCGAACGCGACATCGAGACGGCCATTCTCGGGCGGGTGCGGCCGCAGGTGGACAGCGACCTGCGGCACAGCGGATATTGGAAGAAAATGGAGGTTTTACATGGATGTTCGCCTTGACCATCTCGTCTGCTGGGTATCCGACCAACTCGAATCCGTCCGCTTCTACGAGCAGGTGGTCGGACTGTCAGGGGTGCGGGTCGAGGAATTCGCCGATGGCAAGGCCGGTTTTCCCAGTGTGCGGATCTCCGAGGAGACCGTTCTCGACCTGATGGCGTACGACATGGTCAGGGGCGTGGAGGAGGGTACCGGGGTCAGCGGCAGCGCCGGGCACCCGGTCAACCACCTGTGCCTGGCCATGAACAAGGAGGAGTTCGACGCCCTGCAGGTACGGCTGAAACAACACGGGGTGGCGATCACGGGCACCGGCACCAACAGTTTCGGCGCGCGGGGCCTCGCCCCGGAGACCATTTATTTCTCCGACCCTGACGGCAACATGCTGGAGGTCCGCTACTACGACTGACGGCGCCTTCCGCGCGTTCCTGGGCGTGCGGGGAGCGGCCCGGGCTGAGGAGTTCGCGCAGGGGCGTGACGGTCGCGAAGCGCTCGCGGCCGCACACTCGCGCCCTCTCCAAAGACAGCGGAATTGTCACCTCGCAAAACAATTAGGACAGGAGGGAGTCGTAGGCGACCGAGTGTTGCTGCCCGGACATGAAGGACAGGAACTGCCTGACAAAAGCAGCCCGCGAGTAGCTGCCGGCTCTGCCGGTCAGATCGCGGTGGAAGGCCGTGCGGAACAACTTCTGGTATTCCTGCGCGTCGATCGTCTCGTCGTCGTCGACGTCGGTGACGTCGAACAGCACGTCGGCAACCTTGATCAGCCCGGAGCCGGGCAGAGAGACCGCCGCGGCGGCGTATTCCTGTCGCGTGACGCGTCCGTCGTCGTCGGCGTCGAGATTGGTCTGCAGCTCCCGCCACCAGGCGGAGTAGGCGTTGTAGAGCCGCTCCTCGTCGTGTTCGTGCAGGTCGAGCCGGGTGGCGAGCTCTCTTGCCATGGCGGCCAGGTCGGGCCAGGCGAGGTGGCCGTCGCCGGTCTGGTCGAGGACCTCGGCGAAGAACCGGTCGGCCGAGAGTGTGGCTTGGTTGACCTCGTCGGGAGCCGGGGTGATGAGTCTGACCATGGCCGCGGCCTGGCCCGCCTTCCGGCGTATGGTCTCCCAGGGTGCGGAACCGCCGGAGTGGCTGGGGTCCAGCAGGCTCATGAACGAGTTGACGTCCACCCAATTGGCTGGAAGCAGGCGGGTGGCGAGCCCGGCGGTCAGGTAGGCCCCGTGCATGAGCGCCCGCGACCCTGGGAGGTCCGGCAGGGCGACACGCCGGCAGAAGGACTCCGGCAGCGACGCGATGGTGATCGCGGCGGCTGCCGGGCCTGCCACGGCCCTGGCCGCGGCCCACACCGAGGGATGGCTGCGCAGCAGGGGCGGTGCGGGCACATCGGCGAAGAGCCGGTAGAGGATGACGCGCACCGCCTCGGTGCTTTCCAGGCGGTGCTCGATCGTGTCGTCGAAGTAGGGCCAGAACTCCCGCACCGTCGCGGGGAGCCGGTCGCTGTCGCCCTCGATCAGGGCCAGGAACGCACGGAACTCGGCGTAGAGCTGATCGAGCGCGGGTCCGTCGAGCGCGTCGCCGCTCAGCCGGTACATCGTCACCGTGGATTCGAACAGGGTCGCCACCACCCAGGCGCGTGCATCGGCGTCCATCGCGTCGTAGCGGCGGCCCTGCGGGTCGGTGCCCGAGATGCGGGCGTGCAGGCGGTTGAGGCGGGCCGCCTCCCGGTCGCGAACGTGATGGTCCAGGTCGAGGATCCGCTGAAGGCTCACCAAGGTGTTGCGCAGACGCCGCCACGGATGTGTCACGAAGGTCGAGTTTTCGATCAACGCGGTGCCGATCTGCGGGTGCGCGGCCTCCAGAACCGTGGCGCGGACCACCGCAAGGCCCCACCGAGCGTCGTTGACGAGGTGGCGCAGCATCGAGTCAGGCCCGAAGATGTCGACGCTCTCGTCCGCGGCGGTCTGGGTCATCGAGATTCCTCTCCCGTAGTGGCGGCCGGCCGGCGGAGGCCGCCGAACCGGCGCTGGCGCGATCGGTAGGCCTCAAGGCATTCCCACAGGTGAGTCGCGCGGAAGTCGGGCCACAGCACCTGAGGGAAGACCCATTCGGCGTAGGCCACCTGCCAGAGCATGAAGTTGGAGATGCGTTGCTCGCCGGAGGTACGGATGACCAGGTCCACATCCGGCGTGTCGGAGTAGGGGAGGTGACGGGCGAAGGTGGCCTCGGTGACCTGCTCGGCCGGCACGGCGGCGTGGATCAGCGAACGGGCGGCCTCCACGATGTCGCGGCGTCCCCCGTGATCGAAGGCGACCGTCAGCGTCATTCGCCTGTTGTCGCTGGTGAGCGTCATCAGATCGGTGATGTCCTGGACCAGAGAAGGCGGGATCCGCGGATCGGACATGCCCAGGAACCTGCACCGGACGCCCCGCGCGTGCAACGCCGGCGCGTGCTTGCGGATGGCCCGGCGCACGAGCCTCATCAGGATGTCGACCTCGGCCGTCGGCCTGCGCCAGTTCTCGGTGGAGAAGGCGTACAGGCTCAACCACTTGATGCCGGCTGAGCGCGCCGCCTCGATGACGTCGACCACGGCGGCCTCTGCCGCCTCGTGGCCTGCGGTGCGCGGCAGCGATCGCTGCGCGGCCCACCGCCCGTTCCCATCCATCACGCAAGCCACGTGACACGGCAATCCGCTGACGATTTCCATAGCTGAGAGTGACTCTATCATTACCAATAGTGTTGTCGAGCGTCGTGGCAACTGTCATGCGGGCCGGGTGCTCGGGATCCGATCTGGGTAGGGTGACCGCATGATTCCGCCCCTGATCACCGAGGCGGCGGCGCTGTCTTTCGCCGGAGCCGGCCCGACATACCGGGGAACACCTGCAAGGGTTATGTCGCTTGTGCCATGTTTTGATGGTGAGCGGAGAACAGATGACCCAGGACGCTGTTGGCCAAGCCCTGATCCAGGCTTTCGCGGATCAGGGTTACCCCGTCAGGTTCATCGGGCCTACGAACGTCAGCATCAGTCTCCCGGGTGGCAGTGACTTCACTGCCGACATCGGAGAGTGGTACGCAGAAGCCAGTCGCATCCCACGAGCCGACCTGCCCGCCGCCGCCGCGGAGTTCGCCGGCGGGTTCGCACGGGGATTCCGCCGACAGGCCGCGCAGGCGCAGGCCGTGACGGCCGATATCGAGGGCCTGCTCGACGCCGAGGCGCTGCGGGTGCGCATCTATCCTGAGGCCGCACTGGCAGAGCCGCCCGGCCTGCGAGAGTCCCTGCTGACCCGTCCGCTCGCAGCGGGGCTGGTCGAGACGGTGGTCATCGACACGCCGGACTCGATCATCCCTCTCAACCGCAGGGACATCGGTGACAGGCCCGAGAGCCAGGTCTTCGGCGCCGCGCTTCACGCCTCTCTCAACCGGGAGCCCCACTACACCCAGACCGAGGAGATCTGGGGCGTTCCGATCACGCACATCGGGGAGACCCACCGCTACGTCGGCTCCCACGTCCACGTGCTCGGCCGCTACCTCGGGGCCGCCCCATACGGCGCGCTGGTCTCTTTCCCGCTGCCGGAGTATCTGGTCGTCCACGAAATCGGCGGCACCCATCTGGTCGCGGCGATGGAAGCCATGCAGGCACTCGCCCGAACCCACGTCGAGAAGGGCGACAACGCCATCAGCTCGCAACTGTACTGGTGGCGTCCCGGCGCGTACGAGCAGCAACCCGAGCGGGACGCGCTCGCCGGCGGCCAGGTCCCAGACCTGCGGCCAGTCGGAGTCGAGGTGGACCACCAGGAGAAGAGCATCGCCCCTCTCACCGCGGAGACCGAGGAACTCCTCAACCTTTGGATGCGCGACCAGGGGTGATGACCACGTCCGGCGTTCTGAGGCTGCTGCCTTTCTTCCATCACCTCTGCCCGTCCCTGACGTTCGGGAAATAGTCTCTTTCCGTCGCGAACAGAGAGCGGGCATTTCCCGAACGGTCGGCGGCGCCGAGCTTACGCGGCATCGGTGGCACTGGAACCGCGAATTCCCCGTGAACCTGGTCTTGCGTCGAGGCGGCCATTCCTGGGCGGGCGCGGTCGCAGGTGGACAGAGGCATGCGCGCGGCAGATATTGGGAGGAGAATGGAGGATTTCATGGGCGTTCGCCTTGATCATCTCGTCATTTGGGTATCTGACCAGCTCGAATCTCTCCGCTTCTACGAGCAGGTGGTCGGACTGCCAGGGGTGCGGCGCGAGGAGTTCGTCGATGGCAAGGCCGGTTTTCCCAGTGTGCGGATCTCCGAGGAGACCGTTCTCGACCTGATGGCGTACGACATGACCAGGGGCGTGGACGAGGGCACCGGGGTCAGGGGCAGCGCCGGCCACCCGGTCAACCACCTGTGCCTGGCCGTGAGCAAGGAGGAGTTCGACGCCCTTCAGGTGCGGCTGAAGCAGCACGGGGTGGCGATCACGGGCACGGGCACCAACAGTTTCGGTGCGCGGGGGCTGGCGCCGGAGGTCGTGTACTTCCCTGACCCGGATGGCAACGTGCTGGAGGTTCGTTACTACGGGTGAGGCCGGAGCCCCGTGGGTGCGGGAACGGGGCTCGGGAAGTGTCACCGCGTTCTGGTACACCTTGCGGCATGGGTGTGAGCGTGGATGAGTTCCTCGAGTTGCTGGACAGGTTCCCCGACGTCCGGCTGAACCACGGTGGCGAGTGGGTCGGCATCAAGGTGCGCGGCAAGGGGTTCGGCTATCTGTGGGAGGCCACCGAGACCGTCGGGCTCAAGGCCACGATCGAGGAGCAGATCGCGCTCGTGAGCGAGCGGCCCGACGTGTTCGAGGTGCAGTTCACGGCGGGGCGGTTCGGGTGGGTGGTGGTCCACCTCGACAAGATCGACGCTGATGAGCTGTTCGAGTTGGTGGCCGAGGCCTGGTGTCTGACGGCGCCCAGCCAGATGGTGGCCGAGTTCGAGGCGGCCCACTCAATCGGGCAGGCACATACTGGGTAATCTCGGGCAGCGTGATCGGTGTGCGGGATGTTCGGTTGCGGGAGTGGCGCGTGCGGGACGCCCCGGCCGTGTTGCGCGCCTTCGAGGCGCCCGACCTGCGGACGCAGGCGGCCTGGCCCGTTGTCACGCTGAAGGACGCCGAGGGGTGGATCGCCTCCTGGGCGGGGGTGGGGCACGCCTTCGCCGTGACGCTCGACGACGTCGTGGTGGGCAACGTCGCGGTCGTCGGGATCGACGCGCACGACAACGGATGGGTGTCCTACTGGGTCGTGCCCGAGGCCAGAGGGCGGGGGGTCGCCGTGGCGGCCACCGAACTGCTGGCGCGGTGGGCGTTCGAGGAGCGCGGGCTCTTCCGGCTTGAGCTCGGGCATCGGACGAACAATCGGGCATCGTGCCGGGTGGCGACCAAGGCCGGGTTCCTGCCCGAGGGGATCGAGCGCGGGAAGGTCCGTCATGACGGCCTCCGGTACGACGTCGAACGGCACGCCCGCCTGGCCACCGACCCCCCTGGTGCCGACCTTGGCTCCATGCTTCGCTGCGTTCCGGGCACTCCGTGACGTTCCAGTCGGAGCGGTGCCCGAGTCGGTCGCTTTCCTGGTCAGAGTGATCTACCCTTTCTTGGGTGGACAGCGAGAGTCTGGCCGCGGCCGGGCTGCTGGCGGCCCTGAGCCGGGCGTCGGAGATTCTCGCGGAGTTACACCATCCTTTCGTGAGAAGTGAGCGCTTCTCCTATTTCCTCCCACCCGCGGGCGCCCGTACGGGTGCCGTCTTCGTGCTGCCCGACGGCCGGGAGGTCCGGTTCGAGGTGTCCATCGCCGCCTCCTCCAACGCCTTCCATGTCGAGGGGGCCATCACGTCGGAGGACGACGCGCTGCTGGAGCTCCCGCGCGCGACCGTCGCGAGCATCGAGGACGGCCTGGCCGTGCTGGACGATTACGCGGGAGAGGTGGCGGCCCCGGCGGCGCGGATGATCGATCAACTCCTGGAGGAGATCGCCTAGTTGGCAGACACTGTCTGATTGTCGGACAATGTCCACTATGAGAACAGGACCGCTCGCCGTCGTCGGCGCCGCCGTGCTCTGGGGGACGGCGGGCACGGCCGGGCTGCTGGTCTCCGCCGACTCCGTGGCCCTGGCCGCCGCCCGGCTGGTCGTCGGCGGGACGGCTCTGGCCCTGCTGGCGGGCACGGGCATCAGGCGGGTAGTCAGGCCGGGGCTGCTGCTGGCCGCCGTGGCCGTGGCCGCCTACCAGCTCTGCTTCTTCGCCGCCGTCAGCCGCACGGGGGTGGCCGTCGGGACCGTGGTCGCGATCGGCAGCGGCCCCGTCTTCACGGGCCTGCTGTCCTGGGCTCTGCACGGCCGCCGGCCCAGCGGGCGCTGGAGCGTGGCCACCACGGCGGCCATCTGCGGCTGTGCGGCGCTGATCGTGGGAGGGGGCGCGCAGGCAGGCGGGCAGGTGGTGTCCGGGATCCTGTTCGCGCTGCTCGGCGGCCTGCTGTACGCCTTCTACGCCGTCATGGCGGCTGAAGCGATCGAGAAGGGGGCCAGGTCGGACGCGGTGATGGGGGTGCTGTTCGGCGGGGCGGCGCTGATCATGCTGCCGGTCCTGCTGACGGGCGGGATCGGGTGGCTGGGTCAGCCGAACGGGCTGATCGCCGTCCTCTATCTGGGCCTCGGCGCCACCGCCCTGTCCTATGTCCTGTACGGCCGGGGCCTGCGCACCACCCCCGTGGCCACGGCCGCCACCCTGGCCCTGGCCGAGCCGGCCGTCGCGGCGCTGCTCGGCCTGGTGGTGCTGAACGAGCGGTTGGCCCCGGTGTCGATCGCCGGGCTCGTGCTGCTGGCGCTGAGTCTCGTCGCGGTGGCCGTGCCCGAACGAACGCCGGAAAGCGCACTAGAGTCACAGCCGTGACGTTGCCGCTCAGACCCGTCTCAACCGTCGGCGCGCTCGCCGACGCCCTGCGCGCGAGGGTGCTCTCCGGCGAGATCGAGCCCGGCACCGCGCTGCCCGAACAGGAGATCGCCGCGGCGTACGGCGTCGCCAGGCCGACCGTGCGCGAGGCGCTGGCGCTCCTGGTCCACGAGGGGCTGCTCAGGCGCGAACGCAACCGCAGCGCCTATGTCCCTGAAGTGACGCTTTCGGACCTCGCCGACCTCATGTACGTCCGGCGGCCCCTGGAGGACCTGATGGCCCGGGCCCTGATCGGGCAGCGGGTCCCGGGGGCGGAGGCGGCGCTGCACCGGATGGCCGCCCTGCCCGCCGAGGCCCCGTGGTCCGATGTCGTGGGCGAGCACATGGCGCTGCACCAGGCGCTGGTGGAGGCCGTCGGCAGCCCGCGGCTCGAACGGCTCTACGGCGCCCTGGCGGCCGAGACGAGGCTCGGGCTGGTCCGGCTGCGCGCGGTCTACAAGGACAGGGAGGTGCTCGTCCGCGAACACCGCGAGTTGCTCGACGCGATCGCGGAGGGGCCGGAGGAGGTCGCCAGGGCGGCGGTGGCGGCGCATCTGAGTCATTCCTGGGGCGGCGACCACCAAAGCTAACGTTCCGGACAAATGCCTGGTAACCGCCCGAGGAGGCAGTGGCGAGACCGGGGATGTGTACCTTTGCGCGCGAACCCTTGCGGACCAGCCCTGGAACTCGCAAGAATCGCGCCCATGCACGGCAATCCGATGCCGGACTCCTACGTGTATGTCACGGAAGAGGGCGTCACTCGTCACTACGCGGACGGTAGCGTCGAAGCCCTCGCGTGGGAGGACGTGGTGGAGGTCCGTGTCGTGACCGAATCCGGGGAGGACGTCCTCTACATCCTGCTCGATCGCGACGGCGAGGGCTGCGTGGTCCCGCGCTCCGCCACGGACGCCACCTTTCTCGCCCGCCTGCGCTACCTGCCGGACTTCGACCTCGACCGGCTGACGTTGGCCGCAGATTCCACGCGTGACGGGGTTGTGGTCGTGTGGCGGAGCCCGGATCCGCCGTCCGCATTGCCGGATCTGGAGTACGACTAGCAGCGTCACAAAGCGGCAACCTGCTGAAATACCGCCGTAAACCTCACAATTTCCCCAACGGAACGCTGCACTTGTGGATCGTTCCGTCAAGCCCCTGGGCCACCCTACATTCGTCCGGTTGTGGACATTTGACGTTATTCCCCGGGCTGGAATCGATCTTTACTCTTTAGTGGGGGCCGCCGCCCTTGATTGTGCGTGGGACTTGTCAACCCATGTGGTTCAAGGAACGTCAAGTTATCGCGGTGCACAGAGTTGTCACAGGGTGGTGCTATGAGGGTGGGGACTGGGGAGTCCGCCGTCGTGCTCCTGCAGGCCGTGCCACGCCCTGCGTCCAGTATCTGGACCAGGGCGTACTTACGGCTCCTGTTATGCGGAGACACGGTGTGCGCGATGCTCGCATGCCTATGTGTGCTGGGCATCCGGCTGGTCACCGGCGCGTTCATTCCCGTGGTCGAGTTCGTGCTCGGATTCGGCCTCGTCATCGCCTGGCCCATCGCGCTCATGATGGGCGGCGCGTATCGCCAGCGCGCCAACGGCGAGGGAACGGAGGAGTTCAAGTCCGTATTCAACGGCGGCGTCGGCCTGATGGCCGCGGTCGCCATCCTGGCTTATGCCACGCAGACCGCGATCGCGCGGAGTTTCGTGATGGCGATGCTGCCTCTGGCGCTGCTCGCCACGCTTTACTACCGCTACAGGATGCGTAAACGTCTTCACCGTAGGAGAGCGGTGGGCGACTATATGCGTCAGGTGATCGCCGTCGGTCACCGGGAATCCATTCTCGACCTGGTCGTGCAGTTCAGGCGGCAGCCTTATCACGGAATGCAGGTGGTGGGAGCCTGCCTTCCCGAGAACTCCATGGACGTCGATCTGGACGGCGTTCCCGTGCTCGGCTCGTTCGCGGACGTGGCCAGTGTGGTCGAACGCCAGCGCGCCGACGCCGTGGCCGTGCTGGCCTGTCCCGAACTGGACGGGGCCGCGCTGCGGCGCCTGGCCTGGAGCCTGGAGACGTCCCGCACGGATCTCTTCGTGGCCCCTGCCCTCCTGGACGTGGCGGGGCCGCGTATCAGCATCAGGCCGGTCGCCGGCATGCCGCTCCTCCACGTGGAGCATCCCGAGTTCGACGGCACCAGGCAGGTCCTCAAGACCGTGTTCGACCGGTTGGTCGCGGCCGCGGCGCTGCTTCTGCTGGCCGTGCCGCTGCTGGCCATCGCCCTGGTGATCCGCCTCACCAGTACGGGCCCCGCGCTGTTCCACCAGACGAGGGTCGGCAAAAGCGGCAGAGAATTCCGGGTCGTGAAATTTCGCACGATGGTGGTGGACGCGGAGCGGCTCAAGGGCGCCCTCCTCGAAGCGAACGAGTTCGACGGCGTGCTGTTCAAGATTCGGAACGATCCAAGGATCACCCGCGTAGGCGCCTTCCTGCGGAAATACTCGCTCGACGAACTGCCCCAACTGCTGAACGTGCTCCGGGGAGAGATGTCCCTGGTCGGCCCGCGACCACCGCTGCCGGAAGAAGTCGGCCAGTACGGCGCCGACGTCCGCCGCAGGCTCGTGGTCAAACCGGGCATGACCGGCCTGTGGCAGGTCAGCGGCCGTTCCAACCTGACGTGGGAAGAGTCCGTACGACTCGACCTGCGCTACGTCGAGAACTGGTCGCTCATCCTCGACCTGCAGATCCTCTGGAAGACCTGGTCCGTCGTCACCCGTGGAGAAGGGGCGTACTAGCGGTGAAAGCACTCGTGCTCGCCGGAGGGTCGGGCACACGGCTTCGGCCGATCACGCACACCTCTGCCAAACAACTGGTCCCGGTCGCCAACAAGCCGGTCCTGTTCTACGGCCTGGAGGCGATCGCGGCGGCCGGGATTCGGGAGCTCGGGCTGGTGGTCGGCGACACCCAGGCGGAGATCGAGTCGGCCGTGGGAGACGGCTCGGCGTTCGGGCTGCAGGTGACCTACCTGCGGCAGGAGGCGCCGCTCGGCCTCGCCCACGGCGTGCTGATCGCCAGGGAGTTCCTGGGCGATGAGGACTTCGTCATGTACCTGGGCGACAACTTCGTCGTGGGCGGCATCAACGACCTGGTGGACAGGTTCGCCCGCGAGCGGCCCGCCGCCCAGATCATGCTCACCGAGGTCGGCGACCCGCGCCAGTTCGGGGTCGCCGAACTCGACGCCGACGGGCGCGTCGTCGGCCTGGAGGAGAAGCCCACGCGGCCCAAGAGCGACCTGGCCCTGGTCGGCGTCTACCTGTTCAGCCCGGCCATCCACGAGGCCGTGGCGGAGCTCAAACCGTCGTGGCGGGGCGAGCTGGAGATCACCGACGCGATCCAGTGGCTCATCGAGGCCGGGTTACGCGTGGAGTCCTCGGTGATCTCCGGCTACTGGAAGGACACCGGGAACGTCACCGACATGCTGGAGGTCAACCGGCTGGTCCTGGAATCGGTCGAGCCCCGGGTGCGGGGGCACGTCGACGCAGCCAGCGAACTGGTCGGGCGGGTCGTCGTCGAGCGGGGCGCGGTGGTCGAACGCTCCCGCGTCGTCGGCCCGGCGATCATCGGCGTGGACGCCTGCGTCCATGACAGCTACGTCGGCCCCTTCACCTCCATCGGCGCCGGCTGCGCCGTCACCGACAGCGAGATCGAGTACTCGATCGTGCTGCCCAGAGCCTCCATCGCCGGAGTCGGACGCATCGAGTCGTCGCTGATCGGGCACGACGTCGAGGTCACTCCCGCACCCAACACCCCCAAAGCCCACCGCCTCGTGCTGGGCGATCACAGCAAGGTACAGATCAGTTCATGACGAGAATTCTCGTGACGGGTGGCGCCGGCTTCATCGGCTCCCACTTCGTCCACGGCCTGTCCAGCGCGCGTCCAATTGCGCCCGAGTCCGGCGCCCGTGTCACCGTGCTGGACAAGCTCACGTACGCGGGCAACCGCGCCAACCTCGACGGCGTCAGGCACGAGTTCGTGCACGGCGACATCTGCGACGCCGAGCTGCTGCGCACCGTCCTGCCCGGCCACGATCTCGTGGTCAACTTCGCCGCCGAGTCGCACGTCGACCGCTCGATCGAGGGTGCGGACGAGTTCACGCGCACCAACACGCTCGGCGTCCAGACGCTGATGCAGGCGTGCCTGGAGGCGGAGATCCCGAAGGTCGTCCAGGTGTCGACCGACGAGGTGTACGGCTCGATCGACGCAGGCTCGTGGGAGGAGGACGCGCCGCTGCGCCCGCGCTCGCCGTACGCGGCCTCGAAGGCGGGCGGCGACCTGATCGCCCAGGCGTACGCGATCACCCACGGGCTGAACGTGTCGATCACCCGGTGCGGCAACAACTACGGGCCGAGGCAGTTCCCCGAGAAGATCATTCCGCTGTTCGTCACGAACCTGCTGCGCGGCAGGAATGTCCCTCTGTACGGGGACGGCGGCAACGTGCGCGACTGGATCCACGTCGAGGACCACTGCGCGGGCATCAGGCTGGTGGCGGAGAAGGGCGAGCCCGGCGAGGTCTACCACATCGCGGGCACGGCCGAGCTGACCAACAAGGAGCTCACCGCGCGCCTGCTCGAAGCCTGCGGCCGGGGCTGGGACCACGTCGAGCACGTCCGCGACCGCAAGGGCCACGACCGCCGGTACTCGCTGGACGACTCCAGGCTGCGGGCGCTCGGGTACCGGCCCGAGGTCCCGTTCGAGCAGGGGTTGAAGGACACCGTCGCCTGGTACGCCGAGCACCGCGACTGGTGGAGCTGGTGATCGTCCGCTTTTACCAGGAGGCGCCATGAGGTGGCTCATCACGGGGGCGGGGGGCATGCTGGCCGCTGACGTCCTCGACAGGACCGCGTTGACCGGCGAGTCGGTGCTCGGGCTCGGCCGCTCGGAGCTGGATCTGTGCGACAAACGCGCGGTACGCGACTTCGTCTCCGCCTACCGGCCCAGGGTCGTGGTCAACTGCGCGGGCTGGACCGCGGTGGACGCCGCCGAGACCCACGAGGACGAGGCGCTGGCGATCAACGGTCATGCCGTGCGCTGGCTGGCCGAGGCGTGCGACCGGGCGGGGGCGCGGCTGGTGCACGTCTCCACCGACTACGTCTTCGACGGGGCCGGCGCGACGCCGTACCTGGAGGATTCGCCGCCGGGGCCGCTCAACGCCTACGGCAGGACCAAGCTGGCGGGGGAGCGCGCGGCGCTGGAGTACGGGCACTACGTGGTGCGCAGCGCCTGGCTGTACGGCGCGGCCGGCGGCAACTTCGTACGCACCATGATCAGGCTGGCGCGCGAGCAGGTGCCCGTGGACGTCGTCGACGACCAGCGCGGCCAGCCGACGTGGGCGGCGGACCTGGCCGACTTCATCGTCCGGCTGGCGCAGTCGGATCTGCCCGCGGGCGTCTACCACGGCACCAGCGCGGGCGAGACGACGTGGTGCGGGTTCGCCAAGGAGATCTTCACGCTCCTCGGGGAGGACGCCGACCTCGTTCGCCCCGTGCCGACCAGCGCCGTGCTCCGCCCCGCCAGGCGGCCCGCCAACAGCGTGCTCGCGCACACCCGCTGGGAGCCGATCAGGCACTGGCGGGCGGCCCTGCACGCGGCCTGGCCCGTCATGACCGCGAAGGCGGGTCCTCAGTGCAACGTGGCGTAGAACTCCTGGCAGGCCAGGTAGTCGGGCAGCAGCCCGGCCGCTCTGGCCTCTTCGAGGGTGGGGGCCTTGGCGTCCTTGTCCGACAGGACGGGCTCCAGGCCGGCCGGCCAGTCGATCGCGAGGTCCGGATCGAGCGGGTTGACCCCGTGCTCGCGTTCCGGGTTGAACGGCTGGGAGCACAGGTACACGACCGTGGCCTGCTCGCTCAGCGCCATGAACGCGTGGCCGAGCCCTTCGGCGATGAGCACGGCGGCGCGGGCCGAGTCGTCCAGCGTCACCGCCTCCCAGCGGCCGAAGGTGGGCGAGCCCACCCGGAGGTCCACGACGACGTCCATGACTCGCCCGGACACGCAGGTCACGTACTTCGCCTGGCTGGGCGGGACGTCGGCGAAGTGCACGCCGCGCAGCACGCCCGCCCGGGAGACGGAGCAGTTGACCTGGGCCACGTCCAGCCGCTGCGGCAGGTCGGCCGCGCGGAAGGCTTCATGGAAGGTGCCACGGGGGTCGGCGGCGACGCGTGGCGTGTAAAGCCACGAGCCGTCGATCGAAAGGCGATCCACGATCGCAGCATGCCAGATATTTCCCTGAGGAGGGATATTGATGATGACCTCGGTTTTCTCCAATAGCGCGGTGACCGACGAACGCCGCCGTGAGCTGCTCTTCCAGGGCGAGGTGTTCGTCTACGCGGCCTCACCGGCCACGAGGGCGCTGATCGGCTTCGCCAGGGAGCTGATCGCCGAGGCGTTCGGCGCCATGGATCCGGAGACCGCGCAGCACGAAATGCCGGTCGAGGACTTCGCGAAATTACTCGCCGACCTCAAACCCCGTTTCATCCACCATCCCCGGTGCAAGGAATTATTGCCGGAAGTCATCGAGGAACGCGGCTGCGACCTCGGCGAGACCTACTTCGACGTGCCCAGGCTGCGTACCTCGACCTCCGACGACTACCTGGTCTCCGGCATCTCCTACGCCTTCCACCCGCACCGCGACTGCTGGTATTCGGCGCCGTTCAGCCAGGTCAACTGGTGGATCCCGGTCTTCGGCGTGGTGCCGGAGAACGTGATGGCCTTCCACCCGCGCTACTTCGACCGGCCGGTGCGCAACGGCAGCAAGCTCTACGACTACGCCGAGTGGAGCAGGACGAGCCGGCGCGACGCCGCCGCGCACGTGCGCGGCGACACCCGCGTGCAGCCTCGCCCGGAGGAACCCATCGAGCTGGAGCCGCAGGTCAGGGTGGTGCCGGAGGCGGGCGGGACGCTCATGTTCTCCGGCGCGCAGCTCCACTCCACCGTGCCGAACACCTCGGGCAGGACCAGGTTCAGCATCGACTTCCGCACCGTGCACATCGGCGACATACGCGCCCGCCGCGGCGCCCCGAACGTCGACGCCGAGTGCACCGGCACGACGCTGCGGGACTTCGTGCGCTGTAACGATCTCGCCCCGATGCCCGAAGATCTCGCGCTGGAGTACGAGGCCGCCGCCCTGGCTGGAGTGAGCTGAATGACCACCTGCCGACTGTGCGGCTCCGGTGATCTCGCCGGTGTCGTGGACCTCGGCGCGACCCCGCCGTGCGAGCTGTTCCTGACCGCGGACCGGCTCGACGCGCCCGAGCCGACCTACCCGCTGCACCTGCGGGTCTGCACGGAGTGCTGGCTGGCCCAGGTGCCGCCGCTGATCACGCCGGAGGAGACGTTCACCGAGTACGCCTACTTCTCCTCCTACTCGACCTCCTGGGTCGAGCACGCGCGGCGGTTCGTGGACGGCGCGGGCCTGCGGCCGGACTCGTTCGTGGTCGAGGTGGCCAGCAACGACGGCTACCTGCTTCAGCACGTGGTCGAGCGGGGCGTGCGCTGCCTGGGCATCGAGCCGTCCGCCAACGTCGGCGCGGCCGCCAGGGACAAGGGCGTGCCGACGCTGACGGAGTTCCTGTCGCCGGCGGTGGGGCAGCGGGTGCGGGCCGAGCACGGGCCCGCCGACCTGGTGGTGGCCAACAACGTCTACGCGCACATCCCGGACGTCGTCGGCTTCACCAAGGGGCTGCGGGCGCTGGTGGCCGACGACGGCCGGGTCTCGATCGAGGTGCAGCACCTGCTGACACTGATGGAGCTCAACCAGTTCGACACGATCTACCACGAGCACTTCCAGTACTACACGGTGGCCTCGGCGCGGCGGGCGCTGGCCGGCGGAGGGCTGCACCTGGTGGACGTGGAGCCGCTGCCGACGCACGGCGGGTCGATCCGCCTGTGGGCGCAGCCGGAAGAGGCGCCGATGACGCAGCGGGCCCTCGACCTGCTGTCGCGGGAGAAGGCCGCGGGGCTGCACGAGCTCGCGGGCTACCAGGACTTCGCCAGGCGGGTGGCGCGGGTGCGGCGGGACCTGCTGAGGTTCCTCATCGACGCGGCCGACGCGGGCAAGAGCGTGGTCGGGTACGGGGCCCCTGGCAAGGGCAACACGCTGCTCAACCACTGTGGGATCAGGCCGGACCTGCTGGCGTACACGGTGGATCGCAACCCGTACAAGCACGGCAGGTTCACGCCGGGGGCGCGGATCCCGATCCACCCGCCGGAGCGCATCGCCGCCGACCGGCCCGACTACGTGCTGGTGCTGCCGTGGAACCTGCGCGAGGAACTGGTGGAGCAGCTCTCGTACGTCCGTGAGTGGGGTGGCCGGTTGGTCTTCCCGATACCGAGTCTGGAGGTCGTCGCGTGAAGGTCGTCCTCTTCTGCGGCGGGCGCGGCACCAGGATGCGCAGCGACCTGCCGGGCGGGGACATGCCCAAGCCGATGCAGCTCGTCGGCCCGCGTCCGCTGGTATGGCATGTCATGCGCTACTACGCGCACTTCGGGCACAAGGAGTTCATCCTGTGTCTCGGCTACGGCGCGCAGCACATAAAAGACTTTTTCCTGACTTATCAGGAGACGGGGTCGAATGACTTCATCCTCCGCAACGGGCAGATCGAACTGCTGTCCACCGACATCTCCGACTGGCAGGTGTCGTTGATCGACACCGGGCTCGACTCCCCGATCGGCGAGCGCTTACGCCGCGTTCGCCCGCACCTGGGGGACGACGAGATGTTCCTGGCCAACTACGCCGACGTGCTCACCGACGCCCCGCTGCCCCAGATCATCGACCGTTTCACCGGCTCCGACGCCGGCGCCTCGATGATGGTGGTCCCGCCGACCAACACCTTCCACGTCATCGACGTCAGCGCGGGCGGGCTCGTCGGCGGCATCACCCCGGTCAGCGAGATGCCGCTCTGGGTCAACGGCGGCTTCTTCGTGCTGCGCCAGGACGTCTTCGACCACATCCCCGAGAACGGCGACCTGGTCGCGGACGGCTGCGCGGAACTGGCCAAGCGAGGACGGCTGCTGGCCTACCCGCACCGGGGCTACTGGCGGCCGAGCGACACCGTCAACCAGCGCCTTGAGCTGGATCGTTCCTGGGCGAGAGGCGAGCGGCCCTGGGCGCTGTGGGAAGCATGATCGGCCTGCGGCCCGCACGGCGGGACACGGTGGTCGCGCTCGGCGCCCACTGCGACGACATCGCGATCGGCGCGGGAGCGAGCCTGCTGACGCTCTGCCGGGCCCGTCCGGGGCTGCGGGTGGACGCGCTGGTGCTCTCCGGCGGCGGCACCGAGCGCGAGCAGGAGGAACGGGCGGCCCTGACGGCGTTCTGCCCGGGAGCGGAGCTCAGCCTCACCCTGCTCAAGATCCCCGACGGACGGCTGCCCGCGCACTGGGACGAGGCCAAGAACGCCCTGGAGGACCTCCGCAGGCGGGCGGCGAACCCCGACCTGATCTTCGCGCCCTGGCGGGGCGACGCCCACCAGGACCATCGCGGCCTGGCAGAACTGGTGCCGACGGTCTGGCGCGACCACCTCACGCTCGGCTACGAGATCGTCAAGTGGGACGGCGACCTCGGCCGCCCCGCGCTCCACCAGCCGCTGTCCGAGGAGGTCGCCGAGGCCAAGGTGCGGCTGCTGGCGGAGCACTACCCCTCACAGCGGCACCGCCCCTGGTACGACAGGGAGGCCTTCCTCGGGCTCGCCCGCATCCGCGGCATCGAGTGCGGCGCCAGGTACGCCGAGGCCTTCCACACCGACAAGCTGACTATCGATCTGGGAGGCTGACCTTGCGGATCCTTCTGACCGGCCACCAGGGCTACCTGGGCAGTGTCATGGCCCCTGTGCTGTCCGCCGCGGGGCACGAGGTGATCGGCCTCGACTCCGGGTTGTTCGCCGACTGCGTGCTCGGCCCCGAGCCGGACGATCCGCCGGGCCACCGGGTGGACCTGCGGGACGTGCCGGCCGAGGCGCTGCGGGGCATCGACGCCGTCGCCCACCTGGCCGCGTTGTCGAACGACCCGCTCGGCTCGCTCGCGCCGGAGCTGACCTACGACATCAACCACCACGCCTCGGTGCGCCTGGCCAGGCTCGCCAGGGACGCGGGGGCGCGCAGGTTCGTCTACGCCTCGACGTGCTCGGTCTACGGCGCCTCCGGCGGCGACGACCTGGTGGACGAGGACGCGCCGCTGCGGCCGGTGACGCCGTACGCGGAGTCGAAGGTCAGGGTGGAGGACGACCTGGTGAAGCTGGCCGATGAGGACTTCTCGCCGGTGTTCATGCGCAACGCGACCGCGTTCGGGTTCTCGCCCAGGCCGAGGGCCGACATCGTGCTGAACAACCTGGTGGGCCACGCCGTGCTGTCGGGCCAGGTGCGCGTGCTGTCCGACGGCACCCCGTGGCGGCCGCTGGTGCACGCCGAGGACATCGCCGAGGCGTTCCTGCGGGCGATCGAGGCGCCGCGCGAGGCCGTGCACGCCAGGGCGTTCAACGTGGGCGCCGAGCGCAACAACGTGACCGTGGCCGACATCGCGCAGGAGGTCGTCGCGGCCGTGCCGGGAGCCGAACTGCTGATCACCGGCGAGACCGGCAGCGACCCGCGCTCCTACCGGGTGGACTTCGCCAGGATCAGGGCCGCGCTGCCCGGCTACGACGCCGCCTGGACGGTCAAGGCCGGGGCCGACGAGCTCGTGGCGGCGTACCGGACATATGGGCTGACCCAGCACGACTTCGAACGGCGCTACACCCGGCTGGCCCGCCTGGCCGACCGGCGCGAGGCCGGCACGGTCGACGCCGGGCTGCGGCCATGACGGGTGCGGAGCTGCACGCCCTCGTCGAGCGGCTGTATCCGATCTGCCGCAGCATCACCGGCGACGGCGTGCGCAGGACGCTGGAGATCGTCGGCGAGCACCTGCCGCTGACGGTGACCGAGGTGCCGACCGGGACGGAGGTGCTCGACTGGAACGTGCCCAAGGAGTGGAACATCCGCGACGCCTACGTCAAGGACCCCTCGGGCCGCCGGGTGATCGACTTCCGGGCCTCGAACCTGCACGTCGTGGGCTACAGCGTGCCGGTGTCGGGGACGTACTCGCTGGAGGAGCTGCGGCCGAGGCTGCACACGCTGCCCGACCAGCCGGACCTGGTCCCGTACCGGACCAGCTACTACGCCGAGACCTGGGGTTTCTGCCTCAGCCAGAACGCGCTCGACGCCCTGGACGAGGGGCCCTACGAGGTGCTGATCGACTCGACGCTGGCCGACGGCTCGCTGACCTTCGCCGAGCACGTCGTGCCGGGCCGGCTGCCCGACGAGGTCGTCGTGTCCTGCCACGTGTGCCATCCGTCGCTGGCCAACGACAACCTGGCGGGTATCGCGGTGGCCGTGGCGCTGGCCCGCCGGTTGAAGGAGCCGCGTTACACCTACCGGTTCCTGTTCATGCCGGGGACGATCGGGGCGATCACCTGGCTGGCGCTCAACAGGGAGCGGGCCCACCTGATCGCGGCCGGGCTGACGCTGGCGTGCGCGGGCGATCCGGGGGCGCTGACGTACAAGCGGAGCAGGCGCGGCGACGCGGAAATCGACCGCGCGGTCACGCACGTGCTGCGGGACCGGCCGCACCAGGTGCTGGACTTCTCGCCGTACGGCTACGACGAGCGGCAGTTCTGCTCGCCGGGGTTCAACCTGCCGTTCGGGAGCCTGACCAGGACGCCGTACGCCGGATACCCGGAATATCACACCTCGGGGGACAACCCGGGGTTCGTCACACCGGAGGCCATGGCCGACACCCTCGACGCGCTGACGGAGGTCGTCGAGGTGCTGGAGGGCAACCGTACCTGTCTCAACCTCAGCCCGTACGGCGAGCCGCAACTCGGCAGGCGCGGACTCTACGAATCTCTCGGCGGCAGGAGTGACACGAAAGCGGCCCAGCTGGCGATGTTATGGGTGTTGAACCTGTCCGACGGGGAGCACAGCCTCCTCGACATCGCCCAGCGGTCGCGGCTGCCGTTCGCCGCTGTGAAGGGGGCGGCCGACGCGCTGCTCGAAGCCGGACTGGTGAAGGAGAAGGCGTGATGCGGCTCAAAGTCGGAGACGTCGTGGAAGTGCGGGGGCAAGCCGAGATCCTGGCCACGCTGGACGAGCGCGGCGAGCTTGACGGGCTGCCGTTCATGCCGGAGATGGTGCGCTTCTGCGGGCAGCGGATGACGGTGCACAAGGTCGCGCACAAGGCGTGCGACACGATCGGCCACGGCCGCATGCGGCGTATGGAACGCGCCGTGCACCTGACCGGGGCCCGCTGCGACGGCGCCGCGCACGGGGGCTGCCAGACGGCCTGCTCGTTGTACTGGAAGGACGCCTGGCTCAGGAAGATCACCGAGCCGCCGGTGACCCCGGAGAAGGACCGCAGGCTGCTGCCGCTGCTGGAGGTCAACACGCACCGGCCGCCGGGGCCCGAGGGCGAGGAGCGCTTCGTCTGTCAGGCCACCGAGCTGCACCGCGCCGCGCCGACGTGCGTGCCGCTGAAAGACGTCCGCCAGTACGTCACCGACGTGCGCTCCGGCAATGCGGGCACGCTGAAGACGCTGCGCGGCCTGTTCTTCGCCGTCTTCAACCGCTACCAGTCGATCAGCCGCCGGCTGCTGCCCCGATGGTTGCGGATCAGGGACGGCCTGCACTGGGGCTGGGTGCCCAAGGGCAAGCCGGGCCCGACGCCGACGGGGACGCTCGACCTGCAGCCGGGCGAGCTGGTGCGGATCAGGCCCAGGCAGGAGATCGTCGCCACGCTCAACCACGAGCGGCTCAACAGGGGGCTCGGGTTCGAGGAGGAGATGGCCAGGTACTGCGGCAGGACCGCCAGGGTCGTGGCCCGCGTCGAACGCTGCCTGGACGAGCGCACCGGCGAACTGCTGCAGATGAAGAACCCCTGCATCGCCCTGGAGTCGGTGCACTGCGAGGGCGCCTACAGCGTCAACTGCCCGCGCGAGTTCGTCCCGTTCTGGCGGGAGATCTGGCTGGAGCGCGTCGAAGAGCCTGCCTCCTGAGAAAGGTGCGGGATGGACCGAGTTGAGGACGCCGAGCAGCGGATCGGCTCCGTCGGCAAATTAGCCGGGCGGGGGCTGCGCTGGGGCCTGCTGGGCAACCTGGCCACGAAGGCGGGCTCCTTCGTGATGGGGCTGATCCTGGCCAGGCTGCTCGCGCCCGGCGACTTCGGCGTCTACGCCGTCGCGCTGGCGGCCACGGCGTTCGTCATGTCGGTCAAGGACCTCGGCATCATGGTCGCGACCATGCAGTGGCGGGGCAGGCTGGAGGAGATGGCGCCGACGGCCACGGTGTTGTCGTTCCTGTCGGCCATGGGGCTGTACGCGGTGTTCTGGGCCGGCGCGCCGGCCTTCGCGGCGATGGCCGGCACCCCCCAGGCCGCGCCCGTGGTCAGGCTGCTGACCGCGGTCATCATCGTCGAGGGGTTCACCGCGGTGCGCTCGGCGACCCTGATCCGCCGCTTCGAGCAGGACAAACTGACCCTGGCCATCGGGATCGGGTTCGCCGTCAACGCGGTGGTCGCGATCGTGCTGGCGGTGAACGGCGCGGGCCCGTTCAGCTTCGCCTTCGGGCAGGTCGCGCAGTCCGTGGTGACCGGCGTGATCGTGTTCTTCGCGGCCCGGCTGCCGGTGCGGCTGGGCCTGGACCGGGCCGTCGCGGTCAAGCTGCTGAAGTTCGGGCTGCCGTCGGCCGCCGGGATAGGGCTGGAGAGCGTGCTGCTCAACGCCGGCTACATCGTCGTCGGCGATGTGCTCGGGCACGTCCACCTCGGCTTCTACCTGCTGGCGTTCAACGTGTCGAGCTGGGTGCCCGGGCTGATCGGGCAGGCCGTGCGCAACGTCACCATCCCGGGCTTCTCGCGGCTGGCCGAGCACACCTCCGAGGCGCTGTCGGAGGGCGTGCGCAGGTCGGCGCCGCTGCTGCTGACGGCCATCCTGCCGGTCGCGGTCGTGATGTCCGTGCTCGCGCACCCGCTCGTCGAGTTCCTCTACGGCGACAAATGGGATCAGTCGGCGGGTGTGCTGCGCTGGCTGGCGGTCGTCATGGTGATCAGGATGCTGCTCTCGCTGGCCCTCGACATCCTGTCCGCCCAGGGCGACACCAGGGCCACGGTCTGGATGAACCTGGCCTATGGGGTGGCTCTCGTCCCCGCGCTGATCGTGGGCACGAACCTGCAGGGCATTCGCGGGGCCGCGCTCGGCCAGGTGGTGGCCAGCCTGTTCGTGGCGCTGCCTGTGGCGGCGTACTTCCTGCACCGGGCGGGCGTGCGGCTGGCGCCGGTGGCGCCCACGCTGGTGCGTCCGCTGCTGGCCGCGCTCGTCGCGGCCGGGGCGACGGCGCTGGTGGACCGGGCGGTCGGCGGCCACGTGCTGCTGGAACTGCTGCTCGCCGGCGGCGCCGGCCTGATCGTCTACGTCCTGCTGGCCGTGCCACTTCGGCAGTTGAGAAGAAAGGAAGCCCCTTGACGCTGGTCTCGATCGGCCTGCCCACCTACAACGGCGGCGGCCACCTGGAGAAGACCGTGCTGTCGGTGCTGGCCCAGGACCATCGGAACCTGGAGCTGATCATCTCCGACAACGCCTCCACGGACGACACCGAGGAGGTCTGCCGCGACCTGGCGGCCTCCGACAGCAGGATCGTCTACCGCCGCCAGCCGGAGAACATCGGCCCCATCGGCAACTTCACCACGGCGCTCGCGCTGGCCAAGGGGGAGTTCTTCCGCTGGGTCGGCGACGACGACACACTCGAACCGCACTGTATCTCGCGTTCCCTGGCGGAGTTCGCCGCGGACGAGCGGCTCGTGCTGGTCACCGCGCAGACCGCGTACACGGCCGGCGGCGTCACCGAGACGGGCGCGTACGAGGGTACCGCGCTGAACTCCGACGACCCCGCCGAGCGCTTCGCCGAGATGCTCCGCCTGCTCACCGAGAGCTACGTCCTCATGGACCCCCTCTACGGCGTGCACCGCACCGAGGTCGCCAGGGCCGTCCCGCGCCCGGTCCTGGTGCGCGAGGACGAGATCGCCGCGGCCCGGCACGCCCTGGCGGGACCGTGGGCCCACGTGCCCGAGGTGCTCTCGCACCGCACCTGGGCGGGCGCGAACCCGGTGAAGATGAGCGGCAAGCTGTCGCTGCCTGCCTGGCGGGGCTACTTCGCCACGCTCATCCAGGTCCGCGTCCTGCTCGCCATCCTCGACGAGGCCGGCCTCACACCCGACCAGCGGCGGCGGGCGCGCACGGCGGTTCTCAAACTGTATCTCGCCCGCCAGCGCCGCCTGGCGGCCAGAGGCGGGAGGAAGATCGCCCGCCTCGCCCGCCTGCCCCATTGATCATCTGGCACGTTCCCGGCGCCCGGCCAGATCGACCAGCGCCGGGGGCGTCCAGCGCTTGATCACCTGGCGGAGGCTGTTCTTGTACCGCTCGCCGGGCCGCTGCTTGAACAGCGTCGTGTGGTCGGCGTTGATCTCCTCGTCGGGCCGCCCGTTGGAGTAGTAGTAGAGCGCCATCGACCGGCGGGCCCGCTCGGGCGGGCAGGTCAGCGGGTCGGGGTGCCCGTGGTTGGCGTCGTCGGTGGTGGCGAAGAGCACGAAACGGTTGAAGACCGGCAGCACCGCGTGCTCGCACGTGCTCATGTCCTGGTTCCACAGTTGCAGGTGGCCGCCGTAGCTCTCCTCCCAGTCCTTGTTGAGGTAGAGCAGCCCGTTGAGCCTGCGGTCGAGGTCGAGCCTGCGGTGCCGGTTGAAGTCGGCGTGCACCTTCAGGAAGCCGCCCGACCTGATCTGGTGCAGTCCGCCGCCCTCCAGGTGGGGGTCGGGCACGAGCCGTTCGATGCCGGTCAGCCTTTCCAGGAACTCGATGAAGACCTGCCCGTTGAACTCCGCGAGCAGGCGCCGGGTGGCCGGGCCCATCTGCTCGGTGTCCTGCAGGGCCAGTTTCACCTCTTTGGAGCTGTCGAACCGCTGCCAGCTCGCGTCCTTCGGTTCGGGAAACTCATCAAGCACGGGATCGAGCACGTTCTCCGGCAGGAAGTCGTCGATAACCACGTGCCGGAACGGCGAGGCGGTCAGAAACTCCGGACGCAGGCTGTCGGCGAGCGGGAACAGTTCGTCACGGCGGAACGTGAACTGCTGAACTTCCTGCATTTTCGACTCCATCTGTTGTGTGGTCCATACGCCTTTTGCGAGAGCGTTCCGGAAAACGCTATTTTCGATCAGTTTTCGCCGGTTTCCTTGAGAAACGTGCCCGTAGCGCGGCGGGCGTCCTGTTGCGCGTGAACGGCAGCTCGAACACCGCCGCGAACAGCCGCGCCGCCACCACCGTCACCGGCACGGCCACCGCGAGGCAGACCAGGAAGGCGGGAATGCCCTGTTCCATCCGGGGGGCGATCAGCAGCGCGTGCACGTTCACCACGATCGGTGCGTGGATCAGGTAGAGGCTGTAGGAGAAGGAGCCCAGGCTCCTGACCGGAGGGGTGTCCAGCAGCCACACCAGCGGCCCGGGCCGCCCCGTCGCCACCGCCGCCAGCAGCAGCACGGTCGCGGGCCCGATGATCAGGTCGATCCAGTAGAGGTTGGCGATCGTCCACACCGAGCCGTTGACCACGATCAACGCGAGCACCGGCAGCAGGGCCGCGAGCGCGAGCCACTGCAGGGGCACGCGCCGCCGCAGCCTGACCACGCCCGCGCCCGCCATCCCCAGCGCGAACAGCGCCGCGAACTGCGGGGTCAGCCGCATCAGCGCGCCCACCGCGGGAACCACGGGCGCGAGCAGCCCGACGGCCACCACGACAGCGGTCACCGCGCCCACCATGGCGAGCGCGCCCATCCTGCGCAGGACCAGCAGCAGGAGCGGGAAGACGACGTAGAGCTGCGCCTCCACGGCGATCGACCACAGGGCGCCGTTGGGGCTCGGGCTGCCGAAGACGTCCTGCAGGAGCAGGCCGTAGACGAGCACGGACTTGGCCGTGGGCACACCCTGCTCCGGCTGCGGCACCAACGTCCAGGCGATCACCAGGCTGAACGCCACCGCCGCCCAGTACGGCGGCAGGATCCGCCAGGCGCGCCGCCGGGCGAACCCGCTCAGCGAGCCGAGCCGCCAGCCGTCGCGGGCCGGCGACAGGGCCAGCGAGAAACCGGACAGCACGATGAACACCACCACCGCGAAGTGCCCGTAGATCATCCAGCTCGCCCAGCCGGGCCCGGTGTCGCGGGGAAAGCCGGGAAAGGACAGCAGCCAGACGTGGTGGAAGACCACGAAAAGCGCAGCTAGACCCCGTATTCCGTCCAGCCCCGCCACCCTGCGGCGTTCCGTGGTCGCCGTCTGGAGCATTTCAGCCGACTTCATCCCCTGGAACCCCCCGGTGTGCGGCCCATAGTTCTATCGTCCGGGTCCGCGCGGGCGTAACAGGTAAGTCGTTTTTTCAGATGAACAGTTGTGCCATAGGCGACATGAACCCTGTACAGGGTGCCGGGGGAATGTTAATTTTCGCACATTCGAACATGTCGAATATTGTCGCAGGGGGCGGAGAAGTCTTGGAGTTCTGGAAAACCGTCTTCGGCCTGGCGCGACACAAGTTCATCGGCCCCCCGATCCTGGCGCTCGCCGCGGTGGCGGGGATCGCAGGGTTCCTCATCGTTCCCGCTCACTACACGGCCGGCGTCGTGCTGCTGCTCACCGGCCCCGGCAACACGCAGCCGGCGCCGGGCGAGCCCCTGTCGGCGGCGGGCCGGACCAACCCGCTGCTGGTCGACAGCGCGGGGCTGCGCACCACGGCGGCGGCGCTGATCCTGGCGACCAGCACCCCCGAGGTGCTGAAGGAACTGGGCGCGCCCAAGGAGGGCCCGCACAAACTCGTCATCGACGACGGAAGCAGCAACCAGGCGCTGTTCGGCAGCGGTGGACCGTTCCTGTCGATCACGGCCGACAGCCCGGACGAGCGCACGGCGCGCGACCTTGTCGTCAGGACGCAGAAACGCGTCGAGAACGAGCTGGACGCCACGCAGAAGAAGCTGGGCGCGCCGGAGATCCTCTACATCTCGCTGGTCAACGTCACGCCGCCGTCCACGCCCGAGGCGCAGCTCAGCGACAAGGTGCAGACGGGCGCGATCGCGGCCGTGCTCACGGTGTTCGCGGGCTTCGCCGCCGCCTACGCCTGGAGGCTCAAACAGGCCGGCCGCCCGGCCGCCGACGCTCCGGAAGAGGACGCCGCCGACGCCCAGACCTTCCCCCAGGTCGAGACGCCGAGCAAGTGACGTCATCAGCGCTCGGCCACCTCCGCGCAGCGCCGCACCGCGGCCTGCCTGACCGGCAGCGACGTGCCGGACTTGGCGGAGATCATCATCCCGATCGCCTCGGGATTGAGCCTGTCGGCCCAGGCCAGGGCGGCGTCGTGGTCGAGCGGTGTCCTGTCCCAGTAGTTGTGGCACAGCGCGGTGTTGGCCGAGGGCGGGTCGTCCAGGCAGTGGATTTCATCGACGTACACGCCGTACAGGATGAACTCCGAGATGTGCAGGCGCGAGGTGAACGCGTCCAGCCAGTGGCGTTTGGTGGCCTGGCCGATCCTGGCCCGCATGGCCCGCACCACCACGGGGTCCCAGAACGTCAGCGAGCTGACGTAGTCGTGCAGCGGCGGCGGGGGAGCGTCCGGCAGGCCCAGCAGGTCGCGGGCCACCTGGTGCCAGCGGACGTGCCTGGTCATGCCCGCGTGCACGGCGCCCTCCGCCCGGTGCAGGGGCAGCCGTCCGCCGGCGCGGAACGCGGCCGCCTCCACCGGCCTGACCAGGACGATGTCGGAGTCGGCGATCAGCACGGCGTCCGCCTCGATCATGGCCGTGGCCGAGAGCTTGAGCGCCTGCTGGATCACCCAGCCGCGGATCGGCGGCCACGGCCGCAGCGTGTTGACCCACAGGCCGGAGCGCGGCACGCGGACGTAGCGGCGCGGCAGCAGCTCTGGCTCGGTCCAAACCCGGCAGCGGGGGCCCGCGTACCGCCCGAACAGCGCCCTGTCGCGCGGCGGCACGATCACGTGGTGGACGGTGTCGTCCGTGGTGTGCTCCAGCACGGAGGCGTGCAACTGCGCGAAGAGCTCCGCGTCGGGGCCGAAGCTTGGCGTCACCACTGCCAACTTGGTCACGGAAGGCATATCGCCATCGGGCGGGCCAGTCGTTACGTAACATCTCCGGCCCGTTGGAACGATACTCGTGTGTCACGGGGGAGGGCGCATGGACTTCTGGCTCACGGTCCTGGTTCTGTTCCGCCGCTGGTACGTCTCCGTCCCGGCGTTCCTGCTGGCCCTGGGCGTGGCCGCAGGCGTCTACTCGACCGTGCCGACCCTGTGGACCTCCAACGCGGCCATGGTCCTCACCACGCCGCGCACGGGCGCCAGCCTCCCGATCCACCCCGGCACGACCAACGCCCCCGTCAACCCGCTGCTCAACTTCGACCGCGGGCTGACCATGACCGCCTCGATACTGACGGCCCGGCTCACCACCGCCGACACGGCGGCCGACCTGGGGATCGTGCCGAACGGCGAGGTCGCCTACAAGGTCCACAACGGCAGCACGAACGCCGAGGCGCTGGCCTCGGGGCCGTTCGTGTTCGTCGAGGGCGAGGCGCGCACGCCCGAGGCCGCCCAGGACATCGTGCGCAGGGTCGTCGACAGGGCCAAGGCGGAGCTGGTCAAGAGCCAGCAGGTCGTCGACGCGCCGCCGGCCACGTTCATGACGCTGAGCCAGGTGGTCGCGCCGACGCCGCCGGAGCCCGAGCCGGGGCGCAAGCTGCGCTCGGCCGTGGTGGCGCTGGCGCTGGGCGCCATGGCCGCCCTGTTCGCCACCTACGCCGTCGACAGCCTCGCCGACATGCGCCGGCGCCGCAAGGAGGACGCCGCGCCGAGCCCGCCCGTTCAGGTGGACGAACGGGTGCTGATCGCCGCCGACCCTCACGTGAACGGCAAGCAGACGTGACCCAGGCCCTGCTGCCGCGCCGGGCCGACGCGGCCACCGTGGTCTGCCTGTTCGTGGTCACGCTCATGCTGATCCCGGCCCGCATGATCATCCGCGGGCTGCCGCTGGCCCTGTCGGTGGCCAACGTGCTGGCGCTCATCGCCGCGCTGATGTGGTTGTGCGCGCAGCTCACCAGGACGCTGGGCGCGGCCAAGGGCCGCAACCCGGTCAGGACGGCGCTGGCGCTCTACGTGGCCTCCTGCGCGGCCTCCTACGGCTACGGCACCTACGGCTACCTGCCCTCCGACGAGCTCAACCTGGCCGACCACGCGATCGTGCTGGTGCTGGCCAACGCGGGGCTCGCCCTTGCCGTGTGCGACGGCATCCGGGTGCGGGAGCGGCTGGACTTCGTGCTCAAGGCCATCGTGGTGGCCGGCGCGCTCATGTCGCTGGTCGGCGCGGGCCAGTTCCTGTTCAACCTCGACCTGACGCAGTACATGCAGATCCCGGGGCTGCGGTTCGTGATCGAGGACAAGTTCATCTTCGACAGGAACGCGATGCGCCGGGTGGCGGCCACGGCCGGCCACCCGATCGAGTTCGGCGTGATCTGCGCCATGATCGTGCCGCTGGCCGTCCACTACGGTTTCCGCGCCCGCGAACTGGGCAGGCCGGCGCTGCGCTGGTGGTTGTGCGCGGGCGCGATCGGCATGGGGCTGATGTTCTCGGTGTCGCGCTCGGCCATCCTGGGCCTGGCAGGGGTCGGGATCGTGCTGATGCTCGGCTGGCCGGCGCGGCGGCGGATCCAGGCCGTGGTGGTGCTGGCGGGTTTCCTGGCCGTGATGAAGGTGGTCTCGCCGGGGCTGCTCGGCACGATCTTCGGCCTGTTCGGCAACTTCTTCAACGACAGCAGCATCGGCTACCGCACCCACGACTACGCCTTCGCCGGCCAGGAGATGGCCAAGCACCTGTGGCTGGGCCGGGGCATGGGCACCTGGTACGCCCCCAAGTACCAGGTCTTCGACAACCAGTACATCCAGGGGGCCATCGACACCGGCCTCATCGGCGTGACGATCTTCCTGGGCATGTTCGTCTGCGCGTTCGTGTGCGCGCTGCGTGCCCGCTACCTCAGCGCCGAGCCCGGCGTCAGGGAGCTGGGCCTGACGCTGGCGGCCTGCCTGGTGGCCCCGGTGCTCGGCGCGGCCACGTTCGACCTGCTGTCGTTCGCGATCGTCAGCGGCCTGGCGTTCCTGCTGGTCGGGGCCACGGGGGCGCTGCTGCGGATGGCGAACGACGAGCGCCGCCCCGCTCACTTGCCGTTGCAGGTGAGCGGCCGGACGATGGAGGTGACCCGGTAATCGTCGTCGATGGTGACGATGTTGTTGTTCTCGAACTGGATCGTGTCGAGACAGTCTCCCGACATGGGCGCGTGCTCCCACGTCTTGTCGACGATCAGGTTGTTCTTGACGACCAGGGAGCCGTGGATGTTGTGCAGTTGCACGGTGTAGGTGCCGCCCATCACCAGGTTGTTGGTGATCGTGACGTCGCGGGTGCCGTTCGGCCGGTCGTTGAAGAAGATCGGCGAGTTGTAGTTGACGACGCCGCGCATGTCGAGCGTGTTGTGGTCGAGGAGGAGGCCCTTGCCGGCGTTGAAGGTCTGGATGCCGTCGGCGTAGTTCTCGGTGCCCTCGGAGCAGAGCCTGGCGTAGGAGTCCTTGATCGTGATGTTGTCGCCCGAGTCGCGGAACCCGTCGGCGTGCCCTCTGATCAGCACCCGCTCGGCCTTGTAGTCGGCCACGCCGATGGCCGGCGCGGTCTGGCACTCGTCGGTCGGGCCCACCGTGCTGTCGGTGATGGTGTAGGCGTGGTCCTTGCCGTCGAACTCGGCCTGGATGGCGCCGTCGATCTGGCTGTTGACGATGGTGACGTCGTCGGCGGCGATGAACAGGTCGCCGGTGACGTGCACGCCGTCCAGCACCGTGTTCGGCTTGACCACCCGGTGCGCCGGGCCGTCGTTGGCCTCCAGCGTGCGTAGTTTGGTGCCGGGCGGCAGGCCCGTGCAGGCGGGCGTGGGGTGGTCGGGGCAGCGGCGGCCGTCGGGGGCGACGACCGGGCGGGGGGTCAGCTTCGGGATCGGGGGCGGCGTCCGCGTCGGAAACGTCGCGGCGGGCGAGGGGGAGGGCGAGGCCGTCACCGTGACCGTCACGCGCGCCTGGGGTTGTGTCGCCCCCGCGCCGCAGGCCGACACCAGCAGGACCCCGGCCACCAGTAGCCTGCGCATGGACCGCCCTCCCCTACGTCAGCCGCTCGACGAGCCGCGCCCACGAGCCGGCCTGGAGATCACGTGGGCTGATGGCCGTGACGGGCAGCGGCCAGTCGATCTTGAGGTCGGGGTCGTCGTAGCGTACCGACAGATCTTCCGACGGATCGTGCTCCCTGTCGATGCGGTAACAGGTGTCGGCCTCCTCCGTCAGCGCCTGGAAGCCGTGCAGGAACCCGGCGGGCACGTACAGGGTGACGAAGTCCCGGTCGTCGAGGCGCACCGAGAACTGCCGCCCGAACGTGGGGGAGCCGGGGCGGATGTCCACGAGCGCGTCGTGCACGGCCCCGCGCGCGCACCGCACCAGCTTGGCCTCGCCGCGCCCGGACCTGCCGTGCAGGCCGCGCACGGTGCCCCTGCGCGAGCGCGACTGGCTGTCCTGCGCGAACGCGGCCGGGTCGAGCCCGTGCCCGGCCGCGATCCCGGCGTCGAACGTCCGGGTGAACAGGCCGCGTTCGTCGCGGTGCGGCGACGGCACGAACAGCAGCACCCCGTCGAGCGGGGTCCGCTCCACTCTCATCGAAACCTCCTTTGCGAAGGGACCGGACGGTGGATCCGATCGCGAGCGTCGTCATCCCCGCGCACAACGAGGAGACGGTCATCGGCGCGGGCCTTTCCGCCCTGCTCGGCGCGGCGGCGCCGGGCGAGTTCGACGTCGTGGTGGTGGCCAACGCCTGCGCCGACGGGACCGCGGCCGTCGCCAGAGCGGCGGGTGTGCGGGTGATCGAGACGCCGGTCGGCGGCAAGGCGAACGCGCTGCGGCTCGGTGACGCGGCCTGCCGCACGTTTCCGAGGATCTACCTGGACGCCGACGTCGAGTTGACCACGGGCTCGGCGCGGGCGCTCGTGGCCGCGCTGGCGCGTCCCGGGGTGCTGGCCTGCGCGCCAGTGCCCGTGCTCGACCTCGGCGCGGTCGGGTGGGCGGCCAGGCGGGTGCACCGCGTGCACGACCTGATGGTCGGGCCGACCAGGGTGCTGGCGGGGGCGGGCGTCTACGCGCTCGGCGAGCTGGGCCACGTCAGGGCCTTTCCACTGCCCGACGTGCTGTCGGACGACGGCTGGGTGCACGCGAGCTTCGCCGGCGGCGAGCGGGTCCCGGTGCAGGAGGCCACGTCGCTCGTGCGCCCGGCCCCGACCGTCGCCGCCTACCTGCGCCGCAGGATCCGGGTGCGGCTCGGCAACCGGCAACTGGCCGCCCTCGGCCGCCCGGTGACGCGGACCGGCCTGCGACTGTCGGCCGTGGGCGATCTGGTGCGCCGAGGCCGGGTGAGCCCGCTGGACGCGCTCTGCTACCTGACGGTGCTGGTGCTCGACCGGGCGCTGACCGCCTTCCGGCGCCCCGCGCGGGCCTCGTGGGGGACGACCCGTAAATGATCACTTCGGCAGCAGGTCGTAGGTTCTGATCGTCCCGAACGGCGGGCCGAGCGGGTCTGGTTTGAGGGCGATCGTCCGCAGGTGTCGGAAGCGTCCCGTGCTCATCAGGTACGGCTCCTCCAGCGGGTTGCCGTAGATCATCCGCACCCGGCGCGGGGCGCGGTCCACCGAGGCGATCAGGCGGTTCACGACCTCGCTGAAGATCCTGCCGCGGAACGGGTTGTTGAAGAACGCCACGCTCACGTCGTCGGGGATGGCGTAGTCGAGCACGTCGGAGGCGATCAGCTCGATCTCGCCGCAGCGCCGGCGCACCCGCATGTTCCTGACGTTCTGCCTGGCGATCTCGGTGAGCTCCTGCGACAACTCGACCCCGATGACCCTGCCGAACGGGTACTGGCTGGCCTGCACGATGACCCGGCCCATGCCGGAGCCGAAGTCCACGAACACGTCGCGCTCGCTCACCTCGGTCTTGGGCAGCGCCTTGCGCAGCGCCCGCCAGTTGAGCGCGGCGTAGTAGACGCGGTCCTCGCCGTCGAGCCCGATGTCGGCCAGGTCGACGCGCTCGGCCGTGCGCACGCCGTACCTGCGTTCGTACAGGAGCTGGCCGACGTTGCGCCGCAACCACTTGTATGCACTCATGCGATCACTTTCGCGTAGGCGGCGATGAGGGCTTTGCGGGATTCGTCCCAGGACAGCGGCCCGTGTACCCGCGCCTGGCCGAGCTCGCCCATCCTGCGTCGCTCGTCAGGATGGTCCAGCAGGTACGCGATCAGCTTCGCGAACTCCGCCTCGTCATTGGCCGGCGCGTACACGGCCGCCTCGCCCGCCGACACCCGCGCCTCGCGCAGTTCGAAGGAGACGATCGGCTTGGCCATGGCCATGTACTCCATGACCTTGTTCATCGTGGAGACGTCGTTGAGCGGGTTGAGCGGGTCGGGCGACAGGCACACGTCGGCCGTGGACAGGTAGCGCATCAGGTCCGCGTCCGGGATGCGCCCGGTGAACTCGACCCGGTCGGCCAGCCCGAGCTCCCGCGACAGCGCGACCATCGCCTCGAACGTGTCGCCGCCCCCGACGAACACCGCGTGCCAGTCGTCGCGCGGCAGCTTCGCCAGCGCCCGCAGCGCGTAGTCGACGCCGTCCTGCGGCCCCATGACGCCGAGATAACACAGCAGGTATGGCTTGCCGCGTTTGACCGACTCGTCCGGCGGCACCTGGTGGAAGCGCTCGACCGCGGGCGCGCTGCGTACCACGAACACCTCGTCGGGACGCTTGCCGCCCCTGGTCAACGCGACCTGGCGATAGCTCTCGTTGGTCGCGATCACCACGTGCGCGGCCCGATAGGTGAGCCGCTCTAATCGGCACACGGCCCGGTAGAGCAGGTCCTCGCCCCGGTTGAACCGCGACAGGTACAGCTCGGGCACCAGGTCGTGCTGGTCGAAGACGAATCGGGTGCCCCTGCGCCGCAGCCACCTGGCCACCAGGAAGAACAGGTCGGGCGGGTTGCATCCGTGCACCACGTGGACCGGTCCGATCTTCCTGGCCAGCCTGAAGGTGTGCCAGAGCGCGGAGCCGTACTCCTTGAGGTAGCCGAGCGGCCCGCCGGTGGCGGCCGTGAGCGGGTAGCGGTGGATCGCGATGCCGTCGATCACCGCCTCGGGCTCGGTGTCCTGTTTGGCCCCCTGCGGGCAGATGACGTGCACCTCCCAGCCCGCGTCGCGCAGGGTGACGCTCTCCTGCCACACCCGCCGGTCCAGCGGCACGGAGAGGTTCTCGACGAGGATCAACGCACGTTTACCAGGCAAGGCCCACGTATCCCTGTGTCGCCCGGCGCTCGGCGGCGTCGGGGAGGCGGACGAGGTCGATGATCGTTCGGGTGCCCGCGCGTTCGACGGCGGCGAGCACGGCCGGCTCGCGCGAGCCGATCACGCACACCTCGGCGTGGGCCAGCACGTCGTCCACCGAAGTGGTCAGCAGATCGCCCAGGTGGGGCAGGCGCTGCTCGATGTAGTGCCGGTTGGCGCCCATCAGCCGCGACAACGTCACGTTCTCGTCGTAGATGCGCAGGTCGTAGCCCTTGCCGAGGAGCCGCTCGGCCAGCTCGACCAGCGGGCTCTCGCGCAGGTCGTCGGTGCCCGGCTTGAACGACAGCCCGAACAGTCCGACCTTGCGGCTGTCGGCGGCCACGACCAGCTCGAACGCCCGCTGCAGGTGCGCCTCGTTGGAGGGCAGGACGTGGGAGAGCAGCGGCACGGAGACGTCGGCGCGTCTGGCGGCGTAGACCAGGCCGCGCAGGTCCTTGGGCAGGCACGAGCCGCCGAAGGCGAACCCGGGGCGCAGGTAGGCGGGGCTGATGTTCAGCTTGTCGTCGGCCAGGAACACGTCCATGACCGCGTGCGAGTCCAGCCCGAGCGCCTGGCAGACGGCTCCCAGCTCGTTGGCGAAGCTGATCTTGAGCCCATGAAACGCGTTGTCCGCATATTTCGTCATTTCGGCTACGGCTACCGGCACCCTGAACACCTCGCCGGGAATGCCCTCATACAGCGCGGCCACCCGTTCGCCCGTGGCGCGATCGCTCTCGCCGATCACCGTCTTCGGCGGCTCGAAGAAGTCCCGCACGCTGCTGCCCTCGCGCAGGAACTCCGGGTTCACCGCCACCCCGAAGTCCCGCCCGGCCCGCAGCCCCGAGGCCGACTCCAGGATCGGGATCAGCAGCCCCTCGCAGGTGCCCGGTAACATCGTGCTCCTGAACACCACCGTGTGCCCGCTCTTGAGCGCACCCCCGATCTCCTCGGCCACCCGTTCCAGGTAGAGCGTGGACAGGCTGCCGTTCGGGGCCGACGGCGTGCCGACGCAGACCAGCGACACGTCCGTGGCCCGCACCGCCTCGGCGGCGTCCGGGGTCGCCCGCAGCGCCCCCGCCCGCACCACCCGCTCGGTCAGCTCGCCGATGCGCTCCTCGACCACGGGAGCGCGCCCGGAGGCGATGAGATCCACCTTGACCTGGCTGACGTCCACGCCCACGACCTCATGACCCATCGAGGCCAGGCAGGCGGCCGACACGCAACCGACGTAACCGAGTCCGAAGACACTGATTCTCACGGTCCGGGCCCTCCCCCGTCGCGTCAGGAGCCGGGCCCAAGGCATTTGTCATGCCTAACCCGGCTCACCCTTGTTTGTTCGGTTGGAGCGTTACATTTTCTTGACCTTGCGTACGAGGTCCCGCAGGAGCCCCGAGCGTCTGGCTGTCGCGGCGAGCGAGTCACGGGCCCTGCGCAGGGCCAGCCGCGCCGGGCTGCGCGTGACCAGCCCCTGGCAGACGACGCTCTCGCCGGTCTTGGCCCGCCGCTTGTACTCGTCGTCGCCCCGGCCCAGGTCGATGCGGCTGATGCCGAGCGCGGGGGCCGCGGCCACCAGCTCACGCAGCAGAATCCAGCCGGGGGCCAGCTTGGCGTACTCCGGGTCGTACACCGGGAACCACCAGTGCAGCACGCCGCCCGAGCACATCCCGAAGTGGGCGGCCAGCAGGTGCGGGCCCGCCCGCAACGTGGACAGCACACCGCGGAAGGCGGGGTCGCGGGTGTGCAGCAGCTTGGTGAGCAGCTCCTGCCGGCCGGGGGCGGCGAAATAGTCCTTGGCGCCCGTGGCGGCGTACTGGGCGCGCTTGAGCCGGACGACCTCCCGCAACGCCTCGGCGTCCACGGTGTCCGCCTCGAAGCGGACGGGCCCGTACGCGCGCTCGGCCTTGGCCGTACGCCGCCTGGCCTGCCCCATGTTGTCCTTGCCCGTCCGCGAAGCGCGGCCCAGGTAGCCGTCCAGCCCGCCGGACACGTCCACGTACGGGGAGGCCCGGCGAGAGACGATCCACGGCTCGAACCCCTCCGCCTCAAGCAGGTGGTCGAACTCCAGCCCGCGCACCCCGCGCCCGAGCAGCTCCACCGGTCGGAAAGGGGTGCCGGGCGCGCGCACGGGCCCCTGGAAGTCGGCCCCAGGCCAGCCCACGGGCCGCAGCAGCGCCCCGTCCCTGTGACAGGGCAGCAGCGAGGCGACCTCGCCGCGCGCGTCCCTGGAGACGGCCACCCGCACCGGCTCGAACTCGTGCACCGCCGCCGCGAACCCCGGATGGAAGTACGGGCTGTCCAGCGCAGGGTTGGCCGCCCGCAGCCGGTGCCAGGCGTCCAGCTCCTGACTCGTGAGTTCGTCGAAGGACTTCACGGCAGCCACACCTCCGACGGCCGCAGCAGCGCGGCGAACGACGCCTTGGAGATCTTCCTGCCCGCCAGCGCCCGCGCGCCCTCGCCGAGCAGCACGGCCAGGTAATAGGCGGCGCCCGCCGGCCGGCCCCTGCGCCTGCGGAACAGCTTGACCTTGTTGACGATCAGCAGCGCCGCCAGAGCCGGGTTCGTCCCCGAGTCGCCGCCGATGTGCTCGATCACCGACGCGGGCTCGTACCAGGTCAGCCAGCCCCTGTCGGCGGCCCGCAGGCAGTACTCGGTCTCCTCGCTGTAGAGGAAGAACGACTCGTCCCACGGCCCGATCTCGCGGATCATGGGCACGGACAACAACATCGCCGCCCCGGTCGCCCACGCGAACGGGCCGGGCCGCTCGTACTCGCGGGGGTTGGTCACCAGCTCGCCGAGCCTGCCCAGTCTCCCGGCCAGGTCGCCGCCGATCACCGCCTCGACCACGGCCCTGCGCACCGACGGCCTGCGCCGCAGGGACGGCTGCAGGGAGCCGTCCGGGTTGACCATGTAGGGGACCGCGATGCCGCGGCCCGGCGTCTTCAGGCACTCGGCCAGCGGCACGATCGACCCGGAGGCCAGCCGGCAGTCCGGATTGATCACGTAGATCGCGTCCAGCTCGTCCAGGTCCAGCGCGTCCACCCCGGCGTTGATCGCGGCGGCGTACCCCGCGTTCCTGCCGAGCTGGACCGTGATCACCGGCAGGTCCGCGACCCGCTTGGCGACGGTCAGACAGTCGTCGGCCGAGGCGTTGTCGGCCACGACGACCGCGGCCAGCTCCACCCCGCGCGCGCCCGACGCCAGGCTGCGCAGGCAGCCCTCCAGCACGTCGGCGCTGTTGTAGGTGACGATCACCACCGCGACGCGCATCCGGGCTCAGCCCCGCGCCCGCTTGTAGAAGCGCGCCGCGGCCTTCCTGGCCCGGTGCGCCAGGGGCGGATGGTCGTCGAGCACATGGTGGATCCACCCGTCGTCCAGGTCGTGCCGCAGGCTGTTGCGGGCCTGGAGCCAGGCGCCCGGCGTCGCCCGGCCGCCGTCACTGGTGTACGCGCAGGTCACGCCCGTCTCGCGGAGCCGGCCGAGCACGTGCCTGTCATAGGAGCCGAACGGGATCGCCACCCTGGTCACCGGATGCCCGCACAATCGCCCGATCATCCGGCGGGCGCCGGATAACTCCTCGTCGACCTGCTCAGGGTCCAGCTGCCGCCAGTCGCGGTGGCCCCAGCCGTGCGAGCCGATCCGCATGCCCGACCTGATCAGCTCGGTGACGCCCTCGGTCGTCACCCTCCCGGGCTCGTCGATCAACCCGGCCAGCAGGAAGAACTCGCCGCGCAGGCCGCGTTCGAGCAGCCGGGGCAGGGCGATCTCCACGTCGGAGGCGTTGCCGTCGTCGAAGGTGATGCGTACGTCGCCGCGGTCCACGACCGCGTCCAGCACCCGCTCGAACTGCTCGACGCTGACCCAGGTCGTGTCCTCGCCCGGGTCGAGGGGACGATCGGTGTCGCCGATGCCGTGAACCGTGAGGTTGATGATCGACCCCGTCAGCGTCATACCGTCTCCCCAGTCCGGCTCAGCTCTTGTGTATCCGGCAATCCCCTCGGACCGTTACAAGGGCCGTCAGACCAGGTTCAACGCCGTGAGCCATACCACTCCACGGTCCTGCGCAGCCCCTCTTCCAGCCCCGTGCGCGGGCGCCAGCCGATCAGCTCCAGGGCGGGCCCCAGCTCGGCCGTCTGCGGCACGTCGAGCGGCCGGTCGGCCACCGTCCCGAACGGCGGCGCCGACTCCTCCCCGGCGATCCTGTACAGCAGTTCGACGGCCTCCCGGACGGAGACCCGCGTCCCCGTGCCCACGTCGAACGCCTTCCCGACCGCGCGCTCGCTCCGCCCGGCCAGCACGAACGCCTCGACCACGTCGTCCACGTAGACCCAGTCCACGAGCTTGGCGCCGCTGGTCAGCCGGGGCTTGTCCCCACGCAGCAGGGCCAGCGTCACGTAGGGGACGATCTTGGCGGTGTCGCGCTGGGCCGGGCCGTACACCATGGTCGGCCGCACGATCGTGTACGGCAGGTCCCACAGCCGGTGGTACAGCTCCGCGTAGCCGGTCGCCGCCGTCTTGGCCATCGCGTACGGCGACGGCGGCGCGTTGTGCCCGTTGCCCGGCCTCGGCTCCTCGCTCGACCCCGCCAGCACCACCCGGCAGCCGGTCGTGACGGCCGAGGTCAGCACGTTGACCGTGCCCGCCAGCACGCCCTCCATCGTCGGGCCCACCACCGAGACGTCCCTGGCCCCGTTGACCTCACCCGCCAGGTGATAGACCACCTCCGGGCGCACCTCGGCGAACAGCCGGGCCACCGTCTCGGCGTCGCGCAGGTCCGCCCGATGCCAGACCTCGCCGTGCGCCGACTCCATGGGCCGCCTGCTGACCGCATGCGTGCCGGGACCGAGCCGCCGCACCAGGTGCGAGCCGATGAACCCCGCCGCGCCCGTAACGAGCACCCCACTCATGTACGCCCTCCCTCGCCAAGGAGAAGTCAGTGGACACGCTTGGCGCAGTGTGGGCAGCCGCGGGCGTGCCGGGGCCCGGCGCGCAGGTGGACCGGCCGTTTGACCTGGGGGAGCCGCCCAAGGGCCAGGGAGGAGTCGCTGGTCAGGATCGCCACCTGCAGCCTGCGCAGGTCGGGCGAGGGTTCGAGACCGAGGTCCTTGCTGAGGATGCGCCGCCCGTCGCGGTAGACGTCGAGGGCCTCGGGCTGCCGGCCGCTGCGGTAGAGGGCGATCATGAGCTGGGCGCGGAACTTCTCGCGCAGCGGGTGCTCGCGTACCAGGGCGAACAGTTCGGCGACGAGGTCGGCGTGCCGGCGCAGCCGTAAGTCGGCGTCGATCCGGTCGGCTAACGCCGCCAGTCGCTGCTCCTCCAGCCGGGTGGCCTGGCGGTGCAGGAGGGAGATGTCGTCCAGGCCGGACAGCGCGGGGCCGCGCCACATGTCGAGTCCGGAGCGTAGCAGGTCGCTGCCCTTTGTAACGTTCCCGGCCATGATCGCCTGGCGGCCCTGTCGTACGAGGTCCTCGAACCTCCACGCGTCCACCGTGTCGGAGGGCACGTGGAGCTGGTAGCCGGTGGAGCGGTGCGCGATGGGGGCGTTGTCGCCGAGCATTCGCCTGAGCCGGTGCAACTGCAGCCGCAGGCGCTGCCCGCCGGCGTCGCCCGCCTCGGCGCCCCACAGGGCGTCGATCAGAACGTCACTGTGCGCGACGGAGCCGTGGTGACAGAGCAGCAGTGCCAGCAGGCTGCGCTGCTTGATGGACCGCAGGGGCAATTGGTGCGCTCCAACCGTGACTTCAAGCGCGCCCAAAATGCCGAACCGCATGGCCGTCCTCCTGCTGCATGTGTCCGACTTTCTAGCTGATCGAGCATATGTCGTTCTTGCGCAGTGGGAAACGTTCATGCGGAAACTGCGCTGAAACTCAAGTGAAACGGGGCATCCGCACACTCGCAGAGCGGCCAGTGGTGCTCGTGCGCGGCCGTTTACGACATTCGGGGATTTAGCACCGAATGGGGGGATATGGTGAGTTCTTTTCTGAAGTTCCGTGTCCCGTCGCGAACCCGATCGCGACGGGTGTTTGCGCTTGTCAGCGCCCTGATTCTGGTCTCGGCCCTGTCCGCCGCCAGGACCGACGCCGCCTCGACCGGACCTGAGGGGTCGCACGGCCACGCTGCCCCCTTACGCGCCCCGGTTGATCGTCCGAAAGTGGACAAACTAGGGCCGCTGCCCAAGGCGAAGAAGGGGACCGTACCGGTCAAGCGCTCGACCAAGGTCGCCACGTCCGCGAAGGCACTGGACGCCGCGGCCGACGACCGGGTCGGGCTGCGCGTTCTCGTCGTCGCCGTGGACCAGGACGACTGGGGCATCGCGACCTGGAGATCCGTGCTCAACCGGGTCGGCGCCCAATATGACGTCCTGCTCAGCAGGAGCCAGTCGCTCAGCGCCGCAAATCTCGTCCAGCCCGACGGGACCGGCAGATACAACGCCATTCTGCTGACCAACAACGCGCTGCTCTACTTCGACGGCTCGGAATACGTCAGTGGTCTCGACGCCGGCGAGTGGAACGTTCTATGGGCGTACGAGCGTGATTACGGAGTGCGACAGGTCTCCCTGTACGCCGGCTACGGCACGTGGCCCGAGGACTACTGCCTGCGCCCCGGCAGCGAGGGCGGCGTCGGCGACACCCCGATCGGCACCCAGCTGACCGCGGCGGGCGCGGGCGTGTTCGACTACCTCAAGACCGGCGTCAACGTCCCGATCTCGCTCTCCTACGTCTACCGCAGCACCGTCGCCCCTGACTGCTCGGCCGATGTGATCATGACCAGCGGGTCCGACGTGCTCGGCGTGCGCAGCACGTCCGCCGACGGCCGCGAGCGCATGGCGCTGACGTTCACCTCCAACCAGTACCTGCCGCAGGCCGACCTGCTGACGTTCGGGCTGTTCAGGTGGGCGACCAGGGGCCTGTTCCTCGGCGAGCAGCGCCACTACCTCAACGCCGACGTCGACGACTGGTTCAACTCCACCGACCACCTGTACCCGGACGGCACCCTGGAGACCGACCCCGGCTACCGGATGAGCAGGGCCGACGCGGTGACCACGTACAACAGGCAGCAGAGCTTCCGCGCCGCCAACCCGCTGGCCGCGAACTTCAAGCTGAACATCGCCTACAACGGCGAGGGCGCCAGCCCGACCTCCTCGGCGACGTGCGGGACCCCGTGGCCCTGGGACGACGGGCTCACCAGCTACTCGCGCTGCCGCGCCGCCGACTTCACCTGGATCAACCACACGTTCTCGCACCCGAAGATGAACTTCACGGACTACGCGACGAGCTACGCCGAGATCCAGGAGAACCTCACCAGGGCCGCCGCGCTGGGCTTCAGCGTCGATGCGACCGTGCTCAAGACCGGCGAGTACTCCGGCCTCGGCGTCTACCACCCCGACCCGAACAACGACATCGACCCGCCCACCGACAACGGCCTCGGCGCCTCCAACCCGAACCTGCTGCAGGCCGCCAAGGACCTGGGCGTGAAGTACCTGCACGGCAACATGTCGTTCGGCAGCCACCAGCCGTCCTGCTTCAACTGCGGCATCAACCACCCGCTCCAGCCGTCGCTCCTCGTGGTGCCCGACTGGCCGACCAACATCGCCTACCACACCACGGCGCCCGCCGAGGAGACGCTGTTCTACAACTCCTACTACGGGCCGAACGGCAAGTTCCCGTTCTTCTCCACCGACCAGACCTACGCCCAGATCCTGGACAACGAGAGCGACGTGGCGATGCAGCACGTCATGTCGGGCTCGGTCTACTCGCACACCTTCCACCAGGGCAACCTGCGCGACTACGGCTCGGGCCAGAACCTGGTCTTCGACTGGCTGAACGCCGTCATGGCCAAGTACAACGGCTACTACAACGTCCCGCTGCTCACCCCCAACTGGGGTGATCTCGCCCAGTACGTCGAGAACAGGACCAAGCACTTCGCCGGGCTCGGCGGCGTGAGCGCCGTCTACGACCGGGCGGCCGGCACGGTCACGTTCACCGCGGACGGCGACGCCGCCGTCTTCGCCACCAACGCCGCCGCCCCCGGCGCGACGGCCTACGGCACCGACTCGATCGCGCGGCTGACGCTCACCGCCGGCGTTCCCGTCACGGTCACCGCGAGCGTGCGGCCGTGAAGGTGACTCTGGTGTCGGAGGGGACCTACCCGTTCGCCATGGGCGGGGTGAGCGTCTGGATGGACCAGCTCATCAGGGGCATGCCCGACTACAAGTGGGACGTCGTCACCATGACGGTCGACGGCGGCGAGCGTCCCGTGTGGGACCTGCCGCCCAACCTGGAGCAGGTCATCCCCGTGCCGCTGTGGGGCAAGGTGCGCCGACGGCGCTCCTCGCGGCCGCCAGGCGACTCCTTCAGCGAGATCTACGGGCGCTTCCTGGAGATCGTCCTCACGCCTGCCGTCATGGGGCACGGCAGTGAGGAGTTCCTGTCGGTGCTGGAGTCGCTGCACCGCTTCGCCCACGAGGGCGGCGACCTCGTGGGCGCGCTGACCGCCAATGAGTCGCTGGCGCAGCTCATGGACGCCTGGTACTGGAACAGGACCGACGGGCTCAACCTGGCCGACGCGATCACGGCCGGCGACCTGATGGGCCACATGCTGCGCCCGCTGGCCGAGCCGGCGCCGCGTACCGACCTGATGCACGTCGCCATGAACGGGCTGAGCATGCTGATGGCGATGACCGCCAAATGGCAGCACGGCACCCCGATCGTGCTCTCCGAACACGGCGTCTACCTGCGCGAACGCTACCTGCAGTACGTGGACGAGCCGGTCTCGCACGCGGTGCGGGTGCTGCTGCTCAGCTTCTTCAGACGGCTGGCCGGTGCGGCGTATGTGGCGGCCGACCGCATCGCGCCCCACTCGTCCTACAACCGGCGCTGGCAGATCCACAACGGCGCCGACCCCGACCGGATCCGGATCATGTACAACGGCGTCGACCCGGAGGACTTCCCCCTGGCCGAGTCGGACCCCGACGAGCCCACGCTGGTCTTCATGGGCCGCGTGGACCCGCTGAAGGACCTGCACACGCTGATCCGCGCGTTCGACCTCGTCCGCGGCAAGATCCCCAACGCCCGGCTGCGCATCTTCGGCGGCGTCCCCGCCGGCAACGAGAGCTACCACGAGAGCTGCCTGGACCTCATCGCCGAGCTGGGGCTGGAGGGCGCGGCCCGGTTCGAGGGCCGGGTCTCGACCCCGGTCGACGCCTACCACGCCGGCCAGGTCGTCGCCCTGACCAGCATCTCCGAGGGCTTCCCCTACACCGTCGTCGAGGCCATGGCGTGCGGCAGGCCCACGGTGGTCACCAACGTCGGCGGTGTGGCCGAGGCGGTGGGCGACGCCGGGTTCGTGGTGCCGCCGCGTGACCACGTGGCCGCCGCGGACGCCATGGTGCGCCTGCTGCGCGACGCCGGACTGCGCCGCAGGCTCGGCACCCTCGCCCGCGCCCGGGTGCTTGAGCGCTTCACGCTCCGGCAGTCCCTCGACGACTACCGCGCGGTCTATCGGGAGCTCATTGGGGCCCGTGCATGACCGCCGTCGAGCCGTCCCCGCAGCGCTCCATCGACGACCTCATCGAGCCCATGGGCACCGGCGTCTTCCGCGCCGTCGAACCCCTCCAGGTCGCGGCGATGCTGGAGTCCCAAGGGCTCAACGACAAGATCGCCCGTGAGCGGTACGGCCACGACGACGTCTTCTCGCTGGCCGAGGCCGCCTACTCGCACATCAAGGCCATGAACACCCCGCCGCGCCCCCAGGCCGGCGGGGTGCTCAAGCGGGCCAGGCCGGCCGCCCAGATGCTGCACGGGCTGCTCTACGGCATGCCCGCGGCCCTGCTGCCTGCCGCCTCGGGGCTCGTCGGCACGCAGTGGCTGATGCCGGGCCTGGTCCTGACCACGGGGCTCGGCTGGGTGCTCGGCAGCGTGGCGGCGCGGGTGGCGTACTCGCTGATCGGGCGCGGCTACCCGCGTTCGGCGGGCCGCGTGCTCCGCTCGGGGCTGGTGGTCGGCGTCGTGGGCGCCATGCTGCTGGCCGGCGTGATCGCCGTGGTCAGGAACGGCCCCGTCACGCTCGTCGCCCTCTGCGTCATGCAGATGGCCTTCCAGATCGCCTCGGGGATCCTGCTGCTCTATCGGCGCGAGGGCTGGCTCGGCGTGATCATGATGCCTGCGGTCGTGGCCGGCGTCGCCTACATCGTCATCGGCGACAGCTGGGTGGGCCTGCTGACCGTGTGCGTCGGCGTGGCGTGCATCGCCGCCACCGTGGCGGGCGCGCTCAGACTGACCCTCCTGCACGGCCCGGACGCCCCTGCCGCCGAGCCGCCGCTGCGCGAACTCGCCCGCCTGGAGGCGAGCGCGCTGCTCCCGTCGCTCCTGTACGCCGGGCTGACCGCGATCTTTCTGCTCCAGGCCGAGGGCCGCTACGTGCTCGACAGGACCGACATCGCCGTGGCCGGCGCCGGGCTCGTCCTCGGCATGGGCATCCTGGAGTACCGGGCGCACGCGTTCGAGGACCAGACCAGGGCGGCGATCAGGGAGGTCCGCTACCCGCAGGACTTCACCCGGCGCAGCCGCTGGCTGCTGGCCAAGGGCGTGCTGATCTGCGTCGCCGCGCTGTCCGCACTGTCCGCGCTGCCGCTGACCTTTCTGTACGTCACCGGCGACCTGACCGCCGCCAGCATGGCCATGGCCGCGGCCCACGTGATCGTCGGCGGGGCCTACTTCGTGGCGTTCCTGCTGGCCAACCAGGCCAAGGTCGTGCACCTGTGCGTGGCCCAGGCCGCGGCGCTGGCCGTCCACCCCGTCGGACGGCTCTTCCTGCCCGAGGGACACCCCGCGCTGGCCGACGTCCTGCTCTTCACCGCCGCCGCGACGCTGTTCCTGCTGATCCTGCTCGCCCTGATGAGCCACGGCCTCAGGGACGTCAGACAGTACCGCTGATCCTTTGACCGGGAGGCAATTCATGCACGTCGTCATCCTCGCGGGAGGCAAGGGAGTGCGGCTGCGGCCGTACACGTCCGCGTTGCCCAAGCCCCTGGTGCCGATCGGGGAGGAGTACGCGATCCTGGACATCATCCTGCAGCAGCTCGCCGGCCAGGGCTTCACCACGGCCACGCTCGCGGTCGGGCACCTGAGCCCGCTCATCCGCGCGTTCGTGGGCGACGGCTCCCGCTGGGGGATGGAGGTCGACTACACCGAAGAGGTCACACCGCTGTCGACGATCGGGCCGTTGTTCCCGATCAGGGACCGGTTACCCGAGAACTTCCTGGTGATGAACGGTGACGTGCTCACCACGCTCAACTATGCGGATCTGTTGGCCCAGCACATCGGAACGGGCGCGCCGCTGACCGTGGCCACCTCGCCGCGAGTGGTGAAGATCGATTTCGGCGTGCTGGAGGCGCAGGGCGGCCACATCGTCGGCTTCAGGGAGAAGCCGCTGCTCAGCTACCTGGTGAGCATGGGCGTCTACGCGCTGTCCCTGGAGACGATCGCGCACTATCAGGAGGGCATGCCCTTCGGCTTCGACGAACTGGTGCTCGAACTGCTCGCGCGCGGCACGCCGCCCGGCGTCTACGAGTTCGAGGGCTACTGGCTCGACATCGGCCGCCCCGACGACTACGACGAGGCCAACGCCCGCTTCGACGAGATCAGGCCGCTGCTGCTGCCATCGCGGGAACACGTGCGATGAGCGGTTCGATGAGCACAGTCCTGCTGTTCGGCTCCACGGGGTTCCTCGGCAGCCAGGTCAGGGACCTGCTGGCGGGTGACCCGAGGGTGTCGTGGTTGCTGTGCCCGCGACGCGTCGACCTCGACCTGCTGGCCGCGACGCCCGGCGACGTGGCGGAGCTGCTGCGCGAGGTCCGCCCGACGGTCGTGCTCAACTGCGTGGGCCGGATGTCGGGCGGCTACGACGAACTGCTGCGCGGCAACGCCGGGGTGAGCGCCGTGCTGCTGGAGGCCGTCGCCGCCGCCGCGCCCTCGGCCAGGTTCGTCCGGCTCGGCTCGGCCGCCGAGTACGGCCCCGTGCCGCACGGCCACGACCAGCGCGAGTCCGACCAGGCGCGGCCCACCAGCCCCTACGGCATCAGCCACCTGGCCGGGACGCTGCTGGTCGAGCAGGCCCACGAGGTCGACGCCCTGTCCTTGCGGATCTTCAACCCGGTCGGTCCCGGCATCTCCGCCGACAACGTGCTCGGCCGGGCCCGCGACCTGCTGAAGACCGCGAGCGGGCACATCGACATGGGCCCGCTCGGCGCCATGCGCGACTTCGTCGACGTGCGCGATGTGGCCGATGCGGTGGTGCGCGCCGCGTTCGCGCCCGCGCCGGCCCTCACCGAGCGGGTCGTCAACGTGGGCAGCGGCCAGGCCGTCGCCGTCCGCGACGCGGTCGCGCTGCTGGCAGCGGAATCGGGCTTCACCGGCGAGATCCGCGAGAGCGCCGCAGAGTCCGCCAAATCCCGCGCCGTGAGCTGGAGCAGGGCCGACCTCGCCCGCGCCAGGAAGGTGCTGGGCTGGCGGCCGCGCGTCTCACTGGCCGACTCGGTCAAGGCGATGTTGTGAAGGGGGTCGTGATGGTCGCGCTCCTGGCGACGTTGACCGGGGCTGCGCCCCAGGTCCCGCTGCGGGACGTCCGGACGTTCACGTACGTCCTCCAGGGCTACCCGGGGGGCCGCCTGGACGCCATCGAGCGCGCCCCGCACCAGCTCGCCATCATCGACCTCTCCCGCGACGGTACCACCAAGGGCTACTTCACCCCCGCGGAGATCGCCCGGGTGCGGGCCAGTGGCAAGCGGGTGCTGGCCTACTTCGAGATCGGCTCGATCGAGGAGTTCCGCACCGAGTACCGCCCCCTGGCCCGCGACCTGAAGCTCAACGTCTGGCCGGACTGGCCCGACGAGCACTTCGTGCGCTACTGGGAGCCCCGGTGGTGGCACACGGTGCTCAAACCCCGCATCGACCAGGCGATCCGCGCCGGGTTCGACGGGGTCTACCTGGACACGCCGCTGGCCTACGAGGAGATCGACCTCAAGCGCGTGCCCGGCGAGACCCGCGCCGGCCTGGCCAGGAAGATGAGTGACCTGATCGTCCAGATCAGCCGGTACGCCAAACGCGCCCGCCCCGGCTTCCTCATCGTCCCCCAGAACTCCCCTGAGCTCAGACTCCAGCGCGGCTACGTCGAGGCCATCGACGGCATCGGCATGGAGGAGCTGTTCTTCAAGGCCACCGACAAACCGTGCACCGAGGACTGGTGCCGGGAGAACCTTGAGCACGCCCTGGCCCTGCGCAGGCTCGGCAAGGCCGTGCTCGCCACCGACTACGCCAGGCGGCCGGCGAACATCGCCGCGGCCTGCGCCCGCTACCGCCGCCACGGCATAGCCGGAAACGTGACCGTGGTCGACCTCGACCGCGTCAGTTCGCCTTGTTCCAAGAGAGGATCGTGAAATGCCGAAGACAGTCGGCGTGATCGGCATGGGCTACGTGGGCCTGACGCTGACCGCCGCCCTGGCCCGCAAGGGCTACACCGTGTACGGCGTCGACAGCAGCCCCCACGTGGTCGAGGCGCTGTCCAACGGGCGGATCCACGTGTACGAGCCCGGCGTCGAGGAGGCATTCGCCGAGCACCTCGGCAGCACCATCTTCATCTCCGGCACGCTGCCCGAGCAGCCGCTCGACGCCGCGATCCTGTCCGTCTCCACCCCGGTCGACCTGTCCACGGGCACGCCCGACCTGCGCAACCTGGCCGCCGCCGCCGAGGCCGTCGCCGCCCGTCCGCAGACCCTGGTCGTGGTGCGCAGCACCGTGCCCATCGGCACCAGCCGCAAGGTCGTGCTGCCCGCGCTCACCGCCCGCTGGGGCGAGGGCGTGCGGCTCGTGATGGCGCCCGAGCGCACCATCCAGGGCCAGGCGCTGCGCGAACTCGTCGAGCTGCCCCAGGTGATCGGCGGGCTCGATCAGGAGAGCCTGGAGGCCGGTGCCGAGGTCTTCGCCGGCCTGGCCAACCAGATCGTGCCCGTCTCCAGCCTGGAGACGGCCGAGATGGTCAAACTGTCCAACAACTGCCACACCGACCTGATCTACGCCTTCGGCAACGAGCTCGCGCTCATCGCCGAGCAGCACGGGCTGGACCCGCTGGAGGTCATCAGGGCCACCAACGTCGACTATCCCCGGCCCGACCTGGCCAAGCCCGGGTACGTGGGCGGCGGGTGCCTGTCGAAGGACCCCTACCTGATGATCGCCAGCACCGAACGGCAGCCGTTCCTGGTGGGACAGGCCAGGAAGCTCAACGAGCGACTGCCCGCGCACGTCGCCGAGCGCGTGATCGAGCTGATCCGCGCGACGATCGGCCGCACGGAGGGCGCCAGGCTGTCGGTGCTCGGCTGGGCCTACAAGGGCTGGCCGGCGACCGACGACATGCGCGGCACGCCCATCGCCGACATGATGCCGCTGTTCAGGGCCGCCGGGCTCGAAGTGTTCGGCCACGACCCGATGGTCACCGACGAGGTGATCCGCCAGTACGGAGGCGAGCCCGTCAGCCTCGACAAGGCCTTCGCCGACGCCGACGCCATGCTCGTCATCAACGACCACCCCGACTACCGAGGACTGGAGGTCGAGGCCAGGCTCGCCTCGTCCGGGCTGAAGGTGCTCTTCGACTCGTGGCGCATCCTGGACGAGGCCGCGGTCACCAGGAACGGCGTCCGCTACGCGGGCATCGGCTACACCGCTAAGGAGAACGTCGTATGAGAGTCCTGCTGCTCGGCGGGGCCGGGTTCATCGGGCTGCACCTGGCCCGCAGGCTGAGCGCGGACGGCCACGCCGTCACCGTCGTCGACGACTTCTCCCGGGGGCGCCGCGACGAGGCGCTGGCCGAACTGGACGTCGAGGTGCGCTCGGCCGACCTCACGGACCCGGCCGCTTACGCCGGCATCGAGCCCGGCTGGGACCAGATCTACATGCTGGCCGCGGTCGTCGGCGTGCGCAACGTCGAGTCCGACCCGGCCAGGGTGATCAGGGTCAACACGCTGGCGCTGATGCACCTGCTCGACTGGCTGCGGCCGGGGGAGCGGCTGTTCTTCGCCTCCACCAGCGAGGCGTACGCGGGCTCTGTCAGCGTCGGACTGGCGCCCGTCCCCACGCCGGAGACCGTCCCGCTGGTGGTCGAGGACGTGGGCTCGCCGCGCTACACCTACGCCATCAGCAAGCTGCTCGGCGAGTCGGCCGTGCTGCACACCGCGCGGGCCAAGGGGTTCGAGGCCGTCATCGGCCGCTTCCACAACGTGTACGGCCCCCGCATGGGCGCCGACCACGTCATCCCCGAGCTGTCACTGCGGGCCGCGCGCGGCGAGGACCCCTTCACCCTGTACGGCGCCGACCAGAGCAGGGCGTTCTGCTACGTCGACGACGCCGTCGAGGCGATGGTCCGCCTGATGGCCGAGCCGCAGGCCATGGGCAAGATCGTGCACATCGGCAACGACGCCGAGACCAACATCGGCGACCTGGCCAAGCTCGTCCTGCGTGTCGCCGGCGTCAGCCCCGCGATCCAGCACGTGCCCGCCCCCGCGGGCTCGGTCGCGCGCCGCTGCCCCGACCTCACGGTGCTGCGCGAACTGACCGGGTACGAGCCCCGCGTCGCCCTGGAGGAGGGCGTGCGCAAGACCTACACCTGGTACCGGGAATCATGGACGGCATGACGCAGCAACCCATCGCGTTCTACTACGGGGACGGCGAGCTGGACCGGTTGTCCCGCTTCGACAAGGTCGTGCTCCAGGCCGACTTCTACCGCAGGGAGGAGCTCGACCTGCTGCGCGAGCGCGGCGTGCAGACGCTGGGCTACCTGTCGCTGACCGAGGACGTCGGGCCGGAAGCCCCCTGGCAGCGCCCGGAGCGCAACCCCGACTGGGGCGGCTCGTTCGTCCACACCGGCGACCCCCGGTGGGTCGCGCACGTGGTCGACCAGGCCAGGAGGGCCATCGCCGGCGGCTTCAGCGGATTGTTCCTCGACACGCTGAACATCGAGTTCAACTACCCCGAGGACCTGCCGCACCTGCTCTACCTGATCGCGGCCATCAGAGAGGAGGCGCGGCCGGAATACCTGCTGGCCAACCGTGGGTTCGGGCTGCTGCCGCAGCTCGCCGACCTGGTCGACGGCATCCTGTTCGAGTCGTTCTCCGCCCGCTGGGTTGACACCGGCTCGTACGCGCCCTGGCCCGACGACGTCCTGGAGGTGCACGCCGAGGTGGCCGAGCGGCTGCTCGGCCTCGACATCGACGTCTACGCCCTCGACTACGCGGAGGACGAGGAGCTGACCGAGTACGCCTACCGGCGCGCCCGGGAGTTCGGCATGCTCTGCTTCGTCAGCGACCGGGTGTTGTCCCGGATCTGATCGGCGTCAGATCCGGGACGTCGCGCCGGTCAGTTGATGCGCCAGGTGTCGCCGCCAAGCAGCAGCTCGCTCAGGTCGCCAGGCCCCTTCTGGGCCACGGCCTCTTCGAGCTGCTCGGCCATCAGCCCTTCGTAGGACGGACGGTCGACGCTGCGGAAGATGCCGATCGGCACGTGCTCGAACGCCGGCTCGTCCAGCCTGCTGAGCGCGAAGGCCACGGACGGGTCGGGGTTGTGCGCGTCGTGCACGAGGATGTCGGACTCGGCCACGCCATCGCGGGCCACCACCTCGATACCGCCGTTGGCGGCGCGCACAACGGCCTTGGAGGCGCTCACGATCGGCTGGTCGTGCTCCAGCCGCAGCGTGACGTCGTCGCGGACGTCGGGGTCCTTGAGCTGCTCGAAGGCGTTGTCGTTGAAGATGTTGCAGTTCTGGTAGATCTCGACCAGCGACGTGCCGCGGTGGGCGGTGGCCTCGCGCAGCACCGACTGCAGGTGCTTGCGGTCGGAGTCGATGGTCCTGGCCACGAACGACGCCTCGGCGCCGATGGCCAGCGAGATCGGGTTGAACGGCTTGTCGAGCGAGCCCATGGGCGTCGACTTGGTGATCTTGCCCACTTCGCTCGTCGGCGAGTACTGGCCCTTGGTCAGGCCGTAGATCCGGTTGTTGAACAGCAGGATGTTCAGGTTGACGTTCCTGCGCAGCGCGTGGATCAGGTGGTTGCCGCCGATCGACAGCGCGTCGCCGTCACCGGTGATCACCCAGACGCTCAGGTCGGGCCTGGAAGCGGCCAGCCCGGTCGCGATCGCCGGCGCGCGGCCGTGGATGGAGTGGAAGCCGTAGGTGTTGAGGTAGTACGGGAAACGCGAGGAGCACCCGATGCCCGACACGAACACGATGTTCTCGCGCTTGAGCCCCAGCTCCGGCAGGAAGCTCTGCACCGCGGCCAGGATCGCGTAGTCGCCGCAACCCGGGCACCATCGCACCTCCTGGTCGGACTTGAAGTCCTTCAGGGTCTGCTTGCCGTCCGTCTTGGGAACGAGCGACAGGCCCTTCCCGTTCACGAGCTCAGTCACTGTCGATCACGTCCTGGATGACTCCGGCCAGCTCCTCGGCCTTGAACGGGAGCCCGCGCACACGGTTGTAGCTGATCACGTCAACGAGGTAGCGGGCCCGCAGCAGCATGGCGAGCTGGCCGAGGTTGATCTCCGGCAGCAGCACCTTGTCGTAGCGCTTGAGCACCTCGCCGGTGTTGGCCGGCAGGGGGTTGAGGTGACGCAGGTGGGCCTGGGCGACCTTGCCGCCGGCCCGCCTGATGCGCCGCACGGCCGCGGCGATCGGCCCGTACGTCGATCCCCACCCGATGACCAGCACGCCGGCGTCGCCGTCGGGGTCGTCCACCTCCAGCGGCGGCACGTCGATGCCGGCGATCTTGGCGGCGCGCGTGCGGACCATCAGGTCGTGGTTGTTCGGGTCGTAGGAGATGTTGCCGGTGCCGTCGGCCTTCTCGATGCCGCCGATGCGGTGTTCGAGGCCGGGCGTGCCGGGGATGGCCCAGGGCCGGGCCAGGGTGTCGGTGTCGCGCTTGAACGGCAGGAACTCGCCGTCGGCGCCGTTGGGCTCCCTGGTGAATTCCTGCGAAATGTCGGGCAATTCCGAAATTTCGGGTAGGCGCCAGGGCTCCGAACCGTTGGCCAGGTAGCCGTCCGAGAGCAGCATGACCGGAGTGCGGTACTTGACCGCGATCCGCGCCGCCTCGATGGCCGCGTCGAAGCAGTCGCTCGGCGACATCGGCGCCACGATCGGCACCGGCGACTCGCCGTTGCGGCCGAACATGGCCATCAGCAGGTCGGTCTGCTCGGTCTTGGTCGGCATGCCCGTGCTGGGCCCGGCCCGCTGCACGTCCACGACGATCAGCGGCAGCTCGGTGGTGACCGCCAGGCCCACCGTCTCGGCCTTCAACGCCACACCGGGACCCGAGGTGGTCGTCACGCCCAGCGCGCCGCCGAACGCGGCCCCGAGCGCCGCGCCGACGCCCGCGATCTCGTCCTCCGCCTGGAAGGTGCGGATGCCGAACCGCTTGTGCTTCGACAACTCGTGCAGGATGTCGCTGGCCGGGGTGATCGGGTACGAGCCCAGGAACAGCGGCAGCTTCGACTGCACACTGGCGGCGATCAATCCGTAGGCCAGCGCCTGGTTGCCCGAGATGTTGCGATAGACACCCGGATCCAGCCGCGCCGGCTTGACCTCATAGGAAACGGAGAAGGACTCGGTGGTCTCGCCGTAGTTCCAGCCCGCCTGGAAGGCCGCGATGTTGGCCTTGGCGATCTCGGGCTTCTTGGCGAACTTCTGCTCAAGGAACTTGATCGTGTGCTCGGTCGGCCGGTGGTAGAGCCAGCTCAACAGGCCGAGCGCGAACATGTTCTTCGACCGCTCGGCGTCCTTCTTGGACAGCTCGAAATTTTCGAGAGCCTTGACGGTCAGCGAGGTCAGCGGCACCGCGTGCACGCGCCACTCACTGAGCGAATCGTCCTCCAGCGGGCTGGTCTCGTAGCCGACCTTCTGCAGGTTGCGCTTGGTGAACTCGTCGGTGTTCGCGATGATGTCCGCACCCTTGGGCAGGTCGCCCAGGTTGGCCTTGAGCGCGGCCGGGTTCATGGCCACGAGCACGTTCGGCGCGTCGCCCGGCGTGAGGATGTCGTGGTCGGCGAAATGGAGCTGGAAGCTCGACACGCCCGGCAAGGTGCCTGCGGGCGCGCGGATCTCGGCCGGGAAGTTGGGGAGCGTCGACAGGTCGTTGCCGAACTCCGCGGTGCCCGCCGTGAAGCGGTCGCCGGTGAGCTGCATGCCGTCGCCGGAGTCTCCAGCGAACCTGATGATCACGCGGTCGAGTTGCTGGACCTGCTTTGCCACAGCTCAGTCCTCCTCGACGCGCCAATGCGCGGTTGCCTTGGGCGCGTTCTCTGTTTCCATGCTAGATCCTCGGAAGGTCACGCGTTTGCCGCCCGCAAAGAGCGGGTAAACGCGGTCGGAGTCAAGGGTTAGGTCGGAGAACAACGACGACACAGCCCGGACGCCAGCCTGCAGAGGTCTACATGCAGGCGGGCGAACAGGACGGTTCGGGTCACGAGCGCCAACTATACGTCCCCCCAACACGTGCGCTACGTCAGGGGAGGCCTACCCCGCAGCTCGTTCCCTGACCTGTACAGGCGTCCGGCCTGCAGATCGGCAGAACCGTACAACTCAGGAACGGTGACGAAGCTGTATCCCTTCCCACGCAACCTTTTGAGGATGTCCGGGACCGCATCAACGCTTTCCCGACGGATGTCGTGCATAAGAATGATCGCACCTGGATGCGCCTTACGCACCGCCCGGTCCGTGATGTCGCCGGATTTGCCGTCGACCTGGTCCCCCGCGTCCACATCCCAGGTGACCAGCGACAGCCCGCGCTCGCGTGCCACCTCATACAACTCCTGGCTTATGGCCCCGAACGGCGGCCGCACGAGCTGCGGCCGCTGCCCGATCGCCGCCGAGATCGTGTCCTCCGTACGCGCGATCGAATCGGCGACCTTGCTGCTGGGCTGCTTCGACAGATCCGTGTGCGCCCAACTGTGGTTGCCGACGAGATGGCCCTCCGCGCTCATCCTGCGCAGCAACCCCGGCTGCGCGGCGGCGTTCATCCCGACCGTGAAGAACGTGGCCCGCGCCCGGTTCCTCAACAGGATGTCGAGCAGCCTGCCGGTATAGGGCCCTGGCCCGTCGTCGAACGTCAACGCGACACACTTGGCCTTGGCGCAGTCCACGCTGCCCGCCCGGTTGCTGACCGCGTCCGGGCTCGTCGGACGCGTCGTCATCTCGGGCGCCTCCCGCAGAGCGGTGAGCGCCCGCTCGCGCACCGAGCGCTGCGCCCGCCGTCCCAGATCCGACAGCAGCGGCCCCGCCTTGGCGGCCGGGACCGCCACCGCCTGCCTGCCCAGCGAACACGGCCCGACCTGGCAGTGGTCGAACTCCACCACCAGATCCCCGTTCCGGTTGAACGCCATCGAATCGAACAGGTCGTCGGTCAACTGATTCTTCTTCAGGTGGTTCTTCTTCAGGTGGTTCTTGACCAGAACCTCGAGCTTCCCGAGGCCGTCCCGGCCGTTGAGCAGCCCCGTGGAGCCGACGGCCCTGCCGTTGCGCGGGTCGAACCAGAAGGTTCGCGTGGAGTAGCTCCAGTTCGCGCCGAGGAACTCGCCGGTGCGCAGCCGTACCCCGACGGCCTCCGGGGTGGAGGCGGCGAGCTGCCAGTCCACGTTCAGCTCCGGACTGAGCATCTCCGGCCCGACCTTGCGGTTGGTGCTCGACTTGAAATCACGCACCTGCCGCTCGGCCTGGGCGCGCAGCACCCGGTTGAGCGCCGGGGCGTCGGCCAGCTTCGGATAGTTGATGTGCACGTACCTGTCGGCGGGGGCGTGGCCTTCGGACAGGGTCACGGTGGACAGGCCGACGACGGTCGCCGGGTCGACAAAGTCGATCAGCGTCGGCTCTGCCGGGACCACGACGTCCTTCCCGGGATCGGTGGCGGCCAGAGAGCAGCCTGCGGCCGAGAAAGCCAGCAGAGCGATTCCTGAGAAGAATCGCATTTTGTGCATGGATGTCAGGGTATGGCGGAGATCTTACGGTTTGCACCCTTTTAGGGGTAAGGGGTGCGAGGCTTTGACCGACTCTTTGTTTTACCTTTCGCCCCAAGGGGGCACTCACTGGAGTTTGGGAGCCATGCTTCGGCAACCCCACTCCGACCCCCGTAGCTCCCTCACCCAAGCCCTCTGAGGCCAACCGCCCAACCGAGAGTCGGCCGAGCCCAAGCCGCCCCCTGCCGTCGCCCGTGCCCAAGTCGGGTCTCCGACATCGCCCGCGCCGAATTCGGGTCTCCGACGCCGCCCTCGCCCAAGTTGGGCCCTCAGCGTCGCCCTGCACCTAACTTGAGGACTTGAGGTACCCACCCCACGGCATCATCCTGGGCCGCCGCCCATGGCCCGTCCGGGCTGGCCGGAACCGTCCATGGCCTCACCCAAGCCCCTGGAGTTACGATCACGTCATGGACGGCTACTTCGGGTCTTACGTACTCGTCGCCGCACTGCTCGCCATCGGCATCGCCATCGTGGCCGGCGCCCTGCTGGCCAACCGCCTCCTCCGCCCCTCCCGCCCAACCCCAGAAAAGCTGACCACGTACGAATGCGGCGTGGACCCGGTTGGGGAAGGATGGGCGCAGTCCCAGGTGCGGTACTACGTGTTCACGTACCTGTACGTGGTGTTCGCCGTAGACGCCGTCTTCCTCTTCCCCTGGGCCACCGTCTTCGACGCCCCCGGCTACGGCCTGACCACCCTGGTGGAGATGTTCGTGTTCCTGGGCTTCATCGCCCTGGGGATCGTGTACGCCTGGCGCAAACGCGTACTCACCTGGACCTGACCACCACCCCGAGCCAAACCCGCAACCGCCGCACTCCCACCATCATCGACCACGGCCACCCGCCACCACACACCCCACGAAGCCACTGAGCCCCCAAAGCCCTAAAACGACCCAAACCCACTTCTCGCTCAACGTGCGGCGCCCGCTCAACGTGCGGCGCCCGGTGAAGGTATGGCGCATTCGCGATCCTGTGGCGGCCGGTGAACGTGCGGCGCCCGCTCCATCACGCCCAATCCCACGCTCCAGCAAGCTTTCTACCACCGCACTCCAGGCCCTCCACCGGCCGCCCCACCGCTGAACCCGAGCGAACCCGAGCGAACCCAACAGCCCAACCTTTGCCTGACCTGCGATTCGCGGCAAGAATGGACACCATGGCAGCAACGGATCTCCCGATGCCCACGGTGGGCCCAATTTCCAGGCTGGCGCCCAAACCAATGCGTTTTGTGCTCAACTGGGGCCGCCGCTACTCACTGTGGGTGTTCAACTTCGGGCTGGCCTGCTGCGCCATCGAGTTCATCGCGGCCTCGACCAGCAGGCACGACTTCATCAGGTTCGGCGTGATCCCGTTCGCCAACGGCCCCCGCCAGGCCGACCTGATGATCGTCTCAGGAACGGTCACCGACAAGATGGCCCCGGCAGTGAAGCGCCTCTACGAGCAGATGCCCGACCCCAAGTACGTCATCTCGTTCGGCGCCTGCTCCAACTCCGGCGGCCCCTACTGGGACTCCTACTGCGTCACCAACGGCGTGGACCAGATCATCCCGGTGGACGTCTACGTGCCCGGCTGCCCGCCCCGCCCGGAGGCCCTCCTTTACGGCATCATGAAGCTGCAGGAGAAGATCGCGGGGGAGAATCTCGCCGACCGCTTCATCCCGCCGTCCTCGGGAGAGCAGGCATGAACGCGGGCACCGCACCCCCCGTAGCCGACCGCTTCGCCTCCCACTTCGGTGACCGAGCCCAACTCTCGGAGTCGTACGGCGACATCACCGTTGACGTCGCCCCAACCGACTGGCTCGAACTCCTGACGTTCGCCCGAGACGACCTCGACCACGCGTTCTTCGACTGGCTGACGGGCGTGGACGACCCACCAGAGGCGTTCCTGGTGGTGGCCCACGTCTACAGCCTCTCCACCGGTTCCCGCCTGCTGCTACGCACCCGCGTCCCCCGCACGGCCCCACACCTGCCGAGCGCCGTAGAGATCTACCGGGGCGCCAATTGGCACGAACGCGAAACGTACGAGATGTTCGGCATCATCTTCGACAACCACCCCAATCTCGTCCCATTGCTGCTCCCTGACGGCTTCGAGGGCAACCCCCTCCGCAAAGACTTCATCCTTGCGGCGCGCGTCGCCAAACCCTGGCCCGGAGCCAAAGAGCCTGGCGAATCCGGCCACGGCGCCCCCAGCCGCCGCAAAACCCTCCCCCCAGGAGTCCCCGCCGACTGGGGCACCCCCAATGTCTAACCCTCCCTCACCCCAAACCCGCCAAGCTCCAATCCCACCGAAGCTCTCCGCACCAACAGGGCCTCGCTCCACACCCACCCCGCTCACCCACCCACCCCAATCATCTCCAACCGGCTCACCGCGTCCGGCTCACCGCGTCCGGCTCACCGCGTCCGGCTCACCGCGTCCGGCTCACCGCGTCCGGCCCGTCCAGCCCAGCCCGTCCAGCCCAGCCACCTGGTCCACTCCAACCGGCGCACCGCGATTGGCCCGCTCCGACCGGCCAGGATTCCCGGCCTGGCACACCGCGACCAAACCAACCCAGGCCCGCCCCAACCCAGGCCCGCCCCAACCCAGGCCCGCTTCAACCAATAGCCCTTTGCCTGCAAACCCACGCCTCGCCAACCGACTAGGAGCCGAGGAGCCGCCCAAATGTTTCTTGAAGTGGTGCTGAGCTTCGCCGTCATCCTCATCGTGTTCCTGGTTCTGCCCTTGATCATCGGTCAGACCGAACACAAGGTCATGGCCCACATGCAGTCACGCCTGGGCCCCATGTACGCGGGTCGCTTCCACGGCTGGGCGCAGCTCATCGCCGATGGGGTGAAGTTCGCCCAGAAGGAGGACATCATCCCGGCCGCGGCCGACCGCCGCATCTTCATGATCGCCCCCGGCGTGGCTCTGGTCCCTTATCTTGTCGTCCTGATCGCCATCCCCATCGATCGCGGCCGCGTCGCCGTCAACCTCGATCTCGGCCTTTTCTTCGTCCTGGCCGTCATGGGCGTCGGCGTGCTCGGCTCGATCATGGCCGGTTGGGCGTCGGCCAACAAATATTCGGTTCTCGGCGGCATGCGTTCGGCCGCTCAGCTCATGTCGTACGAGTTGCCTCTCGTCCTGGCGGCCTCCTCCGTGGCGATGGCCGCGGGCACTCTGTCGATTCCCGGCATCGTCGAAGCGTGGCAGTGGTGGTGGCTGCCGTGGCAGGCCATCGGCGGCGTCGTCTTCTTCCTCGCGGGTCTGGCCGAGCTTCGTCGCCCCCCGTTCGACATGCCGATCGCCGAGTCCGAGATCATCATGGGCCCGATGACCGAGTACACCGGCATGCGTTTCGCCCTCTTCATGCTCTCCGAGTACGCCGGCATCGTCGTCTTGTCCTTCTTGACCACCGTCCTGTTCCTCGGCGGCTGGCACGGCCCGTTCCTGCCCGGCTGGATGTGGACGCTGATCAAGGTGTTCCTGCTGTCGTTCGTCGTGATCTGGCTCCGCGTGACGTACCCGCGGCTGCGCGAGGACCAGCTCCAAAAGCTCGCCTGGGCCGTCCTCGTCCCGCTGGCCCTCCTCCAACTCGCCCTCACGGGTATCATCAAGGTCGCCTTCTAACGGAGCGGAAACTCCGCATCTCCCTCCTTCGTCATACATGAACAGCGACTTAATGGGGGAAATGGCCAATGAATCAGCTCCGTCCCATCGCAGGCGCAACAAAGGGCAGTAGACGCCCCAAAACCGTTCTGATCTCTGACGGAGCAACTCTGACCGTCACCGACAACGCTTCGGGCCATTCGCTACGCGTGACACCGGCCGCCCTCTACACCTATAAATACGTCCAGCAGTCCACCACGAAATCCGGCCATGATCCTAAGCTCCCCTCTGTCAAAGGCATGGCCGCCTTGGACGCCGACGGCCTCGTCCTGCTCGACTTACCGGGCGAGTGGTACAAGACGGACGTGGAGCGGTTCATCGCGAAGTCCGGCATCCCGCTGGTGGACGCCCGCTCACAGCCCCCGCACCAAGTACGCACGACGCTGGCGAGCCGCGCTCCCGGCTGGCAACGTTTACGTGGCCTCCCAGACCGCGCCCTGCGTAAGTGGCAGAAACCGGCAGCCATCGGCGCCGGAGCCGTCGGCTTGATCACCATGGCCTACCTGGTCTCTGTCGGCTTATGGGGCGCCTGGCGCGGCCTGTCCGCGGTCGGCTCGATGTTCCTGGATCTCCTCCACGTCAAATGGCTGGGAGTAGCATTCAGCCCGGCCCTGCTGTTCATTCGCCCCGTCCGGGCAAGGTTGCACCGCTGGCGCACAAAACGGGGATTCGTCCTGGGCCTGCCATGGGGCCTCAACCTACGCACCGAACCGTACGACAAAATCCGCATCATCCACGGCAGCCACGTGATAACCGAACTACGCACGGGCGAATCGCCAGGCCAGGCATTCAGCCTGCTGCTTTACTATCACGAGGACCTGACCGGCCTCTTCATCCTCGACAGACCCGGTCGCGCCCTCCACCACCTTCCGGGCCCCTGGTCCCCGGAAGTCGCCAACACCTTCGCCAAACGCAACAAACTCATCCTGGCCGTACACCGCCTGACCCGCGACGAGTACCTCGCCCTCACCAAGAACACCCAGGAAGCAACGCCCTGACACGCCAGCCCTCGGCAGCGCGATCTTCGTACATCAACCCGATCAGTGAACGATCGCCAACATCACATCAGAGGCCGAAGGCCGATTCTCCGACTGCTTGTTCAGGCAAGATCCCACGATCCCACGTAACGCAGGCGGCAACGGCGATAAGTCCGGATGGAACGTGAGCACCCGGTTGAACACCGCGGGCACGGTATCCTCCCCGAACGCCGGCCGTCCCGTCGCCGCGAACATCATCGTCACAGCCCAACTGAACACATCGGAAGCCGGCCCCACAGTCGCCCCGGTCAACTGCTCGGGCGACATATAAGGTGGCGTCCCCACCATTTTCCCGGACGTCATGGTCACTTGATCCAGCGCTCGCGCGATTCCGAAGTCGATCACCCGAGGCCCGTCGTGCCCGATGAGCACGTTGCTCGGCTTGAAGTCACGATGCACGATCCCGGCCTTGTGGATGGCGGCCAACGCCCCGGCTGTGGACAACGCCAGCCGAGTCAGACTGTCCTCGTCGCGCGGCCCGTGCTTCTTGACGAGTTGCTCGAGAGAGGGCCCCTCCACGTACTCGCTGACAATGTACGCGTGCTGCCCCGTGATGTTCACATCGAGCACCCGGGCTGTGGAAAACGTCGCCACCCGACGGGCCGCGTCCACTTCCCGCGCGAACCTGGCCCGCGCCATCTCGTCGACCAGATCATGCAGCACCTTCACCGCCACCCGCGACCCGTTGGGCGCCATGGCCAGGTAAACGGCGCCCTGCCCGCCCCGCCCGAGAGACTGGAGCACCCGATAGTGCCCGATCCAGTCCGGCTCCCCGGGACGCCGCTGGTGGGAGGGCGAAGTGGTCCGCTGGTGCAGGTCGGTCGGCTGGTACGGAACTGCCTTCTGGTACGTGGGTGCCTTGAGCCGTGCCCGCACCATGAACGGCACCAGAATCCCGGAATGGATGACCCCGCCGATCCAACTGACCACAAGCCCCAGCGACACCAACATGGACAAAGGGTCAGGAATGTCCTCGCCGTACGCCAGTACCGCGATCACGAACGACCCGATGCTCACCAGGTAGCCTGACGCGGCGAGAACCTGCCAGACGCTCTGCATCCAGAAAGCCGCGAACCCGATCGTGAACGGGGTCGCCAAACCGCAGGTGAACAGGGGTAGGCAGGCCCACACGACGGCGGCCGCCCACGCCCCGGCACTGGGACGGACCGTATGGCTACGCTGCATGGCCGAGAGACTATCGCCCTACCGTCCTTCGTATCCGCCCATGCACACAGCCTGTGGATAACCTCCGGCCAACCTGTGGATGACTGTGGAAAACCTGGGGACAAGGCTCTGTATCATTCACCTGTGCGGCCAAGTACGTCATGATGTTGAGGCATGGGGCGGATACCGGGAGTAGGTCTGGCGAAAGGGTTGTCCATCACCCTTCGCCACATGCTGCGCAAGTCGGTCACCCAGCAGTATCCCGAGGTCAAGCCCGCCCTCCCGCCGCGCAGCCGAGGCGTTATCGCCCTAGTTGAGGAAAACTGCACCTCTTGCATGCTCTGTGCCCGAGAGTGCCCCGACTGGTGCATCTACATCGACTCCCACAAGGAGACGATCCCGGCCCCCGAGGGTGGCCGCCCCCGTCAGCGCAACGTCCTCGACCGCTTCGCCATCGACTTCTCCCTGTGCATGTACTGCGGCATCTGCATTGAGGTGTGTCCCTTTGACGCCCTCTTCTGGTCGCCGGAGTTCGAGTACGCGGACGGCGACATCCGTAACCTCCTGCACGAGAAGGACAAGCTGGCCACGTGGGCCCCCACAGTCCCACCACCTCCGGCCCACGACCCCGGCGCAGAGCCCCCGAAGGAGCTCACGGCCGCCCGCCGCCCACCCGCTCGTGCCGGCAAACCGGCCGCGCAGAAGGCCGCCCCAGGAGAAACGCCCCCAGCAGGCGGCCCGGCACGCCCCTCCAGACCGAGTACGGCAAAGCCGAGCCCTCCAGAACCAGACCAGGCGACGGACGCCACTGAGCCGAACCCGACGACAGGCACCGCAGGGTCAGACCAGGCGACGGACACCGCGCAGCCGAACTCGACGCCGGGCGTCGCAGCGCCGGACCAGGTGCCGGGCACCGCAGAGCCGAACCTGGCGCCGGACGTCGCAGGGTCAGACCAGGTGGCGGGTACCGCGCAGCCAAAGCCGACGACGGGCACCAGAAGGCCAGACGCGACGAGTGGCGCCGCAGATCCGAAACCAACACCAAGCGCCACAGAACCGCCGTCCACGCCCGGCGCATCGATCGCCGAGCCGACCAAGGACATGCCCGGCGAAGGGCAATCACCCACGCCAACCGGCCGCCCTCGCAGAACGATGGCGAACGTACGCGGAATCCGCCCCCCAGGCGCCCTGCCGTCCCGCCCTCAGCCCGACGCACCTGCCACAGCCCGCACACCTGAACTCCCAGAGGGCGGCACCCCGCCCCCAGCAGAGGGCGACAAGTCCAGCACGCAAAGCCAGACAGACGCCTCCGACAACAGCACAGCCACAACAGAAGAGACGGACGACCCCAGCCGCCCCACACCACCAGGTAAGGGCACTGGCCCGTCCGGACAGCAACCCCGAGATCCGGCTTCATCCACAGGACGACCACCGCCAGAAGAGTTGTCCACAGCCTCAGGCCAACCGCAACCGGCACCCGATCCGGAGGAGCAAACTTCTCCCGCGAGCCCCCGCCGGCGCAGGATGGCCGATCCACGATCCATCCGACCGCCGGGGCGGCTCGGCCCCGACGAAACAAGGGAGTCCGAGGAGGAGTCGTGACCGAGGCGGTGCCCTCCTACCTGTCACCCACCGGGCAAGAGATCGTCTTCTTGCTGCTGGGCGCGGTAGCGGTTGGATCGGCGCTGCTTGTCGTCACGACCAAACAACTCGTCCACGCCGCCCTCTGGCTGGTGGTCTGCTTCGGCGCGCTGGCGGGCGGTTACCTGGTACTGACCGCCGAGTTCGTGGCATGGGTCCAGGTGCTCATCTACGTGGGCGCGGTCGTCGTGCTGATGCTCTTCGGCATCATGCTGACCCGCGCGCCCATCGGCCGGTCCGCGGACCTCGACAGCGGCAACCGGCTGATCGCGGCCGTGGTGGCCATAGCGACGGCGGCCATCCTGGTCACAGTGGTGATCGACGGCTTCCGAACGGCGTACACACCGCTGACCCCCGGCTCGGGAGCCGCGAAGGAACTGGGTGCCAGCGTGTTCGCCACCTGGGTCCTGCCCTTCGAGGCCCTCTCGGTGCTCCTGCTGGCGGCGTTGATCGGCGCCATCGTGATCTCCCGCACAGACATCTCCGCAGGCTCCCCAACCGATCAGAACGGCAGCCCATCACCGAGCCCCGACGAGACCCGAACCACAGCCCATCCACCGCCCCAAGAGACAGACGGCACCCGCGCGCCCGACGGCTCTGACAAGACCGCGAGCGACACTGCCGACGGCAGCCGTCCACCCGACCAGAGCGGGGGGAACTAGTGCACATCGTCTATCCGGCGGTCGTCTCCGCGCTCCTATTCTCCATAGGCGTGTACGGCGTGCTCGCCCGGCGCAACACGATCCTCGTGCTGATGTCGGTCGAGCTCATGCTCAACGCCGTCAACCTCAACCTGGTCGCCTTCGACGTGTGGCTGGGCGACCGCCTGCACAGCGGCCAAGTCCTCACCCTCTTCGTCATCGTCATCGCCGCCGCCGAGGTCGGACTGGGCCTCGCGATCGTGCTGGCCCTCTACAGAAACCGCAGCACCGTCGACATCGACCACCTCCGGGCCCTGGCCGAACCCACCGACGACTCCCACAGTCCGCGAGCCTTCGAACGCTCCCAGCCCCGCATCGAGATCCGCACCCCCGACCTCGAGCCGACTGGTGCGCCGAAGGTCGGGCAAACCCAAGCAGATCACCACAGAGATCATGAGGACGGCCCGACCTGGACCGAGCAGGCAGCAGAAAGCCGACAGAGCTTGGCCGAGCAGGCGGGGAAAGCACAACAGGACCAAGCCGAGCAGCCGGATACGCAGGAGCGCCGACCGCGCAGGTCTGAGCAACCGGAGGACCAGGGAGCCCGACCGCGCGGGGCTGAGCAGACAGAAGACCAGGGAGCGCGACGGCGCGGGGCTGAGCAGCCGGAGGACCAGGCAGCGCGACGGCGCGGGGTGAAAGACCGGGCAGGCCGATCAGATCGGGCAGAGGAGACGGAAGACCGGGAAGAGCCATCGGAGCAGACCGCAGCGCATGACAACGGCGGACGTGAGGGCGAGCAGCCCGTCAAGCGAGGTGGCACGCAATGACGACGTCGATCCCGCTCCTGATCATCGCCCTGCCCTTCGCAGCAGTCTTCGCCGGCCTCCTGCTTTCCCGCTGGCCCCACCACCGCCAACCCCTCAACACCAAGCCTGGCACGACATCCGCCACCACCACACAGGGCATGTCAGCTCGGGGAGGCACCACCCTCAGAGCAGCCTGGATCGCCGTCCTCCCCACAACAACCTCAGCCATCCTGGCAACCTGGCTGGCCTGGACCGGCCCCGGCTTCTCCTACCTCGCCGGCACCCCCACCACCACCCCACCAACAACCCACACCCACGGCACGATAGTCACCGGCGGCATCCCGATCTCGCTGACCCTCCAGGCCGACGCCCTGTCGAGCCTCCTGGGAGTCCTGGTGACCCTCGTGGCCCTGGCCGTACAGATCTACTCGATCGGCTACCTCAAAGACGACCCGCGCTACCCCTCCTACAGCGCCTTCATCAGCCTGTTCACCAGCGCCATGCTCCTGGTCGTCTACGCTGGCGACCTCCTGGTCCTCTACGTCGGCTGGGAGATCATGGGCCTGTGCTCCTACCTCCTCATAGGCCACTGGTGGGAGGATCGGAGCAACTCACGCGCCGCGATCAAGGCGTTCCTGGTCACCCGCCTGGGCGACGTCGGCTTCCTGTTCGGCATCTTCACCCTGGGCACGGCCGCGGGCAGCTTCCGCATCACCGACGTACTGGCGAAAGTGCCAGAAATGCCCGCGGTAACCCTGGTGACCGCGACCATGCTCCTGCTGGCCGGTGTAGCGGGCAAAAGCGCCCAAGTCCCCCTCCACACCTGGCTCCCCGACGCGATGGCGGGCCCGACCCCGATCAGCGCCCTGATCCACGCCGCCACCATGGTCGCCGCCGGCATCTTCATCGTGGCCAGACTGTTCCCCGCCTTCCAGGCGGCCCGCCCCACGATGGACGTGCTGGCCGTCATAGCCGCCCTCGGCATGCTGGGCGCCGCACTGGCGGCATTGGCCCAAGATGACCTGAAACGCGTGCTCGCCTACTCCACGGTCAGCCAACTCGCCTACATGGCGGGCGCCCTTGCCGCGGGCTCCGACACGGCGGCGATCTTCCACTTGCTGACGCACGGCGCGTTCAAGGCGCTGCTGTTCCTCTGCGCGGGTGCGGTGATCCACCACGTCGGCTCCAACCTGATGGCCCAGATGGGCGGCCTGCGCCGCGAACTGCCGGTCACGTTCATCACGATGACCATTGGTTTCGCCGCGTTGATGGGCTTTCCTCCGGCCAGCGGCTTCTTCAGCAAGGACGGCGTCCTGCTGGCCATGGACGAGGCGCTGTCCACAGGCGGCCTGACGGACGCGGCGGCGCTCCTCCTGTACGGCTGCGCGCTCGCGACCGTGGCCGTCACCGGCGCGTACGCGGCCAGAGCCTGGCTGCGAACGTTCTTCGGCCGGCCGAGGGCCGTGGCGCTCCCTGAACCGGAGCCGGGGACGGCACACGTCGTGGACGTCAGAGAGGCCCCCAGGACGATGCTCGTACCGCTCATCCTCCTGGCGATCCCCGCCCTCCTGCTGGGCTTCGCCGGCGAACCGCACCTGAACCCCGGCGTCGCCGCCACCAGCGTCGTCCTCGCCGCGCTCGGGGCCGGGGCCGTGTACGCGTTCTGGCGCATCGACCCCGTCGCCGACCCGGCGCGCATGCTCGGCCCGCTCAGGTTGCCCTGCGAGCGCGCGTTCCATGTGGACACCCTGTACGCCGCGCTGTTCGTCCGTCCGGTCCTGGCCCTGGCCAGGCTCGTCGTCAGAATGGACGACCAGGTTGTGGACGGGGCGGTACGCGGCTCGGGCAGAACAGCGCGCGGATTGTCCGGAGTGCTGCGTTTGGCGCAGAACGGCAACGTCCAGCTCTACGTCAGCGGCGTACTCGCCGGCGTCCTGCTGATCGCGGTGGGGGCGGTGGTGTTCGCATGACGAGCTGGCTCCCCATCGCCCTCCTGGCCGTGCCGCTCATCGGAGCGCTCCTGCTCCTCATCGCCCCGAACGCGCTGCGCCCGCTGCTCCGCACGTACGGACTGATCCTTTCCGGCCTCACCCTGGCGCTGGCCGCACTGCTGGTGGCGACGTTCGACTACGGCCGCGCCGCGGAGCCGCAGTTCGAGGTCGACCGGCCGTGGATCCCCGGGCTCGGGCTCCGTTTCCACCTCGGCGTGGACGGGATCTCGCTGCCACTGATCGCGCTCACGGCCCTGCTGACGTTCCTGTGCTTCGTCTATTTGTGCTGGGGCGACGGCCGGGCCCGCGAGCAGTTCACGAGGGACAGGCCGAGGGCGCTCGTGTTCACGCTGCTCGTCCTCGAAGTCGGCATGATCGGTACGTTCCTCGCCCTCGACCTGCTGCTCTTCTTCGTCTTCTTCGAGATCGTCCTCATCCCGATGTACTTCGTGATCGGCATCTGGGGCGGCGAGCGGCGCAGGGCGGCGTCGGTCAAGTTCATCCTGTACACCCTGCTCGGCTCCGTGGTGATGCTGCTCGGCCTGCTCCTCATCTGGGCCCAGACCGGCACGCTCGACATCGAGGCGCTGAACGCGGCCCACGGCGCGGGGATGTCCAGATCCGTGCAGATCCTGGCGTTCGTGGCGATAGGCATTGGTCTGGCGGTCAAGAGCCCGATGTGGCCCCTGCACACCTGGCTGCCGGACGCCCACACGGAGGCTCCCACCGTCGGGTCGGTGCTGCTGGCGGGCGTACTGCTGAAAATGGGCACGTACGGCTTCGCCAGGATCGCCATCCCCGCCCTGCCGGAGGGGGCGACGGCGGTGGCGCCATGGCTGGGCGCGTTCGCCGTGGTCGGGATCGTCTACGGCGCGCTGGCCTGCCTCGCCCAGCGCGACCTCAAACGCATGATCGCCTACTCCTCCGTGGGCCACATGGGCTTCGTCCTGCTGGGCTTCGCCACGCTGACCCCGGTGGGCATCAACGGCGCCCTCTTCGCGAACGTCGCCCACGGCCTGATCACCGGCCTGCTGTTCTTCCTGGCCGGAGCGATCAAGGACCGCTACCACACGGTCGACATGCCGTCCCTGGGCGGTGGCATGCTGGCGACGCTGCCGAGGCTGGGATCGGTGCTCACGTTCGCGTCGATCGCCTCGCTCGGGCTGCCGGGACTGGCCGGGTTCTGGGGCGAGATGCTGGCGCTGCTCGGGGCTTTCCAACCGGCGAACGGGCTGCCACGCCCGCTGTTCCTCACGTACATGGTGATCGGCGGCCTGGGCGCCGTCCTGACGGCCGCCTACTTCATCGTCATGCTCTCCCGCGTCACCCACGGCCGCCCAACCCACACACCGGAGACCCCTGCCGTCCCCCAGGGCCGACCAACTCCCACCCCGGAGACCTCCGGCGCCCCTCTCCTTCTCGGCTCCTCAGAACAACGCACCGCGACGATCGCTCAGGAGCACCCCACCCAACCGACCCCGGACGACATCAGATCTCACGAACTCGGGTCGTGGACGCCGCTCATCGTCCTGACCCTGCTGTTCGGGCTCTGGCCCGCCCTCCTCCTGTCACTGACCACCCCGGCCGTCCAGACCCTGCTGGGAGCCCTCTCATGATCCAGCAGATCGACTACTTCGTGATCGCGCCTCCCCTGGTGCTGGCCCTGGTGGCGGGGCTCGTCCTCCTGCTCGACGTGTTCCTCCCGGCCCGCCCGCGCACCAAGCCTGCCCTGGGGCTGGTCACGATGGCAGGCATCCTGATCTCCCTGGGCTTCGTCATCGCCCAGGCGACAGGAGGCGGCGGGCCGAGGTCCACGTTCTGCGTCCCTCCCGAGCGGGCGAGCGGGCTGTGCTCGTTCGTCGTGGACGGGTTCACGCTGACGTTCGGGGTTCTGGTGCTCGTGGCGGCCGTGGTGGTCGTCCTGATGTCGATGACGGAACTGGCGGGCGGCGGCATTCCGGTAGGAGAGTGGTACTTCCTCCTGCTCTGCACCCTCGTGGGCGCCGTGACCCTGCCCGCGTCCCGAGACCTGATCATGCTCGTGGTGGCACTCGAACTGGTCTCGCTCCCAGTCTTCGCCCTGACCGCCATGAGACGCTACGACGGCCGCGCGTCCGAGGCCGCCGTGAAGCTCTTCGTCGTGTCGGTCGTGTCGACCGCCGTCATGCTCTTCGGCGTCTCCCTCCTGTACGGCCTGGCCGGCACGGTCTACCTGTCCCGCCTGTCGGACGTCTTCAGCGGCCGGATCCCGGCCCCGGGCATGGCGGACGGTGCGGCCTTGACCACCGGTCAAGATCTGCCCGCCGTCGTCACGGTCGGCGTCGTCCTCGTCGTGGCGGGCTTCGCCTTCAAGATCGCCGCGGTGCCGTTCCACTCCTGGGCCGCCGACGTCTATCAGGGAGCCCCCATCCCCGTGGCCGCCCTGCTGTCGGTCATCTCCAAGGCGGCCGGGTTCGCCGGGTTGATGCTCGTCCTGACCATAGGCCTGTCCGGACAGGCCGCCACCTGGGCCCCGATCATCGCGATCATCGCCGCGCTGACCATGACCGCCGGCAACCTGCTCGCCATGCGCCAACGTTCCGCCGTGCGCCTGCTGGCCTGGTCCTCAGTCGCGCAGTCCGGCTACGTCCTGGCCCCGCTCGCCGTGGCGGCCGGGTCCGGATCGGCGATCACGACGGTCGGCGCGTCCATGGCGTACCTGCTCATTTACGCCGCCATGAACCTCGGCGCCTTCGCCGTGGTCCTGCTCGTCTCCAGGACGTCCGCCGGCAACGAACTCGACGACTACCGTGGCCTGGCCCTCCGCAGCCCGGCGGCGGGCCTGTCGCTGGCGTTCTGCCTGATCTGCCTGGCGGGGCTCCCGCCGGGCCTGGCCGGGCTGTTCGCCAAGGTGTTCGTCTTCCGTGAACTCGTCGAAGGCGGCACCGGCTGGCTGGCCGTGATCATGGCCGCAAACACCGTCATCGGCCTCTACTACTACGCCACCTGGACCGCCCGCCTCTTCACCCCAGGTGAAGCGCGGATCCCGCACCGCCCGCCCCCGACGACCTGGCCGGCCATCGGCCTGGCGGTGGCGGTGGCGGTCCTGTTCTCGCTCGCCCCGCAACTGGCGCTGGACCTGACCGCGCTCTGATCGCAGGGGACGAAGTCGCACTCCGCCCCCGGCCGGGCACGGCGGGGAACGAAGCACCGGGTCACAGTCGTTGGACCTGGTGAACCCAGACCACGAAGGGGGGAACCTTGCACCACAACGGTCTGCGCACCGCCGTACTGCTGGGCGGTCTGTCGGCGCTGATCATCGCGGTGGGCGCGTGGTTGGGCGGCGGCACCGGTGTACAGATCGCGTTCATGCTCGCCCTGGCGAGCAACGGCGTCGCCTACTTCTTCTCCGACCGCATCGCCCTGTCGGCCATGCGGGCCAGGCCGGTCAGCGAGGTCGAGCAGCCAACGCTCTACCGGATCGTACGGGAGCTCTCCACCGAAGCCCGCCAGCCGATGCCACGCCTGTACATTTCACCCACGGTGCAGCCGAACGCCTTCGCGACGGGCAGAAGCCCCCGCAAGGCCGCCGTGTGCGTCACGTACGGCCTGACCCAACTCCTCACCGAGGACGAACTGCGCGGCGTGATCGGCCACGAGCTGTCCCACGTATACAACCGAGACATCCTCATCTCCTCGGTGGCCGGCGCCTTGGCCACGATGATCACCTGGCTGAGTTACGTGGCGGTCTTCTTCGGCGGCTCGGACGACGACGAGGGGCCCGGTTTCGTGGGCGCGCTGCTCATGATGGTGCTCGGACCGGTGGCCGCCGGCATGGTCCAGATGGCCATATCCCGAACAAGAGAATTCCAGGCCGACGAATCAGGCGCCCGGCTCACGGGCGATCCTCTGGCGCTGGCCTCGGCACTCCGCAAGATCGAGATGGGCGCCCGCAGGCTCCCGCTCCCCGAGAACAGCCGCCTCACCTCGGCGTCCCACATGATGATCGCCAACCCGTTCAGCGGCTCCGGCTTCGGCCGCCTCTTCTCAACGCACCCGCCCACATCCGAGCGAGTCGCCCGGCTGGAGCGCATGGCCGGCTACCGCCGCTGACACCGAAGCAGCCCCGGTCGAGGCCGTCCCAACGCTTCGACCGGGGGGAGAGGACGTCGTCACGCGAACTACGGAACCCCGGCGGCGAACCGACCACAGAGAAGACGCTTACTCGACCACTCGGGAAACCCCGTCGTAACCCCCGGAAGACTCGGAACCCTGAGAAGCCTTGGGATCCCCGGAAGCCCCATTCCTCGAAGCAGTCGGAGCCGTCGGACTGGTCAAGGGAACCGGGGCAGTCGCCGTGATCCCCCGCAGAACCACCGCGAGATCCTCCGGAAAATACATCTCCTCGGTGCTCTCCAACTCCGCCGCGCTCCACCACCGATACCCGGTCGTCGTATCCCTCTCGACCTGCTCCATATGCTCGAACGATACGGCCGCCGCATCACCCACCCGAATCGCGAAGAAGGTCTGATCCTGCGTGATGATGTGGTCGGCCCAGGTGAACTCGATCGTGTTGGTCCCGTACGGCCCGGTGAAATCGTCCGGACTGACCCGGATCCCGACCTCCTCGAACAGCTCGCGCGCCGCGGTCTCCCGCAACGTCTCGCCACCCTCCATCGCGCCGCCGATCGTGAACCAGAACGGCAGATCTGGCTGAGCCGGATCAAAGCCGCGAAGTAGAAGTACCCGGTCCTGGTCGTCAAGGGGCAGCGCACGCGCCGTAAAGCGGCGCACGGGGATCTTTGTCACGAATACCGAGCTTACGTTCAGAGCGCGCGCGAAGCGGCCCGAGGCACAGGAGAAACCGCGTCGCCCTCATGGCCAACGCGCTCTCGGTCATGTGCCCCGGATGCGCCCGTCCTCCGATCAAACCCAGAGCCGTACGCTCTCATGCCCGCTTAGCGGTAGTTCACGAACTGGAGGGCAATGTCGAGGTCCTTGCCCTTGAGCAGCGCAATGACGTCCTGGAGATCATCCTTCTTCTTCGAGCTGACCCGCAGCTCTTCACCCTGAATCTGCGCCTTGATCCCCTTGGGACCCTCGTCGCGGATCAGCTTGGAGATCTTCTTGGCGTTCTCCTGGTCGATGCCCTCCTTGAGGCTGACCAGCATGCGGTATTCCTTGCCCGACAGCTTGGGCTCGCCCGCATCGAGAATCTTCAGCGAAAGCCCCCGCTTGACCACCTTCTCCTTGAGCACGTCGAGCGCGGCATTAGCCCGCTCCTCACTGTTCGCCTTGATCTCGATGTTGTCCTGCCCGGACCAACTGATGCTCGCCCCGGTGCCCTTGAAGTCGAACCGGTGCCCAACCTCCTTGACCGCCTGGTTCAGCGCGTTATCGACCTCCTGCCGGTCGATCTTGCTGACGATGTCGAAAGACGAATCAGCCAAAACACCCATCCTCTCGGCTGCGAAAGCACTATCCGGATCCTGCTTCCCCGGCGTACGCCAAACGCGTGGACCCAGCGAACGAGCCTAGCCAGCATCGGCCCGCCGCGCAGGACCCCGACCCCTGTACAGGCAAGCATCCAGATTCGTCCCCCCTCACCCCACCCGCCTTGCCCAAGCTCACAGCCCACCAACACCCCTCGGGACTCCGCCACGACCTCCCCGTCTCGGCGCATCGGGTTCCAGAGATCCGGCTCGGGACAAACCGGTGTCACGCACACCTCCGAAGTCCGCTATTCTTCTATCTGTCGCCGCGAGAGCGGATGACAAGGCAGGTTGCCCGAGTGGCCAAAGGGAGCGGTCTGTAAAACCGTCGGCTCAGCCTACGCAAGTTCGAACCTTGCACCTGCCACACCAGCGGGAAGGGGCCCGTCACCAGCGGCAACGCGGTGACGGGCCTCTCACGTTGTGTCCGGCTGGTGACGGCGATCACCGGTGTCCTACGGCCTCTCACGGCCTATCCGTCCGTGAACCGTTCTCTCACCTCTTTCTCCGCTGGCCGTATCTCCACAGGAGGTAGCCGACCGGCAGCACGAGCACCAGCAGCCGGGCGGAGTCATCGCGGATGCCGTCGAACTGGAGCTGGTGCAGCAGGCCGACGCGCAGGGATTCGTCCCCGGTGAGGAGTCGGGCGAGGGCCACCAGCCCGTACACCACCAGGGCGTCCATGGCCGCCGTCAGAGCGCGCCGCCCAGAGATCGGCGGTGCCGCGGAGCCGGATGCGAGCAGCACCAGCAGGGCAGCCGCCAGCAGGCACAGCTCCCAAAGCCCCCAGCCGCCGGAGAGAGCCTCGAACCAGTCCGGGGTGAACATGGGCAGCGAGCCGGAGCAGATGCCGTCCCCCTCGTAGTCGGCCGAGAGCGGCCGGACGAGCGCGATCAGCGCCAGCACCCAGGCGGTACGCGGTCCCGCCGTCGCCGAATGCCGCCGCACGAGGGCGACCAGCACGGCCAGCACAGGCACGGCCCAGCTCGTCGCGAGTTCGGTTAGCGTGGTGAGGTCGTCGCGCAACGGCAGGAACGGCGAGCGGTCGATCGAGTCGTACAAGCGTACGCAGCCCACGATGCCCTCGGTGAAGCCCCCGTAGTAGTCCCTCGCGTAGTACTCCTCGGACAGGCTAGACGCCGTGAACAGGGAGGACCATTCGAACCAGCTCTTCCAGGTGTCCCAGGTGGGGTAGGCCGCGGCGGCGAGGGCCGCCATCCAAGCTAACGGGGCTGAGGGTGACACGTAAGGGGCTCCTTTGCTTCTGGCGCACCCTATCGGTGATCTTGGGCGGCGAGCGTTGAGCCTGCTCCAGGAGCGCAAAAGCGCGCCGGATGGTGATGCGACCGACTCCGCGTTCTTGGGCGAGTGTGTTCTCCCCGGGCAGGACGGATCCCACGGCGATCTTGCCTGTGGCGATGTCCTTCCGGAACTCGGCGGCAACCACGTCTGCGCGGGTCTGCGCGTGTTCGGGGCCGCCGACGAACCAACCTTTGCCGTGGATGGCCGCGATGAGCCGTTCGCCGGCCAGGAGTTGCAGCGCCTGGCGGGCCGTGCCTTTCGATACGCCGAACTCCTCGGCGATGGCGGCCTCACCGGGGAGTTGCTGGCCGGCGACGAGAGCGCCGCTGTCGATGCGCTTGCGGAGCGTCTCGGCGATCGTCTCGTACTGCGTGGCCGCGGCGCGAGTGGCCGTCGCAGGGTCGCTGCCCATGACGCGCCGGCCCCGGTCGGCTTCGCTCGCCACCAGTCCTGAGCGCTCCAGTTCGGCCACCGCTTGGCGGACCGTTCCTCGCGCGACGCCGTACGTGCGGGCAAGCGTGGCCTCGGAGGGGAGCATGGCGCCGGCGGGGGGATCGCCTTGGAGGATACGACTGCGGATGTCCTGGGCTATCCGAACGTAGGTAGGGGCATCCGTCGCCTTGCTCATCGCGCTCCCTCGCCGAGGCACAGTGTCTCCAGGGTAGGGCGGGCGCGTGTGGCCAGCAGGATTTACCGGCCTCACGTCCCCCAATTCCTTTCCCGTCATGAGCGTGCCGGACGCGAGGTGACACCAGGTTGTTGCCGTGTGGCGACGAGCTGCGATCTTGTTGGTACAGCCGCGCAATCCGCAGAACCTGTTGAAGCACTTCAGGTCAGCTAACGGTATGGCTCAGATGCGCGAGGTCGAGGCCCCGCGCTATGCCGCAGAAACCCGCAGATTGTGACCAGAGACGGGTGGGGTGGACATCACATGAACGCGGACGCGACTCACACGGCTCGCTTACCACGAGATTTACGAGCACGGTGTTGTCGCTCGGCGGCGGCACGAGCAGCTTCCTCGCGTTGGTGTTGGAGGGCATGAAAGGTCAGGAGCGCCGCCCAGACCTCGCGTGCCTGCCGGTACAGTCCCCTGGCCGTTTCCTCATAGCGGCCCGGTTCGCTGGCGGGGCGCAGGACGAGAAAGTGTCCGCCCTGGGCGACCCATTCGTACGCCCCGCAACACGAGGTCTCCGTGATCCGGGCGTTGCCCCGGGACGGACCCTGGTACGGCTCCCACCGTACCTGCGGCGGCTCAGGCTGACTCAAGGGCTGCGCTCCTCTGAGCGTACTTCTGCAGGTAGCGGTGAACTTTGCGGCGGCTCCGCTGCCACGTGCACTTGTAAGCGAGCTGGATGGGGGAGTCGGCGACCAACTCCGGCAGGATCCGGTAGGCGATCTCTTCCCTGGTCAGCTTGGGGAGCGGCCTGGCGTGCCACACGCCGTCGGAGTCGCGCCAGACGTAAAACCGTCTGAACGCACCACGGAGATCAGGGTCAGACAGAGCCTCGCGAACCGTAGCCATGTGAGATTGCGCCTTCCGTCCTAATTTCAGATAATTGGTTCCTTGAAAATCCTCGCAGAGTGATGTTTGCCCACGTTAACGCTAGGGCCTCATGGCCACAAGGCTCATGGCAATATAGCCCTGTAACGCTTGTGTGCCGTGATCGACTACAGCTCTGGGGTGCCGGTCTACCGGCAGGTCGCGGCTGCGATCCGCGATGACATCACGGCCGGCCGCTACCGGCCCGGAGCGTGGTTGCCCTCGGAGGCTCAGCTCTCACAGATGTACGAGGTGGGCCGCGACACAGTACGCGAAGCCCTGGCCCACCTCCGCGCCGAGGGACGCATCACCACGGTGCGCAAGCGGGGGTCGATGGTGGCCGTTGAGCCGACCCGCGAGCCGTACCCGGTGCCGGCTGGGGTGCGTGTGATCACGCGCATGCCGACGCCGGACGAGCGGCGGGAACTGGCCACGTCCGCTGAGTTGCGGGAGTTCGGTGGGATGCCGGAGGGCGTGCCAGTGTTCGAGGTTGTTCCGGGGCCGCGGAAGCACCGAAAGGTTCTGCGCGGGGATCAGGTGGAGCTGATCACCGCAGAACCGCCACCCGGCGAGTGATCCTCGGCAGGCGGCGGTTCTGCGGAATACTGCGGCAATCTACTGACCGTTCGGAATCCTTGTGCAGCTGACGTCGGCAAGCTAGTTGACCTGCCTGGACACGTCGTAGCGTCTATTCTGCGGATTCTGCGGATTCTGCGGATCGAGGCTGCGGGTGGATTGAGTTCGGCAGTAGGCGCATAGCTAGGACAGTTCCATCCTCATGTACTGAGACGGGGCCCTCCCACTCCTCATCTCACGCCTGTTCAGGCCAAGATCCGCGCCTGGCGTAAACTTCCTCGCGGTACTGCTCGACCCTGCCTAGCGCCAGTTTTCCATCCGCGCTCCTCGGAGACAGGAGAGCGAAAAGATCGTCTGCGACTCCGGAGAACGCCTCCACGCGCCTACTATTACGGCTGCCGTAACTGAGTGCCGCATAACAAGCACGCTGCCGAATAGTTCTTGTAGGTACCAAGGGCGGCGCTCCGCGCCGCCAGCGCGGGCCGCCCCCAGGCCACACGCTGCGCGTGCGGCCTGGGGGCCGTTCTCGCGCGTACCCGCGCTCGGGCCGCACCGCTCAAAATCCCTACCCGTCAGCGATCAGGTCTCGCTACATTGCCGTCGTGACATCGTCCTTCCAGTACGAAATCAACTGTTGGGCTTGCGGTGAAGACCAGGCAGCCGAGGAGCAGGCAGAACTTGTGACTGGCCGGAGCGGCGAGCACGATGGCCAGAAGATTCGATTAGCCATCGCCACGTGCTATCACTGCTCTGCGCCTAGCGTGCTCTACCAAGAGCTCATCTGGGATGACTACACCGAGGAAGAGCGTGTTCGCTCCACGCGAGCGGATGCGGTCTGGCCCATCTCTGATGAGCGAAGCTATGTCCGCTCAGTTGCCATCCCCGAAGAACTGCGCCGAGAGCACCGGGAAGCGGAACGTTGTTTCAATGCCGACGCGTATACGGCTACCGTCGTCATGGTCCGACGAGCGCTGGAAGGGGTCTGCTCCCATCACAACATCACAGCCACGAACCTGGTCCGCGCGCTTGAAGAGATGGAGCGTCAGGGGCTGATCGAAGGCCGCCTTCTGGAGTGGGCGCAGGAGCTTCGCGTACTTGGGAACCAAGCAGCCCACTTCACGGGGCGTCCAGTCGCTCGCCAAGACGCGCAGGATGCTCTCGAATTGGCCGAAGCTCTCTTGGACTATTTGTACCTATTTACTGGGCGCTTCAACGCGTTCAAGAAGCGCCGAGATGAGGCACAGCAGAATGCCTCCGGCGGGGGTGCTCCGGCTCCGGGATGATCGCCGCGTGGTGCGTAGGGCCGTAGGTGGTTGAGGGGGAAGCGTGATCATCCCGCCCACCATCGCCCCGGGACAAGCCGAGCAGGCCAGGGCCACGGGGCCAAGGTTGTTCCTCCGGTTGAGGGCTCCACCTTGTCCCCGGCCTGCTTCCCTTTGGGCGGGACGACGGCAGACGGGATGATCAGGTGGGAGGCGTGTGCGTCCGCACGGGGATGTGGCCGGGTATGTTGTCGCAGCAGGTAGAGAATCCGCTGTGGCGAGGGCACTCGCGACCTGTCCGCCACCTGATTTGCGACAATCACGCTGTGCGTCTCTTATTGAGGTCGGCCTTGGCCGGGTCCGCAGTGGCGGTCTTACTGCTGCTCCTGCTCGCCTGGCCGACCACCAACTCGGATTCCGAGCTAAAGCTGGCAATGGCGTTTGCGCTGGCGCCTTTCCCGCTCAGCATGGTGGCTGCGTGGTTGGCCCGCCTGCCCTACTGGCCGGCCGTTGGTCTGGTGGCCCCCTTCGTCATGCTGGCGGTCGTCGCGCTCCAGCCGGAGTATGACTCCTGGGTGTCCAACGAGACCCTTGCATTCGGCATGCTGATTGGGGTCCCCGTGGTCGTCGGCTTCATGCTTACGGCCCTGCTCTGTGCCCTGCTCGCCGGAAAGACCCCCCGGACCATGAGCTGGAAAGTAGGCGACCTTTTTCAGTTGGTGCCGTATGCCTCAGCCGGGACGTCTGGCTGCCCGGGTGTGCAGGTCCCGCATCTCCTTGTCGAGGGGTGGCACCGGCCCTATGGCAGGGATGTCGGGTGCAATCTCAGTGATCGGCAGGCTTCGCACGGGTGAGGCGGGGCGGCCGAGCGCTGTGCGCCACTCGACGAGTTGTGCGGCGGAGTGGATGTAGACGATCCGGCCCAGCCCGACCCAGGCATGAGCCGCCGAGCACATCGGGCAGTGCTCGCCCGACGTGTACACCGTGGCGGTTGATCGTTGCCGTGGTGTGAGGTTCGCTGCCGCCCACCGGGACAGGGTGATCTCGGGGTGGGCGGTGGGGTCATTGGTGGTGGTCTCACGGTTGCGGTCCTCGGCCAAGACGGCTCCGTCGGCGTTCGTGAGCACGGATCCGAACGGGTCGTCGCCCGCATCGAGGGCCTCGGTGGCGAGCGTGATGCAGCGGCGCAGATGCGTCAGGTCAGTGGATGTGAGGTTCTCGACGGTCATCGTGGTCCTCCCGAGTTTCATGCGAGCCTGAGTTCTCCGCGACCTGTGATGATCCCGGACCCGGAGATCCGTACGCGGTCGCCGTCGACCTCGACCTGGATCCGGCTGGGGCGCCCGAGCCTATGGCCTTGCTCAATGACGACCAGACCCCCATCGACCCGTTGTGTACGAGCGAGCAGCGCGGCGAGCGGACCCGCAGCCGTGCCGGTGGCCGGATCCTCGACGATGCCCACGGTGGGATTGAAGAACCGGCTGTAGGCGTCCGCCTTGGGCTCCCCAGGGGCGCTGGTGTAGACGTAGCAGCCTTCGGCGTCCACCTCGGCCAGGATCGCGGCCAAGGCCCGGGTCTCGACGGCGGTGCCGTCGACTGCCCGGCGATCGACCAGCGGGACGAGCAAGTGAGCAACTCCCGTGGATACGACCTGCGCCGGCTGATCAATGGAAAGGTCTTCGGGCCTGAGTCCGAGTGCGGCGGCGAGGCGACGGGTGTCCTCGACCACGGGTCCGAACACGGGTGAGGACTGTTCCATCACAACACGGATACCTCGCCCGTGCTGGCGGACGATCTCGACCGGCAGCACGTCCCCGCCGATTTCCTGCATCAGTGTCTGGGACGGTTCTTCTCCGATCAGTCCCTGGTCGGCGAGCCACAGCCAGGCGCCGAGTGCGTTGTGGCCGGCACCGTCGACTTCGGCGCCGATCGGAGTGAACGACCGCAGCCGCCACGCGGCCTCCGGTCGGGTGGGCTGGAGCAGGAAGGTGGTCTCGGATTGGTTGAACTCGCGGGCGATGTCGCGCATCTGGTCCAAAGTCAGTCCGTCCGCGTCCGGCATCAGCGCCAGCGGGTTACCGGTCAGCGGGCGCTCAGCGAAGACGTCGACGAAGAAAAACGGTGTCCAAGTCGTCATGAGGTCAACGCTAGGGAGGCCGCATGGGGGTGTTACACGCCAAATCGATTGACTACTGGTGGTTTCGGCGCAGAATCTGCGGGATCCTGCACGAATGACCAACACACCAGCCGCCAGTCTGCTGGACGACGTGGACCGTGCCCTGATCGTGGCCATCCAGACCGACGGCCGCGCGACCTTGGCCAAGCTCGCCGAGACCATCCAGCTCAGTGTCTCGGCCACGCGGACCCGGCTGCGCTCATTGGAGGAGCACGGAGTCATCGGGGACTATCGGGCGCGCGTCGAGCCCGAAGCCTTGGGCTACACCCTGCGCGCGATCGTCCGGATGAAGGTCCACGGTTCGCTGTACGACAAGGTCACTGCCATTCTGGCCAGCCAACCGCAGATCGTGCGCTGCCTGCGTGTCACGGGGGAGTCTTGCTACGTGATGGAGATCGTCGCCACCGGAATGAGTGACCTCGAGCAGATCACCTCCGAACTCTCCCGCGTCGGCTCCATCACCACCGACCTGGTCTACGAGATGGTCGTCGACCGCCCCATCCCTCTCTGACGGACGCTTCCCACTCGCGAAGCTCTCGTCGGCATTGCGGCCACGTCGAACCCGCTCAGCGGCACAACGCGTCGATGAGATCCGGGAAATGCGGGAACTCTGCTCGTGCGGCGGTCACGATCTGGGTAGGCGAACGGCGGCGGCCGGGTGCGTGTCGCTCGGCGATGGTGGTGAAGGTCTCGTTCGGCTGTGCAGGGGAGTCGGGGTCCTTGAAAGCCTCGGCAGGGCCCAATCCGGCGGCGAACAGCCAGAGGAGGTCGCCGAGATCGCGGGCGATCACGCCGTGCTCACCTTCGGAACCGATGTAGACGACGGGCTGGTCGCTGATCGCCGCATTGGGACGTACCAGCCAGAAGCCGGTGTAGTCACCCGCCCCGGTCGTGCCGAAGAAGCGGAACTCGCTGCCGTCGACCTCTTGGTTGCCGGTCCACAGGCGGAACCACCACGCCGTCCGGTCGGACTCCTCGAACTGGTCGTATGGCTCGAAGTCACAGCCGCGGGCCTCGTCGGTTTCCTCGTCCCACTCCCACTCGAAGCCGGCCTCGGCCACCTCGGCCAGGGCAGTGGGCAATGCGAGATCGTCAGACACGTTCGCCACCCCAGGAAGATTAGACGATCACTGGTGCGGTGAGCGTAGATCGGTCCTGGAGGCAGGTCATGAAGCCGCCCCTTGGGAGAGCATGACTGCCCATAGTTCCTGTGGGCAGGTGCCGAGACGGGTCCATGAGGACTCTGTTCTGATCAAGCTGGATACGTCGGACGCACGCGCGACCACTTACGGTGCGGGCGGACGGAACAACGTCGCCATATATCCGATTGGAGGGCATCATGCCTTCTACCCGTGAGCTGTTCGACAGCCTCGCGGTACACGCCGCTCTCGATACCCAAACCCTCGCGTCCGTCGTGGACGCTCTCTCCGAATGCGAGCAAGCCGTCACCGCGTGCGTGGCCGGCATGCTGGGCGCACACGACGTCGACGGGATGCGCTCGTCGGTGCTGTGCGACATGGACTGCGGGGACGTCGCGTTGGCCACCCGCCGGCTGCTCACCCGGGCGACCCGCGAGGACAGCGCGTTGGTCGCCGCTCAGCTCGAAGTGTGCCTGATGGCCTGCCGGCGTAGCCACGAGGCATGCAGCCGGAACGCCGCAGCCCACGCGCATTGCAACTTGTGCGCCGAAGCGACAGAACGCGCAGCCGATGCCTGCCGCCGAGCCCTGCAGGCGTTGCGCGGCTGACGATCCCGTTCCTCCCGCACCGCGGGTCCGGGCCAGTCGCGTTGCGGCTGGCCCGGTCTCACTTCCTGCTGGATCAACCTCGTCCCGCAGCCTGCGTAACCTCATCGCGTAGCAGCGGAGGGCGGAACACGGTCCCGTTGTCTATTTCTGTACCGTTCAGTTTCACTGTGGGCGTGTGGGACAGCTTCTGCTCGTCACGGATTTTCTGGCTGTACGCCAGGTGCGCCTGCGCGTTCTTCTGAGAGGTGACGCACTGCTCGAAGTCCGGCGCGGTCACCCCGACCTCCTTGCCCAATCGCACGAGCAGGTCGGTGGTGAAGCCTTCGACGGTCTCGCCGGGCTGGTTCTTGAAGAGCAGGTCGTAGAAGGCCATCCACTGCTTGCCGTCCGCGATGCATCGGGCGGCGTTGCCCGCGCGCACGGAGTTGGACCGGGTCGGCTCCTGGGAGAAGATCGTGATGGGGTGGTAGACGACCTTGGCCCTGCCCTCGGCGGCGAGGTTCTTGAATGTCTGCCCGCTGACCCGCCCGGCCTCCTTGCAGGCCGGGCACTGGAAGTCCTCGTAGATGTCGACCACCGGCGCGGTGACACCGCTCTTGGCCATGACGACGCTGCCGTCGGGCTGCACGGTGATCGGCGCGAGCGCACCCGTGGCCTCCTCCGATCTGGACGTGCTGGCGTTGTACCACCAACCGGCCCCAACTGCTGCCACGGCGACTACCCCTGCGGTGAGGTACGTCACCAGGCGCCGGCGCTTCTCGCGCGCGTGGGCGATGGCCTGCTGCTCCTTGATCTTCTCGCGCCTGGGCTGGGGCGCTCGCTTGCCCTTGCTCATCACTCGTCCTCCTCTTCATCGTCATCATCAGTGGCGGCCCCAAGTCCGAGGGCACCGTCGAGCGCGAAGCGGCCCGACGGGAAACGCGCGGTCCAGGCGCCGAGCAGCACGAGACCGAAGTCGCGCAGGATGTCGAGCAAGTATGTCGGCTCCTGCCCCACCCCGAGTCGGCCCCCTCCGCCGAAGCAGCCGCAGTCGATTCGCAGCCCGTGCGCCCACGGCCAGGCGCTGATGTGAATGGTGGGTTGCTTGTGAGGAGATGATCACGACCTGCTCCACGGGTTTGGGGAGGCCACGGCGATATGCGGGCGTCCGGTGATGGGGTGAGGCCCGACGTGTGCACGCACGCCGAAGACCTCTTCGATGAAGATGGGGGTCAGCACCTCCAGGGGCGGGCCGTGCCCGGCGACGCGGCCGTCGCGCAGGACGACGACCTGGTCGGCGAAGGCGTTGACGCCGCCGGTCATCACAGCTGGCAGTTCGTTGGCGTTCATCATGGCCATGCCGGGATAGGCGATGAGTACCTCGGATGCCTGGACGGAGGACGGCGACCCGGGCGCCGGGGGCGACGATCGTGGCGGGCTGGTCGCGGAAACATGTTGTGCCTATTAGGCTCCAACCGTGATCACGGTAGTCGACTATGACGCCACATGGCCGGATCGGTTTGAGGCGTTGCGCAAGGAGTACGCCAAGGCATTAGAAGCCGCTAGCGTACCTGTGATTTCCATCGAACATGTCGGTAGCACGTCAGTTCCCGGGCTGGCCGCCAAGCCGATCATCGACTGCGACATTGTGGTAGCAGAGCAAGATGTCGAGGCCGCTTCGGACGTCCTGATCGGCTTGGGCTTCTCGCCGTTGGGCGAGCTGGGGATCCCCCAGCGATGGGCGTTCAAGGAACCCGCACGACTCGCCGGGACCAACACCTACGTCATCGTTGATGGGTCGCTGTCGCTCCGCAATCACCTCTCGGTCAGAGACATCCTGCGAACCAACTCGGGACTTCGTGACCAGTACGCCATGGTGAAGAAGCGCGTTGCCGGGAAGGCCGCCAACATCGTCGACTACGGCCGAGGGAAGAACGCGATGGTGCAGGCCATCCTCGCGGAGGCCGGTCTGACTGACGCTGAACGAGCATCGATAGACAGCAACCAGGTGCCGTCACACGATGAGATTCCGAGGTGACAAGTGACCACGCACTGCAGGACACTCGCCGACCGCCTCAGCACCACCCTGGGTTGCGATACGAGTCGCATCCGCTTCTGCGCCGGGGCCTAAAGCAGTCAGTTACGCCGGGCGGGAGCAATCGTCAATACCTGTGGATCAAAGTCTTTAAGCAGCGACGGGTGACCGCCCCTCGGGAGACGTCTCGTCCGGCCGCTCGACGAGCTTGCCG